>CAMXIK010000007.1 GCA_947243855.1 uncultured Lachnospiraceae bacterium | reverse complement strand
CATTGATGGTGCCTCACAGAGTATGTAAGAAATGTGGAACATACAACAAAAAAGAAATCATCGCAGTTGATTGATCGATGTGCGTGGGCTTTTCGGGAACCTCTCGAAGAGCCTTGATTTTTATATGCGGATTTAGTATGATAATGTAGAGCCAGCCTCGGAAACACGGTATGTTTGATTGGCTCTGGAGGAGAACGGATGAGCGAATGGATTAAAGTGGCCGTAGACGCTATGGGCGGAGACAACGCTCCTGTGGAAACGGTGAAAGGCGCCGTGGAGGCGGTCAACGAGAGCGGAAAAATAAAAGTCTATCTGGTTGGACAGCAGGACACGCTGGAAAAAGAATTGGCAGGCTATACATATCAGAAGGAACAGATCGAAGTAGTACAGGCTTCCGAGGTGATTGAGACGGCGGAGCCGCCAGTGATGGCGATCCGCAAGAAAAAAGATTCCTCGCTTGTAAAAGCATTAAATCTGGTGAAAGAAGGCACTTGCGATGCCTTTGTGTCTGCAGGCAGCACCGGGGCCACTCTGGTGGGCGGGCAGGTGATTGTGGGCCGTATTAAAGGGGTGGAAAGGCCGCCTCTTGCACCTTTGATCCCTACGGCTATCGGCTGTTCTCTTTTGATTGACTGCGGGGCCAATGTAGATGCAAGGCCGTCTCATTTGGTACAGTTTGCGAAGATGGGTTCTATTTATATGGAGTATGTGATGGGAGTGAAAAATCCCAAGGTCGGCATCGTAAATATCGGCGCCGAGGAGGAGAAAGGAAACGCCTTGGTCAAAGAGACATTTCCGCTTTTGAAAAATTGCCCCGACATCAACTTTATCGGCAGTGTGGAGGCCCGGGATATTCCCGCGGGCGCGGCGGACGTAGTGGTCTGCGAGGCTTTTGTGGGAAATGTCATTTTGAAGACCTATGAGGGCGTGGGACTTACGTTAATCAGCAAAGTAAAAGAGGGAATGATGACTTCCCTGCGCAGTAAAATCGGCGCTCTTTTAGTCAAACCGGCGCTTAAGACGACGTTAAAGGCGTTTGATTTAGAGCAGTACGGCGGCGCACCCCTTCTGGGACTGAAAGGGCTGGTAGTCAAGACGCACGGAAGCTCCAAAGCGAACGAGATTAAAAATTCTATTCTGCAGTGTATTACTTTTACGGAGCAGAAGATCAGTGAAAAGATTCGGGAGAAGGTCGCAACGCAGGACGCGTGCGAATAGAACTTCTAAAACAAGAGAGGTTGTTTGGCAATGGAACTGGAAAAATTACGGGAAGTGATAGCGGAGGTCTTGAGTGTGGATACAAAGGAAATCACATTGGAGACCACCTTTCTGGAAGATCTGGGAGCGGATTCTCTGGATGTATACCAGATCATCATGGGAATTGAGGAGGCTTTTCACATCGAGATACCGGCAGAAAAAGTGGAACGTATCGCTACGGTGGGAGAGGCGGTAGAACTGATTAAGAACAGCAGGGAGTAAGCAAAAGGCCCTTTCTGATAAGGAAGGGCTTTTCTATGCGGAGGTTTTTATGGCGAAAGAAGCGTTTGCTATATTGGAAGAAAAAATTGCATACCAGTTTGAGGATGACAGACTGCTTCGTCAGGCGCTGACCCACAGCTCCTACGCCAATGAGATGAAGATTAATAAATACGGGGATTATGAGCGGCTGGAATTTTTAGGGGACGCCGTGCTTGAGTTTGTAAGCAGTGATTTCCTCTTTCGACAACGAGGGGAGACGGCGGAAGGAGACTTGACGAAGCTTCGGGCTTCCATGGTCTGCGAGCCGGCTCTTGCCTACTGCGCAAGGGAGTTTGCCTTGGAGCAGTATATTTTACTTGGTAAGGGCGAGGAGGCTACAGGAGGCAGGAACAGGGATTCGATTGTGTCCGATGTAATGGAGGCGTTGATCGGCGCCATTTATCTGGACGGGGGAATCGAGCGGGCTTCCGAGTTTATCCATCGGTTCATCCTATCCGATTTGGAACATAAACAGCTTTTTTACGATGCGAAGACGATTTTGCAGGAGCTTGTGCAGCAGGGAGAGGAAGGATTGCTTCGCTATGAGACGGTGAGAGAGGAAGGGCCGGCCCACGATAAGATTTTTGAGGTGGAAGCTTTTGTGGGAGAGAAAAAGGTTGGACAGGGAAGCGGTCATTCCAAGAAAGCGGCGCAGCAGCAGGCGGCCTATCAGGCCCTTCTTGCCAGAAGAGAAGGATAGCGGGAATTCAGATACAGACGAGAGGTAACTATGTATTTAAAGAGTATAGAGGTACACGGGTTTAAATCCTTTGCCAATAAAATAAATTTTAAGTTTCATAACGGGATCACAGGTATCGTAGGCCCGAACGGTTCCGGAAAGAGCAATGTGGCCGATGCGGTCAGATGGGTGTTGGGAGAACAGCGGATCAAACAGCTTCGCGGCGTTTCTATGCAGGACGTGATCTTTTCGGGAACGGAGATGAGAAAGCCTCTTGGGTATGCTTATGTAGCGATTACGCTGGATAACTCCGATCATCAGCTAGCCATCGACTACGACGAGGTGACAGTTTCCAGACGGCTCTATCGTTCCGGGGAGAGCGAATACATGTTAAACGGAACGCCCTGCCGTTTAAAGGATGTCAACGAGCTTTTTTATGATACCGGTATCGGTAAGGAAGGATATTCCATTATCGGGCAGGGACAGATTGACAAAATTTTGAGCGGCAAGCCGGAAGAGCGCAGGGAACTCTTCGACGAGGCGGCCGGCATTGTGAAATTTAAGAGACGCAAATATGCAGCCCAGAAAAAGCTGGAAGCGGAGAAGCAGAATCTGGTGCGTGTCAACGATATTCTGGCGGAGCTGGAAAAACAGACGGGGCCTTTGGAGAAACAGGCTGACAAGGCAAGGGTTTATCTGCGGAAAAAAGAGGAGTTAAAGACTCTTGACGTGAATGTTTTCCTGCTGGAAAATGTGCGCATTACGGAGCAGCTAAAAGAAGTAGACCAAAAGCTTCACATTGCAGGGGCCGATTTGCAGGAAACCACGGATCAGTATGAATCCACCAAGGAAGAATATGAGCGGATTCAGAGCCGGATTGAACAGTTGGATGCGGAAATCGAGGCGGCAAGGGCTACGCTCACGGACACCGGCGTGATGCGCTCTAAACTGGAAGGCGAGATCAACGTCTTAAAGGAGCAGATTCACTCTGCGGAAGGAAATGAGGAACACTTACAAAACCGCATCGCAAGTATCAGCGAACAGCTTGCCGAGAGAGACAAGGAGCGGGAGTCTATTCTCTTAGAAAAACAGGAGATTGATGAAAAACTGGCGTCTTTAGAGGAGGAAAGAACCCGGTCCAGAGAACTTTTGGAAAAAACCCAGAGCGAGATTGAAACCTTAAATAATCACATTGAAAGCGGCAAGAATACCATTATAGAGGCGTTAAATAACCGCGCCACCATTAAGTCAAAGCTGGGGCGTTTCGATACCATGCTGGAACAGGTCAATATCCGTAAGGCGGAATTAAACTCCCGCTTACTGCGCGCAAAGTCTGATGAGGCGGAGCAGACAGAGACCATCAAGAAGCTGGAAGAGGAATTTGAGAATATCACCAGATCGATTCAGGAGCTGACGGAACAGCAGGAGCTTAAAGAAGAAAAACTGGCCGGCGTGCGGGACGAGCTTGCGGCGAAGGATCAAAAACTTAGGGACACGCAGGTGCTTTATCATCAGCAGAAATCTAAACTGGAGGCTCTTTCCAACCTGACGGAACGCTACGAGGGATACGGCGGCAGCGTGAAAGCGGTTATGGAGAAGAAGGAGTCGGAAAAGGGCATTATCGGCGTGGTGGCGGATATCATTCAGGCGGACGCTAAGTATGAGACGGCCATCGAGACGGCCCTTGGCGGCAACATCCAAAATATCGTCACGGAGGACGAGGAGACAGCTAAGCGGATGATCGGCTTTTTAAAGAAAGCGAAGGCGGGCCGCGCCACCTTTTTACCGCTCACAAGTATTACCCATCCGCAGGAGTTTAAGAATCCGGAATCCTTGAAGGAACCGGGTGTGGTCGGTATGGCGGATGAACTTGTGAGGATTGAGAAAAAGTATAAGAATGTGGCGAAGGCCATGCTGGGACGTATTCTGGTGGTAGATAACGTGGATAACGCGGTGAAGATCGCCAGAAAGTTTGATTACGGCATTCGTATGGTTACGCTGGAAGGGGAACTTTTGGTTCCCGGCGGAGCCATCAGCGGCGGCGCTTTCAAAAACAACTCCAATCTTTTGGGCAGACGAAGAGAGATGGAAGAGTTGGAAAAGAAAGTTAAGCAGTATGTGAAAGAGATCGACCAGATTTTAAACGAGATCGAGGAGACCAAGCACGGACGCAATAAGATGCGGTTGGAGATTGAGGATATCAAGGGTCAGATCCAGCGCAAATTTATTGAACAGAATACCGCCAGAATGAATGTGATGCAGGCGGAGGAGAAAAAGAGCGAGACTACGGAAGGGTTCGGCGAGTTAAAGAACGAGGAACAGGATATTGAGACGCAGATCGGCGAGATCCGTACTGGCAAAGACGAGGCGGCAAAGGAGCTGGCTGACTCCGAAGCGTTAGAGAAGAGCGTGGAAACCCAGATTGGCGAATTTCAGGCGCAGTTGGAGGAAAAGCGCGTGTTGGAATCCGAACAGTCCGCCAAAGTTTCCGAGTGGGACGTGGAAGTGGAGAAGATGCGTCAGAACGCAGACTTCAAACGTCAGAACCTAGAGCGTGTGGACGGTGAGCGGGACCGTTACAGGGCCGAGCTGAACGAGGTGAAGGAAGGCCTGCATCTGGGCAAAGAAGAGGTAGAGCGCAAGAAGGAGAGCATTCTTGAGATCGAGAAGACCATCGAGGCTTCCCACACGGCTCAGACCGATGCGGAATTGAAACTAAAGGAGGACGTGGAGACAAAGGAGGAGCTTACCGGAAAGCAGAAGAACTTCTTCCAATCCAGAGAGGAACTCTCCCAGCGTATGTCCGCACTGGACAAAGAAGTATATCGTCTGAATGCGCAGAAGGAGAAGATGGAGGAATCTATTGAATCCCAGATCAATTATATGTGGGACGAGTATGAGATTACCCTCTCCGACGCGGAAGGACTCAAAAACGAGGAGATGAACGATTTGCCCGCCATGAAGCGGGATATCAGCGGACTCAAAGACGAGATCAGGAAGTTAGGAGACGTGAACGTAAACGCGATCGAGGATTACCGTAATTTGATGGAGCGGTATACGTTCCTAAAAACCCAGCATGACGATCTGGTGGAGGCGGAGAAGACCCTTCTTAACATCATAGAGGAGCTGGACACCTCCATGCGCAAACAGTTCAATGAAAAGTTTGCCCAGATCAACCGGGAGTTTGACAAAGTATTTAAAGAGCTGTTCGGAGGCGGAAAGGGCTCTCTTGAACTCATCGACGGAGAGGACGTGCTGGAAGCGGGCATTTTGGTGATTGCCCAGCCGCCCGGAAAGAAACTGGTGAATATGATGCAGATGTCCGGCGGAGAGAAATCCCTGACGGCGATCTGTCTGCTCTTTGCGATCCAGAACCTGAAACCTTCGCCGTTCTGTCTTTTGGACGAGATCGAGGCGGCTCTCGATGAAAATAACGTGACGCGGTTTGCAAAGTATCTCCATAAACTGACCAAAAGCACCCAGTTCATCGTGATTACGCATAGACGAGGCACGATGGAGAAGGCGGACCGGCTCTACGGTATTACCATGCAGGAGAAGGGCGTTTCCACGCTGGTGAGCGTGAACCTGATAGATAAAGAATTAGACGATTAGGCAGGGAAAAAGCATGAGTGAAGAAAAAAAGGGTTTCTTCGGCAGGCTGCGGGAGGGCCTGACTAAGACCAGAAACAATATCGTACATGGGATTGACTCGGTGTTTGGCGGCTTTTCCAAGATTGACGACGACTTTTACGAGGAGTTGGAAGAAATCTTGATCATGGGCGACATCGGGGTGAAAGCCACGGAGGAGATTCTGGATAAGCTGCGGACTCAGGTGCGGGAAAACCATATCAAAGAGCCGGCCGGCTGCAAAGAATTTCTGATTCAGAATATTAAGGAGCAGATGCAGGTCGGCGAGACGGCCTATGAGTTTGAGAAAGAACAGTCGGTGGTTTTGGTGATCGGCGTCAACGGTGTGGGTAAGACCACCACGGTGGGCAAGCTTGCGGGGCAATTGAAAGGGCAGGGAAGAAAGGTGTTGATTGCGGCGGCGGATACCTTCCGCGCGGCGGCGGGAGAACAGCTTTCGGAATGGGCGAACCGGGCGGGCGTCGATATGATTGGCGCGAATGAAGGCTCCGATCCTGCCAGCGTGATTTATGACGCGGTGAACGCGGCCAAAGCGCGGAATGCGGATGTGCTTTTATGCGATACGGCCGGAAGGCTCCACAATAAGAAAAACCTGATGGAGGAGTTGAAAAAGATCAACCGTATCATCGACCGGGAATTTCCGAACGCACATAGGGAAAATCTGGTGGTACTGGACGGCACCACCGGACAGAACGCCTTACAGCAGGCGAAGGAGTTTGGCGAGGCGGCGGAGCTGACTGGCATTATCCTGACCAAAATGGACGGAACGGCAAAGGGCGGCATCGCGGTGGCGATCCAGTCGGAGTTACAGATTCCAGTAAAATATATCGGTGTGGGCGAGAAAATAGAAGATCTGCAAAAGTTTGACGCCGATCAGTTTGTGGACGCTTTGTTTGACGTAGCGCAGGAAGAGAAAGAGGGAGAGGAAACATGAAAGAACTTTCGTTGGATAAGTTTGAGGAAGCCTATGAGGTCGTGAAGGAGGTTGCTTCGGAGACGAAGCTGGTGTACAGCGATTATTTCAGTGCACAGACTGGAAACAAGGTTTATCTGAAACCGGAAAATATGCAGCTTACGGGAGCCTATAAGCTCAGAGGCGCTTATTATAAGATTAGCACCCTGTCACAGGAGGAGCGGGAGAAGGGTTTGATTACGGCTTCTGCGGGGAATCACGCGCAGGGCGTGGCCTATGCGGCCAAATGTTACGGGGTAAAGGCGGTAATCGTGATGCCTACCACTACGCCCTTGATTAAGGTAAATCGTACCAAAGGGTACGGGGCGGAGGTGATTCTGCACGGGGATGTGTACGACGAAGCCTGCGCCCACGCCGAGGAGCTGGCGGCGAAGAACGGCTATACATTCGTACATCCTTTCGACGATTTGGACGTGGCGACCGGACAGGGAACGATCGCCATGGAGATCATTAAGGAACTGCCCCTTGTGGACTATATTTTGGTGCCCATTGGCGGCGGCGGGCTTGCTACGGGCGTGTCTACGCTGGCGAAGCTTTTGAACCCGAAGATCAAAGTCATAGGCGTGGAGCCAGCAGGGGCAGCTTGTATGAAGGCTTCGATCAAGGCGGGAAAGGTTACGACAATGGAGCATGTCAACACCATCGCGGACGGTACGGCGGTGAAGACGCCGGGTGAGAAGATTTTCCCATATGTGAGCAAAAATCTGGATGATATTATTACCGTGGAGGATGAGGAGCTGGTGGTGGCTTTCCTCGATATGGTAGAAAATCATAAGATGATTGTGGAAAATTCCGGACTGCTTACCGTGGCGGCCTTAAAGCACTTGGACACGAAAAATAAAAAGATTGTTTCTATCTTAAGCGGCGGCAATATGGACGTTATTACGATGTCATCCGTGGTACAGCAGGGGCTGGTGCTGCGCGATCGTATTTTCTCGGTGTCCGTGCTTTTGCCGGATAAGCCGGGAGAGCTTTCCAGAGTTTCCGACGTGATTGCGAAGGAGGATGGCAACGTGATCAAGCTGGAACACAACCAGTTCGTGTCCATCAACCGGAATGCGGCCGTAGAGCTTCGGATTACGCTGGAAGCGTACGGGACGGAGCATAAGAATCAGATTATGAAAGCGCTTAAGGATCACGGCTATCAGCCCAAACTGGTGCGGGCGAGCGTGTAGATATGGCAAAAATGGATATGATATTCGTGATGGCAATGAGCAGTGCACGGACAGAAGATAAACGGGGAGGAGAGCTTGCACTGCTAAAACCAACAGGAAAAAGGTGGGACTCATATTCATGAAAAAATATGCTATTATAACAGCGGCGGCATTTGTTTACGCCGTAGGGGTCAGTCTCTTTACCGACCCTAACAATATGGCGCCGGGAGGCGTGACGGGGATTTCCATTATCTTGAGCAGAATTTTGCCGGTGAGTACGGGAACGCTGATTATGCTTCTCAATGTGCCTATCCTAATTTTTGCTGTGTGGAAGTTCGGAATAGGACTGACAATTTCTACGATTTATGCGACGGCTTTGATCTCTGTCTTTACCAATGTGCTTTCGCTCTATGAGGCGGCCACGGATGATATTCTCTTGGCGGCGCTTGTGGGCGGCACGCTGACTGCCGTTTCTATCGGCGTGATTTTGCGAGCGGGGGCCACGACGGGCGGTATGGACATTATCGTAAAGACGCTGCGGCTCCGATTCCCGCATTTAAAGACGGGAAAGATATTTTTTATTGCGGACGCGTGTATTGTTACGCTTTCCGGCATTGTGTTTCGTGATCTTCGGGCGGCGTTGTATGCGGCGATTTCGGTGATCTGCACGTCCTTTGTCATGGATATTGTGCTTTACGGAAGGGACGAGGCGAAGATGCTGTATATTATCAGCGGGAAAGCGGAGCGGATTGCGGAGCGGCTTTTGTCGGATGTGGGAATCGGCGTGACATATATAAATGGGCAGGGCGCATATAGTGGAGATAACAAGAGGGTAATACTGTGCGTGGTGAAAAAGCCCGTCTCTCCCAGAGTGGAGGAGATTGTGAAAGAGGAAGACTCCGAATCTTTTATGATCATTACCAGTGCGACAGAAGTGTTCGGGGAAGGGTACAAAAGCTACTTTAGTGAGCGCGTGTAATAGGCGCATAAAAAAGGAGAGTTTATGCAGGAGAATCATTTGCAGGGGAAGCGCAGCAGGAAGAAACGAAGGAGAAGTGAGAACAGCATCCTCGCGGGCTCCATTCTCCTTTGTATTGTCACCTTAACAGCGGTTACGATCTGTCTGGTGATGGTGTTTCAATACCGGGCGGTCCAGCAGAGAAATACGGCAGTGATGAACGAACTGGAAGCGATCAGGCTGGATGAGGAAGCGACTTACACGCAGGCGGAGGTGGACGCGCTGATTGACAATGCTGTGGAGGAAGCGAGGCAGAAAGCAGAAGAGGAAACGGGCGAAGCCTTTCTGGATCAACTGAGGGAACGAATGACATCCGGGGAGGGAACAACGGATATGCTCCGCGCCTTTTTCGCGGATGAGATTGTGGTGGCAGATGCCGGACAGTATTATTTTTTCCCGATTCTGGAAGAACTGGCCAAGAATACATATGATCCAGAGGCCTTTATGGCGGATGGGGACGGCGTTATGCACTATTATGAGGACGGGGAGCGGGTTTCCCACAAAGGGATCGATGTTTCCAAATATCAGGATGAGATCAATTGGGAAAAGGTGGCTTCCGACGAGGTGGAATATGCCTTTATCCGTTTGGGAATACGAGGGTATACCGAGGGCGAGATCATTGAGGATGAAACCTTTCAGGATAATATCGAAGGAGCCCTTGAAAATGATATTGATGTAGGCGTTTACTTTTTTACCCAAGCGCTGAGTGAGGAGGAGGCGGAGGAAGAGGCCGAGTATGTGATTGAATCGATTTCCTCTTATGATGTAAAATATCCGATCGTTTTAGATGTGGAGGCGGTGACGAACTCGAGAGCCAGAGGAAATGATCTGTCCAGCGAAGAGCGGACGAGATACTGTATTGCCTTTTGCGAGAAAATCAAAGAGGCCGGATATACGCCCATGATTTATGGCAACTTGAAGACCTTTATGCTGATGCTGGATATGGAGTCGCTTGAGGATTACGATAAGTGGTTCGCCTATTATGACGATACCTATTATTTCCCCTATGAGTTTAAGATTTGGCAGTATACCAATAAGGGGAAAATTGCGGGGATAAAAGGCGATGTGGATTTAAACATCAGTTTTGAATAAGCGGATATAAAAAGCTGTCTTCTGTGGAATACGGAAGGCAGCTTTTTTGCGTTCTTTTATGGATATGCAGCGGTATCAGGTATTGTTCATCTTTCCGATTGACTCGGAGATATTGTTGGCGTCTTCGGTGATCTTTTTATAAATCTCGGTGGACTGTTTAGAGAAAACGCCCATCTGTTTGGCAATGACGCCAAACCCAGCGCCAGCCGCGCCTACGCGGGCGGTTTCAATAGAAGCGTTTAACGCCATGATCGTCTGTTTGGAGGCAAGCGCTTCTAATTCGCGGGTGTTTTCCTTGATTCTGGAAACGGCGTCGTTGGCAGTTACAATTTCGTCTTCCCAAACGTGGATTTTTTTATACTCGGTGGCATTCATATATTCCTGTAAAACCATACGGTTGATCACGTCGTTTAAAAGGTTAGCGGCGGAACGGATGGCTTTTTCGGAACGCACGGGCACTTTATGTACGGCGCGGACATAGGAAGCGGGATCGATGCCAAGCTCCTCGGCAATTTGGGTGAACTTTTCTTCATCCGGTTCGTTGGGGAGAACTTGTCCGCCAATGACAGCGCCTAATTTTTCCCCGTTTAGGGTGATATCAATGGAAAAATCCATAAGTCCCGCGTGGCATTCATAAACGCCCTTTCCCTCGGCGTCGCATTTCTGGCAGCGCTTAGCGCCTTCCGCACAGCCGCGGGTATGTTTCATACAGAAATCCGTAAACCCGCTTCCTCTGGTAATATAATTGCCGTCGGTGTCAATGGCGACAGCGGCCAGCCCCGTGGCTTCTGAAAATGCGTCCTGAATACGCTGCAACTGTGTGATATCCATAAAATCCGAGAGTTTCATAACAAGTATCCCCCTATAAATTTCCTTTGCGCCTATTATATCACTTTTTTGGTGGGTTGCATAGCTTGTTTTTGCTGGTTTTTACGCAGGATACCATTTTCATGCGGAGCAGGAATCGGGAGACAGCGTTCTTGCGTGCTCATGAAATATCAAGTATAATAGACTAATATTTTGAAGTAGTAGAAAATTTGGGCAGAGCGATAGATAGAATTGTGAGGAGAGAACGGCATGAAGGAAACCGGGAAATTATTGTTAAAAGAAATTCTGATCGTTGCGATTTGTGTGGTGGCAGGCGTGATGCTTCTTGCCGCCACCTATTTGGTGCCGCAGGACAGGATGAAAGACAATGCGTGGGAATCTGCTATTTTAATGCACAGAGAGGGACTGGGATCTTTCCTATGGCCTTCGGTAAAGATGACCCAGCTTGACGGTTATACGGACGGTCTGATGTTGAATACGGCCTATACGGAGACGGACGACGGCATTCGGGATATTCTGCTGGATACAAGGGTGCAGGTGCGGGAAATCAATCCGATGGAATCCTTTTACGAGATGATTGCTTTGGAAAATAAAGAGTACCGGGTGGAGACTTACGGAAGATATTGGCACGGTTACCAAATCCTATGGCGGCCGCTTCTTTGCTTCTTTGATTATGGGGAGATCAGACAGATCAATATGGCCATCCAGCTTGCTTTGGTTTTTGCATTCCTGTATCTGCTGTTTTCCATGGGGGAGAAGGCGCTTGTCATTCCCTTTTTTGGGATGTACCTGTTTCTGACGCCGGTAGCCCTTTTCAGTTCTATGCAGTTTTCGCCTTGTTTTTATTTGCTGCTGCTTGCCTCCATGATCTTAGTAAGATTTAGAGCCTATTTGAATGATACGAGGCGAAACTATCTGTTTTTGCTGATCGGTATCCTGACTGCTTTTTTTGATCTGCTGACCTATCCGTTTGTGACGCTGGGCATTCCGTTAATCACCTATCTGGCAGTAGACCGCGAGTGCAGGGAGAATTGGAAGAAAAGTATCAAAGATATTGTCTTCCATACGGTCTCGTGGGGGATCGGCTATGTGGGCATGTGGGTGGCTAAGTGGGTCGTAGCGTCTGTTTTAACAGATGAGAATGTGATTATGGACGCGGTAAATCAGGTGAAATTCAGAAGCGGCCATTATGAAAAAGGGCGGTCCTTTGCGACTACCCTGTGGCTGAACTTTGATGCCTGCAATATAAAATCAAGCTGGGTTGTTTTGGGGTGTCTGGCGGTATTTCTTTTGGTGTGCTTGGTCATTAATTTCCGCAGGAACGGGATAAGACTGTTTCCCGTCACAGGGATGATCCTGTTTGTGTCCCTCTATCCGTTTTTGTGGTATTATCTGACCATGCATCATTCCAGCGATAATTCTTATTTTACGTGGAGGGAGTTTTCGATCTGCGTGTATGGGATTTTGACGGCTTTGGCGGTGAATGCAGGGCTGTCAAGAAAAAATACTTGAAAATTGAATAGTGGGTGTGAAAAAGACTATCAGCGGTTTGCCGGTAGTCTTTTGTTTTATAAGAAATTAGCTGTTTACAGATTCGTTGCTGACTTATTTAATACCGTTTATATACGTCTCCTCTATTGTCTATATGCTCTATGTCTATAAGCCTTATAACATCATCAACGGTATATAAAATTCTGCAATCTCCAACGCGCAGGCGATAAAGATTATGTCCCTTTAACTTTTTAATGTCTGTACCTTCTGGAAGTTTATAAATTGCCTTGTAAAGCCGCAAACGTTTATTTTTGTCTTGTTTATCAAGAAACTTTTGCGCTTCTTTTTCAAAAATAATTTTATAAGTCGGCATACGTCAAGCCCTCTCTTTTAAGAAGTTCTTCAAATGATATCGCTGAACCGTCATTGTTTGCCCTTGCCTCTTCAATCATTTTCAAGTCCCATTCGTCCGGTTCTACTTCCTCAATATCTGTTTTTTCAATGCCAAAAATCAAATTTGCTATATATTCAATTTTGTATTCTGGCAGTCGGTCAATAACCGCTTTTAATTTTTCTCTCTCACTCATTCTTTGGGTCCTCCCTTTTTATTATTTTATCAACAGCAGCTACGATAAATTGTGTCATGCTCACATCTCTTTTTTGGCTTTTGTACGGTATTTTTCTTTTTTCGTATAGCTCGTATACTGTCCCCGATGTTCATATCAATTTTGCCTTCTAACCATAAAGGTAGCCATGAAGATAGTATATCAAATTATCAAAAAAGAATAAAGCAAATGTTTGATGAAGGAGGGGAGAAATCAGCGGTTTCCTGTTCACAAACACGAACGCTTGTTTGACAAGAAAAAATACTTGACACATCTCCCGCTTTATTGTAAAATGCAACGGTCGGCTGTTATTCCAGAAAAAACAGCCGATAGGGGAAAAGCATGGAAAAGATCGTAGAGCAGGGTTTATTGTATGATTTTTATGGAGAATTGCTGACCGGGCACCAACAGGAAATCTACGAGAGCGTCGTGTACGAAAATCTTTCCCTTGGGGAGATTGCCGAAGCGGAGGGCATCAGCAGGCAGGCGGTTCACGATATTGTGAAACGGTGCGATAAGACGCTTTTGGGATATGAGGAAAAGCTCAAGCTGGTTGCCAAGTTTGCGAGTATCAAAGAAAAGATTTCACAGATCAATGCGCTTTCTGTGAGTTTTGAGAGCGGGAAGCTGCAGGATCAGAAACAGTACGGGTCGCAGATCAGGGATTTGTCTGATCAGATTATGCAGGAGTTATAGTTCCTTGTACTGAAATGCCGGTATCAGGGAGAAAGGCGTAAGGCAGATGGCGTTTGAAAGTCTGACGGATAAACTGCAGAATGTGTTTAAAAATCTGAGGAGCAAGGGAAGGCTGACAGAGGAGGACGTTAAGATTGCCCTCAAAGAAGTCAAGATGGCTCTTTTGGAGGCGGACGTCAACTTCAAGGTTGTGAAGCAGTTTGTGAAATCGGTGGAGGAGCGCGCTGTCGGCTCCGATGTGATGAACGGTTTAAATCCTGGACAGATGGTCATTAAGATCGTCAACGAGGAGATGGTTTCTCTGATGGGTTCTGAGACCACGGAGATCGAGATGCAGCCGGGTAAATCCGTTACGGTTATTATGATGTGCGGTTTGCAGGGCGCAGGTAAGACCACCACCACGGCCAAGATTGCCGGCAAGCTGAAACTGAAAGGAAAGAAACCGCTGCTTGTGGCGTGCGACGTTTACCGTCCGGCGGCGATTAAGCAGTTACAGATTAACGGAGAGAAACAGCAGGTCGATGTGTTTTCCATGGGGGAGAACCACAAACCGGCGGACATTGCGGCGGCGGCTTTGGAACATGCAAGGAAGAACGGCCATAACGTAGTGATTCTGGATACGGCGGGCCGTCTTCATATCGATGAAGAGATGATGGCGGAGCTGGTCGGAATTAAGGATGGCATGGAGGTACACCAGACGCTTTTGGTGGTGGACGCCATGACAGGTCAGGACGCTGTCAACGTAGCCAAGGAGTTTGATGAGAAGGTCGGGATAGACGGCGTGGTACTGTCCAAGATGGACGGTGACTCCAGAGGCGGCGCGGCGCTTTCGATCAAGGCTGTGACGGGAAAACCAATTCTCTATGTCGGCATGGGAGAAAAGCTTTCCGATCTGGAACAGTTTTATCCGGACCGTATGGCAAACCGGATTCTTGGCATGGGCGATGTGCTCACGCTGATTGAGAAGGCCCAGCAGAACCTTGATATAGACGAAGAGAAAGAAAAAGAGATGGCTGCCCGCATGAAAAAGGGCAAGTTCGATTTCGAGGATTATCTCGAAAGCATGAAACAGATGCGGAACATGGGCGGCCTGTCCGGAATCTTAAGCATGATGCCCGGCATGGGCAGGCAGATGGAGGATATTGAAGCCGCAGTGGATGAAAAGCAGTTAGCCCGCATGGAGGCGATTGTCCTTAGTATGACGCCACAGGAGCGGCAGAACCCGAAGCTTTTAAATCCCAGCAGAAAAGGGCGGATTGCAAAAGGCGCCGGGGTAGATATCGCGGTGGTGAACCGGTTTATTAAGCAGTTTGAACAGTCGCAGAAGATGATGAAGCAGCTTCCCGGTATGATGGGCGGCAAGAAAGGACGCGGCTTGTTCGGCGGCATGGGCGGTATGAAATTCCCATTTTAGGGTTTCAAAAATAAATTATTTTACAATGGAGGCAAAGAAAAATGGCAGTTAAGATCAGATTAAGAAGAATGGGACAGAAGAAGCATCCTTTTTATAGGATTGTAGTGGCGGATTCCAGATCCCCCAGAGACGGCAGATGTATTGCGGAGATCGGCACATACGATCCCAATACCGATCCCAGCACTTACAAGGTGAACGAGGAGGAGGCGAAGAAATGGCTCGCAAACGGCGCACAGCCGACAGAGATTGTAAGCCGTATCTTCAAGACAGTTGGCGTGACAAAGTAAGAGAGTTTCAGATCGCTTTTGGAGGTGGACTATGAAAGAATTGGTTGAAGTGATCGCAAAAGCTCTTGTTGAAAACCCGGACGAAGTGGTGGTAACACAGAAGGAAGATGGTAAGAATATTACCGTGGAACTTCATGTGGCTCCCTCCGACATGGGAAAGGTGATTGGGAAACAGGGACGTATTGCGAAAGCGATCCGCTCTGTTGTCAAGGCCGCGTCATCGAAGGACAATAAGAGAGTGGATGTAGAGATCATCTGACAGATTTGGCCCCGCAGATTCCTCTGTGGGGCTTTCTTTAACGGCAGAGTAAAACAGGGAGTTAGGGATTGTGAAGACAGAAAATAATGAGAATGGCGAATTACAGGTGGGCGTGATCACACAGACCCATGGAATCCGGGGAGAGGTCAAGGTGTTTCCTACCACGGACGACGCGAACCGCTTTAAAAAACTAAAGGAAGTGACCTTGGATACCGGGAGGGAGCGCATTCCCATGGAGATCGAGGGCGTTAAGTATTTTAAGCAGTTTGTGATTTTGAAATTCAAGGGATATGATTCCATCAACGACGTGGAAAAATATAAGCAGGGAAAGCTTCTGGTCACGCGGGACAAGGCGGTTAAGTTACAGAAGGACGAGTATTTTGTGGCTGATCTGATCGGGTCTTTGGTGGTGACGGAGGATGGGGAAACTTTTGGTACATTGAAGGACGTTTTGGCTACGGGAGCTAACGACGTTTACGTGGTGGACAGGCAGGACGGCACGGAGGCGCTGCTTCCAGCGATCAAAGACTGTGTGAAAACGGTTGACATGGAAGAGAAAAAAATTACCGTGCATATTATGGACGGATTGTTATAGTTATACAGATGGGCGTGGCCCGGAAAGGATCATGCCGTGAGGGAAAAACCATGGTTGCATTTCACATTCTGACGCTCTTTCCTGAAATGGTGATGCAGGGGCTGCATACCAGCATTCTTGGAAGGGCAGTGAAGAACGGATATATTTCGATAGAGGCGGTCAATATCAGGGACTACACTCTTGATAAGCATGGCAAGGTGGACGACTACCCTTATGGGGGCGGGGCGGGAATGCTGATGCAGGCCCAGCCGGTGTTTGACGCTTACCAGTCTGTCGTTGACCGGATTGGCAGGGACAGAGCGTGCCGTGTCGTTTATCTTACGCCGCAGGGAAAGACCTTCTGTCAGGAGACGGCGCAGGAGCTGGCCGGGGAGAGTGATTTAATTTTTCTCTGTGGACATTATGAGGGAATCGACGAGAGGGTGCTGGAGGAGATTGTGACGGACGAGATTTCTATCGGCGATTATGTGTTGACGGGCGGCGAGCTTCCCGCCATGGTAATGGTGGATGCGATTGCAAGGCTGGTGCCCGGCGTCCTTCATAACGGGGAATCGCCGCAGACGGAATCCTTTGAGGACGGCCTTTTGGAATATCCCCAGTATTCCAGACCGGAGATCTGGCATGAGAAGAGAGTGCCGGAGATTTTGCTTTCGGGGGATCATGCCAAGGTGGACGCATGGAGGCGTGAGCAGGCGCTTTTGCGGACGAAGGAGAGACGGCCTGATCTCTATGAAAAATATTGGGAGACGCATTCGCTGAAAAAATAGAAACCACAAACAGCCATAAAATGGTAAAACTACAAGATATTGAAAAAATGACCGGCTGATGTGCGACATATTGTAGTTTATAAATATTCTAAAAAACGTTTGAAAAAATATAACGTCTCCTGTATAATGAAAATCATGGAGCTTCGGCTTCTGTCAACTGAATCATTTATAACAGGAAAAGGGATCAGAGCCGTAGGACAAGCGGTTCGAAAATCTCTGTAAGGAGGAGAGGGAACATGAGAAAAGTGGGAAAAGTGAGAAAATGGCTGGCGTTTGCGCTGGCGGCAGGCTTGATGGTATCGGCGATGTCGGTATTTGCCGGCGGTGGGTATAATTATACGACCATTTCGCCAGATTCAAATTCAAGTTCAGGTTGTTTTAATCCAGAGGATGTGAATTATTCCAAAGGTGGTGTTTATTATTTTGGATGCTATTATGGGATGTATCCGCCGAGCGATGTGGATGAGGGAGAGTGTTGGGTTGACATGACTGATGGTACATACGGACCGACCTATACCCTTTCAGGCGGTCAGTGGGTAAATGAGTGTAGTGGCGAGGTGTACAACGGCAGGTTTGGCCCTTCCAGCAGCTCCAGCAGTAAATCCGATGATGGCCCGCAGCCTTTGGGCGATTTGGAGATTATCCAAATCCACCAGCGTGCAGAGGCGGAGGCAGTACAGCATGCAGCCAGTGAGGAAGGCTTTGCCGACGTAGGCGATATGTACATGGCGGCTGAAAAGAATATGTCCGCAGGCGAGTTTTATAACAACGCGGTAATCAGCACCCCCGGTATTGAGAACGCAATTACCGTAGGACAGGGCGGCAATCTTGTGGTAGACGGTCAGGTCACCAATATGTCCGCAACCATCAGCAAGGTAACGAACCGCGCTTATGTGGATTCTGTCCGTACCCAGCAGGAAGGAAGAGTCCTGAACGTAGTAGACGTGAGCTATCCTGCAGTGAATGCTACCATTAATTTCTATATGCCCGGTGTGACAGGGGAAGAAAATATCGTTGCTTTGCAGTACAACGCTGGCACATGGGTTAATATCGAAGTAGCGGAAGTAAGGGCGGATCACGTGACCCTGAACATGAAGGGGAACGGCGTCGTTGCATTTATCGCGCAGTAAGAAACTATATCATAAAAACCTCTTGCATTTACCGACACAATATGGTAAGTTATTAATGTTGTGATGAAGGATGGTCCTCTGCTACAGACGTACTAAGAACATCCGGAGCATATCAGGAGGAGAACATGAACGATATTATCAGAGAAATTGAAGCGGAACAGTTAAAGGAAAATGTTGACGATTTCAACGTAGGCGATACCGTTAAGGTGTACGGTAAGATCAAGGAGGGTAACCGCGAGAGAATCCAGGTGTTCGAAGGCACCGTTTTGAAGATTCAGGGCGGCGGCAATAGAACCACCTTTACTGTGCGTAAGATGTCAAACGGCGTAGGCGTTGAAAAAACTTGGCCTATGCATTCTCCTAATGTGGAGAGAGTCGAAGTTGTAAGACGTGGTAAGGTGAGACGTGCGAAACTGAATTACCTGAGAGACCGCGTCGGCAAGAAGGCGAAGGTAAAAGAGTTAGTGAAATAAGCGGGAAACTTAAAACAGATACCTCAAAATACAGAGGTATCTGTTTTTTGGAATTACGGTAAGAGGAAGGAAACGTGGCAAGGAGAAAGGGACTTACTTTTTATCAAAAGAAAAAAAGACTAAACCCAAGGCTTCTAAAGGATGTCATGGAGCTGCTAGTAGGCGGCGCGGTCGCCGTCTTTCTAGCGTTTGTCCTTGTGTTTTCTGTGGGGATGCGTACCAGTGTGATCGGAGACTCTATGGAGCCGGCGCTGCACAACGGACAGGAGATTTTGATGAACCGCATTCTTTACAGAATCTCTACGCCTAAGAGAGGGGACGTTATTGTCTTTTTGCCAAACGGCAACCAAAATACGCATTTTTACGTGAAGCGGGTGGTGGGACTGCCCGGTGAGACCGTGCAGATTCGGGATGGCAGCGTATACATAGACGGCGTCTTTTTGGAGGAGAGCGAACTTTTTGACAAGATCGCAGATCCCGGTATTGCGCAGAATGAATTGCTCCTAGAGGGAGATGAGTTCTTCGTTTTGGGGGATAACAGAAACAGCAGTGAGGACAGCCGGTCGGGTAATATCGGCGCGGTGAAGAAGGACAATATTGTCGGCAAGGCGTGGTTTCATATGGCGGCTCAAGGGGATTCCATGGGCATGATTGAATAAAGGGGACATAGAATGAATTATCAATGGTATCCGGGGCATATGACGAAAGCGAAGCGTATGATGCAGGAAAACATCAGCCTCATTGATCTGGTGATCGAGCTGGTGGATGCCAGAGTCCCGCTTTCCAGCAAAAATCCGGATATAGACGAATTGGGGAAGAACAAATCAAGACTGATTCTTTTGAATAAGGCAGATTTGGCGGACCCGGAGGCAAACAAGCGTTGGATGGCGTACTATAAGGAGCTGGGATTTCATGTTCTGGAAATAAACGCAAAGACCGGTCAGGGGCTGCGGGCCATTCAGCCAATGGTACAGGAAGCTTGCCGGGAAAAAATAGAGCGGGATAGGAAACGCGGCATTAAGAACCGTCCGGTCAGGGCGATCGTCGTGGGGATTCCCAATGTAGGGAAATCCACTTTTATCAATTCTTTTGCGGGCAAGGCATGTACAAAGACGGGAAACAAGCCGGGGGTAACCAAGGGGAAGCAATGGATCAGACTGAACAAAGAATTGGAACTTTTGGATACGCCGGGTATTTTATGGCCTAAGTTTGAGAGTATGGAAGTGGGAAAAAGACTCGCCATGATCGGCTCCATGAACGACGATATCTTACAGATGACGGAGCTTGCGTCAGAACTTTTGGAGTATCTGATGGAATATTACAGGGAACCCTTATTTGCCAGATACCAGATCGACGGAAAAGACAAGCTTACGCCTATGAAGATGCTCGATTTGATCTGCGAAAACCGTAAATGTTTTAAAAAGGGGCAGGAGCCGGACTATGAGAAAGCGGCGTCTCTTCTTGTGGATGATTTCAGAAACGGCAGAATAGGCAGAATTACACTCGAGATATGCGAACAAAAGCAGGAGGAAGAGCGGAAGTGAAGAAAGTATTGCGGGAGATTTTGAACACCAGTTTGTATCTGCTGGGCGTTTTATGTCTTGTTTATCTGGTGATTCATTTTGTGGGACAGAGGACGCAGGTGCAGGGAAGCTCCATGGAGCCAACGCTCAGCACGGAGGACAACCTGATTGTGGACAAACTCAGTTATCGGTTCCATGATCCGGAGCGGTATGATATTATTGTGTTTCCTCCCCCGGGTGAGAAGGAAACTTTCTATATCAAAAGAATTATAGGTCTGCCG
Organism: uncultured Lachnospiraceae bacterium; assembly: GCA_947243855.1. GTDB lineage: Bacteria > Bacillota > Clostridia > Lachnospirales > Lachnospiraceae > UBA3282. The sequence goes on along the minus strand of CAMXIK010000007.1, from coordinate 106,584 downwards.
GGAGAGACGGTACAGATCGACGAGGAAGGGACGATCTATGTGGACGGAGAGGGGATCGACGACTTTTACGGCAAAGAGATCATTCAGGACCCCGGAAGAGCCAGCGAACCGATTGAACTGGGGCAGGACGAATACTTTGTGCTTGGGGATAACAGAAATAACAGTACCGACGGCAGGGACCCTAAAGTGGGAAATGTCAAAAGAGAGAATATTATAGGAAGGGCATGGCTTCGAATATGGCCGCTTGAAAATTTTGGATTGATAAAGCACCGCTGATGAGGGAGAAGGTTTGCGGAATCGACCGGATGGATTGCCTCGCGCATGGGGGTGCAGAGTTGGAGAAGGATAACATGGCGGAAAAGATTACGACAATTAAGGAAAAGCTACAGGCGGCGGCAATTAGTGAGCTGCCTGCTTTGTTTTCTGCGTATGCGGCGGACGAAAGAGCGGGCGTGCAGGCGGAAATGACCAAGGCGAAAAAGCGGATTGCCGCCTATGAAAAAGAGGTAAAGCGGACGCAGGACTTACAGCGGTATGAGAGAGAATATGCGGCTTATACGCATATTTGCGGCATTGACGAAGTCGGAAGAGGCCCTCTTGCCGGCCCGGTGGTGGCGGGAGCGGTGATTTTGCCGAAAGATTGTGACATATTATATATCAATGATTCCAAGAAACTCTCCGAAAAAAAGAGAGAGGAACTTTATGAGATTATCATGGAAAAAGCGGTGGCGGTGGGACTGGGTTACAGTACGCCGGCAAGGATTGACGAGATCAATATTCTGCAGGCCACCTATGAGGCCATGCGCGAGGCCATTGGGAAGCTGTCTGTCAGGCCGGATCTTCTGTTAAATGACGCGGTGACGATACCGAAGGTGGAGATTCGGCAGATCCCTATTATCAAGGGGGATGCGAAAAGTATTTCCATTGGGGCGGCAAGCATTGTCGCGAAGGTGACGAGGGACCGTTTGATGGTGCGCTATGATGAGGTCTATCCGGCGTATGGCTTTGCCTCTAACAAGGGATACGGAGCGAGAGCGCATATTGAGGCGCTTGAAAAATATGGCCCCTGTCCGATTCACAGAAAAACTTTTATCACACATTTTTGCGAGGTATCGACTTGAATCTGGGAAGCATATTTAAAAAAGAGAGTCAGAGTGTAAGGGCAGGCGACGCGGTGAAAGTTTCGGACTCCGGAAATAAGGGAGAACGGCTTATGCGCCTGCAAAATGAGATTCGGAATTTGAAGCCGGGCCAGACCATACAGGGGACGGTGGTGAGCAGGAACGGCAATTCGGTGCAGATCGAATTGGCACAGGATTATGCCATCAACGCTAAAATTGACAAGAGCGTAAGTCTGGCGCTGGGACAGATGATGAGCTTTGAGGTGAAGTCCAACAGCAGTTCTTTCATGTCGCTTGCGCCGCTGTATACCAACACGGCGAATACGGCTACGATTCTGCGTGCGCTTGCGGCGGCGGGGCTGCCGGAAACAAGCGCGAATATTGAGATGGTGGCGAAAATGATGGAGGAGGGTATGCCCATCGATAAGGATTCGATTCTGAATATGAGCAGAATGCTTCTGGATTTTCCGGGTCAGAATCCCACCTCCATCATACAGATGACAAGGCTGGAACTGCCTGTGACGCTGGAAAATATCGAGCAGTTTGAACATTATCAAAATGCGTCCCACCAGATTCTTGGAAGCGTAGACACCATTATGGAGGAATTGCCGCAGACCTTTACGGCTCTTGTAAACGAGGGACAGGGCGAGCAGGCGCTGGCTTTTTACAGTGCAGTGATCGATATCTTTACAAATAGCGGGGCGGAGGATGGAACCGTTACCCTGCAGCAGACGGAAGCTGGGGAGGTTCCAGCGCAGGAGGGAGCGGCTTCGGCAGGCGAAGCGGCGCAGGCCACAGCGCAGGAGACGGGAAGCGCCGAAAACGCGGCGGCGGACAAAGCGGCTCAGATGATGAATGCGCTTTTGGCGGAGCTGCCGGAGGGCGCGCCGCAGACGGGACAGCTTTCGGGTGCAGCCGCTGAGACAGGGGTATTGGAGGAGAACGCGCAGGCTGCTGGACGGGAACCAGTATTATCAGAGGAACAGTGGAAACAGCTAGGAGATATGCTGAAAGGACTTGGCGTGGATGGACAGACGGCGGAACAGATTAGAAACGGCGAGCTGCCCGCTAAGGATGTGCTGCAGTTGATCCGCCATCTGTTGACGGGAGCGCAGAGAAAAGATGTGCCAGAGCAGGCCCTGCAAAGACTTCTGGGGGGAAATGCGTTTAAAGAGCTGTTAAAAGAACAGATTGGCCGGCAGTGGTTGATAGAACCGAGAGATGTGGCGGATAAAAAACAGGTGGAGCAGCTTTACGAGAGAATCCGGGAACAGACGGCGAGACTTTCCCAAGCTTTTGATCATGTGGGGAAGGGCGACGCTCCGGCAGCGAGAAGCGTGCAGAATCTACAGAGCAACGTGGACTTTATGAACCAGATGAACCATCTTTACACCTATGTGCAGCTCCCCTTAAAGATGCTTGGCAGCAATGCCCACGGCGATCTCTATGTTTATACGAACAAGAAGAATCTGGCGGCAAAAGACGGGCAGGTGAGCGCGCTTCTGCATCTGGACATGGAGCATCTGGGTCCGCTTGACGTCTACGTGACGATGAAGGAAAAACAGGTTTCCACCAACTTTACGGTGATGGATGACAGCGTATTGGATTTGATTGGGGACAATATCGAAATTCTGAATAAGAGACTGGAGAGCAGAGGATATTCCCTGAAAGCGCAGATGCATGTGAAGGAGGAGGCCGAGGAGGAAGAGGAATCCTCGATCATGCAGACCCTGCTGCACCAGCAGAAGAATATTTCGGTGCTCAGCAGGACTTCCTTTGATATGAGAGCCTAGTGCGAAAAGAACGGCATTCTCTGCATGGAGGTTATGAAAATGGAGAAGAAACAGGAAAAGATCAAACAGGCGATCGCCTTGGAATACGATCCGGAAGACGAGGCGCCGCGCGTCATTGCCTCGGGCAGAGGCGCACTGGCGGAGCGTATCATTGAGAGGGCGAAGGAGGCGGATGTGCCGATTCATCGGGACGACAAGCTGGCGGATACGCTTTCCCGTTTGGAGATCGGAGACATGATTCCGCCGGAGCTCTATGAGGTGGTGGCGGAGATCCTGATCTTTGTGGATTCGATGGATAAGGTGAAAGCCAAGATGGCGAAGGGTACGCGGGGATGAATACGAGAGCGGCAGGGGCACAGAAGGAAGAACAGGTCTGTGCCTATTTACTTTCTCAGGGTGTGAATATTGTGGAACGCAATTTCAGAAACAGGCAGGGGGAAATCGACATTGTGGGTTATGACGGGTCTTACCTTGTCTTTTTCGAGGTGAAATACCGTGCGGGAAAAGGCAAAGGCAGCGCGGCGGAGGCTGTGGGGACTGTCAAACAAAAGAAAATCTGCCGGGTGGCGGATTATTACCGGTATCTTCACCACTGTGCGGAGGATACGCCGATCCGCTTCGATGTGGTGGCGGTGGACGGGGCTGCTTTGCATTGGATAAAAAATGCGTTCGACTACCAGCGATAGGAAAACCGAAGGTTTTCGAGTTGCACTGCGACAGAACAAGAAAGACGAGGAAAACAGTATGGATTGGCACAGACATGAAAACAACAGACGGATGCGGGTAAATCAGGAGGGGGAGCTGGTGTATCTCACCTTTCCCCTCTTGGAAGAAACAGGACTGGTAAATCATCTGTTTACCACCAGAATGGGCGGCGTAAGCGAAGGCGTTTACAGCTCTATGAACCTAAGCTACACCAGAGGGGACTCGAAGGAAGCTGTGGATGAAAACTTTAGGCGCGTTGCGGCCGCGCTTGGCTGCAGCGTGGAAGATATCGTCTGTTCCGACCAGACCCACACAACGAATCTGCGGGTGACAGGCCGGGCGGACGGCGGAAAGGGTATTATAAGAGAGCGGGATTACAGCGATGTGGACGGCCTTTTGACGGATGAGCCGGGCGTGTATCTGGCGACCTTTTTTGCGGACTGCGTGCCCTTATATTTTGTAGACCAAAAGAGACGGGCCATCGCCCTTGCTCATTCCGGCTGGCGGGGGACGGTGGCCCGCATGGGGCGGTGCGTGGTGGAGAAGATGCGGGAGGTCTACGGTACGAATCCCGCCGATCTTGTGGCGGCCGTCGGGCCTTCCATCTGTCAGTATTGCTATGAGGTCAGCGAGGATGTGGCGGACGCCTTTGCCGCTGAATTTCGAAAGTCTGGACAAGAGAAAGAAATTTTGTACGCAAAAGGCGGCGGGAAATATCAACTTGATTTGTGGAAGGCCAACGAGATCGTGCTTACGGAAGCTGGGATTCCCAAGGAGCAGATTCAGGTGACGGATCTTTGTACCTGCCACAATGCCGCTTATCTATTTTCCCACCGCGCAAGTAAGGGACGACGCGGCAATCTGGGCGCATTTCTGGGAATCCGTCTAAATTAAGAGAAACTTAAAGAAATTCCCATCTATTCCTTTATGATTTCATGATTTAATGGTTAATGTGAGATACCGAATCGGTTTACAGAGGGGAGAAAGCCATGGCAAATATACTGGTGTGCGACGACGACAAAGAGATCGTGGATGCGATCGAAATCTATCTGTTACAGGAGGGTTATACGATCTTTAAAGCCTATGACGGACAGGAGGCGATCCGTATTCTGAAAGAACAGCAGATCCACCTGCTTTTAATCGATATTATGATGCCGAAGCTGGACGGGATTCATGCTACCTTGAAGATTCGGGAGTATTCCAGTGTTCCCATTATTTTCCTCTCGGCAAAGTCGGAGGACAATGACAAGATTCTGGGATTGAATATCGGCGCGGACGATTATATCACCAAGCCTTTTAACCCGCAGGAACTGGTGGCGCGGGTGAAATCCAATCTCCGCAGATACACGATGCTTGGGAACCTCAATACGGAAAATAACGCTCTCTTTCAGGTGGGCGGGCTGTGTATCAACGACGATACCAAGGAGGTGACGGTGGACGGGGAGAGCGTAAAGCTGACGCCCATCGAGTACAACATTTTACTCCTGCTTGTCAAAAACTGTGGACGCGTGTTCTCCATTAATCAGATCTATGAAAGTATCTGGAACGAGGAGGCCATCGGCGCGGACAATACGGTGGCGGTGCATATCAGGCATATCAGGGAAAAGATTGAGATTAACCCCAAGGAGCCAAGATATCTCAAAGTGGTTTGGGGCATCGGTTATAAGGTGGAAAAAGACGCTTAAAACGAACGTACAGAGGGAAGGAAGATGGGGATGGAAAACACAGAACGCCAAGAAAATAGAGAAATTCCTGAAAATACGCCGGATGTCCAATATTCGGAAATAACAGAAAAAAAGGAAAAGAAACGGAAAAGAGAGAGACGCCCGAAAAACAGACGCGCTCTTGGGGCAGCGCTGCGCGTTGTGCAGCACAGCGCGTTGGCGGTTATGGTGTTTGCCATGATCGTTGTGACGGTAGGTACGACCATGCAGATTCAGTCGGTGAATCATTCGTGGGGAGGTACGATCGAGTATGTCAGCTATACCCCTGATCCGGGCACGCCGTTTGAAGATTCCAGAGTCTTTAATCAGATTTTCGGCCATGCGGCGGCGGACATTATCCGCTTCGGTGTGGTGAGCAGCCAGTTGGAGACGGACGGTGTTTTTGACAGCGGTAAGATTGTGGACGTGACGGCCTATAATTATCGCAGCAGCGGACTGCCCGAAAAGTATGTGACCGCCAACTACCGTCTGGAAGACCTTCTTAAATGGCAGAAATACGGTTTTGAGTGGACCACTGAAAGAATGACGGAAACGGAAGCGGCGGACTTTCTAGCAAGGAAGACACAGATCACTGCCATCGATCCGGACAGCGGTTACCGCAATACGTCGGACGCCGGTTATCTGAAATCGGATGTGGACAGTTATACGACGATTAAGGATGTAACGACTGGCACGGCTTTAAAGGCAGGCGCATCCTATACCGTCGATGATTCCGGTTTTGTGGAAGGATATGAGTCAGCAGGCGCTCTTGGCGATCACGCGGAAGTGATGGTAGAGTATGAGGAGGGCTACGTGGCGGAGGAGGCGGGGGCAGAGGAAGAGACGGCCATATCCTCTGAAAGCGCCAATGACGGCACGGATACTGTTGAATACAATGTTTTGATCAACCGCTATAAGACCGTAGACGGAAAGAAATTGGAGGACTATGTATCTGATTGGGAGCTTTACTATGATCTTTGCCATAGTGTGCAGAATGCGGCGGAGAGCCTTTACTATAACTATGAGGAGTATCTTACCTATGCCGATTATTACAGCATGGAAAACTCCAATGTGCGCTATCTGATCGAGAAGAAGGTGGGGGATCAGACCCAGTATTACAGCAATATGCCCGAAGGAAGCAATGACAGGGAAATGGCGCTTAGAAAGATGCAGGATTACGGGACGCAGGAAAAGACGGGGGAGCCGTTACATGAGAAGTTTATCTACTATAGCCCGGCGGACATGAAATATGTCACCAATACCTCTATCGCGGAAAGTACCATCAGTCAGATTTTGCGAGGCTATGACTATGCTTATCCGGAGTCGGTTAGAATCTGGCTCAGCGTGGATACGTCCTATCCGGCGGCGGACGCTTTCCAGCAGGGAAGGGACTATCTGCCGAATCTCTGGATGTGGATGGCGGCGGCTATGGTCTGCGGTTTCCTGTACCTGATTCTCTTTGTCTATCAGACGGTGACGACGGGAAGAGAATATGATGAGGAGGGGGTTAAGAGGATCAGGCTGAATGCGTTTGATCAGATTCCCACGGAAGCGGCTCTGCTCATTTCCTTTGTCGTGGCGTTATTCGCCATTTGGATTGTGGTTGTGATGACGGAGCTTGCGGGATGCGATCCCACCGATGTCGAATATTTCCGGGAAGCGATTCATCAGGATTGGTTTGCTGTGGCTCTGTTTGGAATTGTGTTTGCGGCGGACGTGGTATTTACCTTTTTCTTCTACAGTCTGGTCAGGAGGATCAAAGCGAGGGAATTGTTTAAAAACTCTTATCTATACCGTTTGCTGCTTCGGTTAAAGCAGTTTGCGTGGCAGGTATATGACAACGGGGGAATCGTCCTGCGGACTTGGGCGCCTTACGGCGCGTTCCTGCTGTTTCATCTGTTTGTCTTAAATCTCAGCCGGTATGGGGACATAGACTTACTTTTGATTTTGTTGATCTGTATCGTGGATGTGCTTGTGGGAGTTCTGCTCTATAAGGACGCCAAAGAGCGGCAGGGCATTGTGCAGGGCATAGAAACCATAGCCGGGGGACAGGTGGAGCACCAGATCGACGCGGAGGAGCTGCACGGGGATAACAAGGTGCTTGCCAATTCTGTCAACAGCATCGGAAAAGGCATCAAGGAGGCCGTGGAGATCAGCATGAAGGACGAGCGCATGAAGGCCGATCTGATTACCAACGTGTCCCATGATATCAAGACGCCCCTTACATCCATTATCAACTATGTGGATTTATTGAAACGGGAGCGGGTGGATAACGAAAAGGTGCAGAATTATATCCGCGTGCTGGATGAAAAGTCCCAGCGGTTAAAACAGCTCACAGACGATTTGGTGGAGGCCAGCAAGATTACTTCGGGAAATATCAGCTATCATTTTGAGCGGATTAACCTCACGGAGCTGCTGAACCAGACCATCGGGGAATTTTCCGAGAAGTTTGAGACAAAGCGTCTGACTACGGTTATGAACGTCAATACCCGCAACGTGGTGATCGAGGCGGACAGCCGCAGAATCTGGCGCGTGATGGAGAATCTGTTCAACAATGTGTTTAAATATGCCATGTCTGGCACGCGGGTGTATGTGACGCTGGACCAGCGGGAAAGTGAGAAACAGGACGGGATAGAGCAGATCGAGATATCGATTAAGAATATTTCCGAGAATCCCCTGAACTGCAGTCCGGAGGAGCTGACGGAGCGTTTTATCAGGGGAGACGAGTCGAGAACGACGGAAGGGAGCGGTCTGGGGCTGTCTATCGCCAAGAACCTGACCGTAGCCCAACGGGGCAGCTTTGAGATCGGACTGGACGGCGATTTGTTTAAGGTGTTTTTAACCTTTCCGGCAGTCGGGGAAAGCGTGTGATTTACATGGGAATCAGAAAAAGGAGGGCGAAAGCTCTCCTTTTTTACCTCAGATGTCCAGCCCGCTTACTTCGCGGTTATTATATTTTTTAAGAATCTGATGAATCTTATCTGTCGGCGTGTAGATGTTTGCCATGGAAGCGTCATGGTTCATAAAGTCAATGATGGAAGCCATGAATTTGCTCATATCCGCTTCTATGTAGTAGGGCTTTTCTTTCAGTTCCGGCGGCTGGTAGCAGAGATTGGTGGTTACGATCCGGTCGATGTAGCAGCTTTCGTAAGCCGCGTCAAAGGCGGACAAGCCGTCCGTAAACAGCCCGAATGTACAGCAGACGAAGACCCGTTTGGCGTTCATTTTCTTTAATTGTTTGGCGGTGTCGATCATACTGCCGCCGGAGGAGATAATATCGTCGATGACGATGACGTCCTTGCCGTCTACATTATCCCCCAGAAATTCGTGGGCGACGATCGGGTTCTTTCCGTCTACAATCGTGGAGTAATCCCTGCGCTTATAGAACATGCCAGCATCTACGCCGAGAACGTCGGCGAGGTATACGGCTCTGTCCAGCGCGCCCTCATCGGGGCTGATGACGATGGTATGCTCTTTGTCAATAATCAGGTTTTTCTCCATGCGAAGGAGCGTGCGGATGAACTGGTAAGGGGGCATGAAATTGTCAAAGCCCCTGATGGGGACAGAATTCTGCACGCGGGGATCATGGGCGTCGAAGGTGATGAAATTGGACACTCCCATATCCATTAACTCCTTAATGGCGTAGGCGCAGTCAAGGGATTCCCTTCCGTTTCGTTTGTGCTGGCGGCCCTCATAGAGAAAGGGCATAATCACGTTGATACGGTGCGCTTTGCCATTAATGGCAGAAATGATCCGCTTTAAATCCTGATAATGGTCGTCGGGCGACATATAGTTTGTGAATCCGTTCATGGTGTAGGTGATACTGTGATTACAAACGTCTGTGAGCAAAAAGATATCCTTACCGCGCACAGAGTCGCTAAGAACCGCTTTTCCCTCTCCGGTTCCGAAGCGGGGGCAGTCTACCTCCATCAGGTAATTGTCTTCCATATAACCGTGAAAGGCTGGATCGTTTTTAACGTCGTTTTTCAGATTGCGGCGGTATTCCACCAAATGGTGGTTGATCTTTTCCGCCAGAGGAAGGGCGGCCTTGGGAGCGAGAAGCTTCATGGCGGCCACCGGCATAGAATGTTCGAGTTGTTCAGTGTTAGGCATTTTTTCTCCAATTGCAACGTGCATCTTGGCACGGTTTTTCTTTTTTGTGCGGATGTCCCACTACAAAAATTATATATCATTACAAGGGTAACATGTCAAGCGGATTCGGCCTATATTTCCTAAAATAAAAGCTCGTTTTGCTTTACAAGCAGGGCAAGATGTTGTAAAATCAAGCGGTATATGATTTTTGGGTACGGCAGGAAGGAAGGACGATGAGTAAAAAAAATACCAAGCCGATCGTGGCGGTGGTGGGAAGGCCGAATGTAGGAAAATCCACCCTGTTTAACGCTCTGGCTGGACAGAATATAGCGATTGTAAAAGATACGCCCGGTATTACCAGAGACCGGATATATGCGGATGTGTCGTGGACTGACCGGAATTTTACACTGATCGATACCGGCGGTATCGAGCCGGAGAGCAAAGATATCATTCTTTCCCAGATGCGCGAGCAGGCGCAGATTGCGATGGATACCGCGGATGTGATTATTTTTCTGGTGGACGTCAAGCAGGGACTGCAGGATGCGGATTCGAAAGTGGCTGATATGCTCAGAAGATCGCAAAAGCCGGTGGTTTTGGCGGTCAATAAGGTGGACGACTTTAAAAAATACATGGCCGATGTTTATGAGTTTTATAATTTGGGCATCGGGGAGCCTTTTCCTATATCTGCGGCTAACCGTCTTGGCTTCGGGGAATTTCTGGACGAGGTGATTTCCCACTTTGACAAGGACGAAGGGGTAGAGGAAGAGGATGAACGCATTAAGGTGGCCATTGTGGGCAAGCCCAATGTAGGAAAATCTTCCGTGATCAACCGGCTCATCGGGGAAAACCGCCTGATCGTTTCGGATATTGCGGGCACTACGAGGGACGCCGTGGATACGGAAATTACGCATAACGGCAAAGAATATGTGTTCATTGATACGGCGGGACTGAGACGGAAGAATAAAATAAAAGAAGAACTGGAACGGTATATGATTATCCGTACGGTGTCGGCGGTGGAGAGGGCGGATATCGCCGTGCTTTTGATCGACGCTGTGGAGGGTGTGACGGAGCAGGATGCGAAAATTGCCGGTATTGCCCATGACAGGGGAAAGGCCGTTATTATCGCGGTGAATAAGTGGGACGCCATCGAGAAGGACAACCAGACGGTGAAAGAGTATACGCAGAAAATAAGACAGGTGTTATCTTTCATGTCCTACGCGGAAATCATGTTTATCTCGGCGGTGAGCGGACAGCGGCTGATGAAGCTTTATGATGTGATCGATGCAGTGAATGAAAACCATTCCATGCGTGTGGCTACGGGCGTCTTAAACGAGATCGTGACGGAAGCGGTGGCGCTGCAGCAGCCGCCCTCTGATAAGGGAAAGAGGCTGCGAATTTACTATACGACACAGGTGGCCGTGAAGCCGCCCACGTTCGTGATTTTTGTAAACGATAAGGAACTGATGCACTTTTCCTATTTGCGGTATTTAGAAAATCAGATTCGCGATACTTTCGGGTTTGTAGGAACGCCGTTAAAATTTTTTGTGAGAGAGAGAAAGGAAAGTAAGTAAACGTGGAACGCATTATTTGTTTGGTCATCGGTTATGTGTTTGGTCTTTTTCAGACAGCCTATCTATATGGAAGACTGCACGGCGTCGATATCAGAAACTACGGGAGCGGCAATGCGGGAACGACAAACACGCTTCGGGTGTTTGGAACGAAAGCAGGGCTTCTTGTGCTTGTGGGAGATATCATGAAGTGTATTCTGGCAGTTGTGATTACGGCTGTTATCTTTGATTCGTCTCATCCGGACATGGTTTATCTTTTGAAGATGTATGCGGCGGCGGGGGCAATCATCGGCCATAATTTCCCTTTTTATCTGAAATTCAAAGGGGGAAAGGGAATTGCGGCCACGGCTGGATTGATTTTGTCGTTTCATCCGTATCTGATTCCCATGGGAATTATTCTGTTTTTCGGTGCATTCTTCATCACGCATTACGTGTCGCTGGGATCGCTTCTGGTATATGCTGGATTTTTACTGGAACTGGTGATTTTAGGACAGATGGGGATATTTGGCATGACGCAGCCGCTTTTGATTGAGATGTATGTAATCGCGGGGCTGTTGACGGTTATGGCTTACTGGAAACATAGGGAGAATATTAAGAGACTGCTGAGCGGTACGGAGCGGAAGACGTATCTGACGCATAAAAGCGAGGAGCCAGAGGAAAGAGGAGGCGTATCAAATGGCTGATATCAGTATCATAGGCGCGGGAAGCTGGGGCACGGCGTTGGCGGTGCTTCTCCACAAAAATGGGCATAAGATTACGGTCTGGTCGATTGTGGAGTCAGAGATTACAATGCTGCAAAGGGAGCATGAACACAAGGATAAGCTGCCCGGCGTCAAACTTCCGGAGGATATGGTATTTACGTCGGATTTGGAGGCGGCTGTGAAGGACAGGGATGTGTTGGTGCTGGCGGTGCCCTCTCCCTATACCAGAAGTACCTCTCATGCGATGCAGCCCTTCGTAAAGGAGGGGCAGATTATTGTCGATGTGGCCAAAGGAATCGAAGAGAAGACGCTGATGACGCTCTCCCAGATCATTGAGGAAGAGATACCGCAGGCTGAGGTGGCGGTGCTTTCCGGTCCCTCCCATGCGGAGGAGGTGGGCAGAGGCATACCGACGACCATTGTGGTGGCGGCGTCGAAGAAATCAACAGCCGAATATTTGCAGAATATTTTTATGAACGAAGTGTTCCGCGTCTATATTACGCCAGACGTGCTCGGCGTAGAATTGGGCGCGGCCCTGAAAAATGTGGTGGCGCTGGCGGCCGGAATTGCCGACGGCCTCGGTTACGGCGACAACACGAAGGCGGCGCTGATCACCAGAGGAATTGCGGAGATCGCAAGGCTTGGACTTGCCATGGGCGGTAGAATTGAAACTTTCAGCGGATTAACCGGCATTGGTGACCTGATTGTGACCTGCGCGTCCATGCATTCGAGAAACCGCCGGGCCGGTATCCTGATCGGCAAAGGCTATACCATGGAACAGGCCATGGACGAGGTAAAGATGGTAGTGGAAGGCGTGTATTCCGCTAAGGCGGCCATGGGGCTTGCGGAGAAATATCAGGTACAGCTTCCCATTATCGAACAGGTGAACGCGGTATTGTTTGACGGTATGCCGGTGGACGAGGCGGTAAAAAACCTCATGCTGCGGGATAAGAAGATCGAGAATCCGCTGATTCCGTGGGAGGAAAACTGATCTAAGCGGTCCAATTAGCCGGATTGGTGTCATCCGGGATACGTCCTTCCAGAATTTCTTCATAGTGTTTTAGCTTATGATCCATATATTCGGCGGTGGCGATGGCCTCCGCCACTTTTTTATGCGCTTCTTTCTGCTGTGCGGCGATAATATGGTATCTGGCCAGAAGGTTCTCGGCGGACTCCTCCAACTGGCACAAATCGCAGTATCTTTTGATTTCTTTCACGGGCATGCCGCAGTTTTTCAGGCAAGTAATGCCTTTCATCCAGTTGACAGCAGTCTCGTCAAAAACGCGGTGGTTTCCGTTATCCCTTTTACAGGGCAGAAGGTTGATATCCGTGTAGTAGCGGATGGTGTGTTCCGTGGTGTGGAACATGTCTGCAAATTCTTTTACAGTGTAAGTCATCAGAATCCTCCTTTTACGTTTCATCTCATTGCATCCAGCCTTTTAGGATCAGAAAAATGAGCAGTATCGGCAGGATAAAGGTGACATAGATGCGGATACCGGCCGGTATTTTTATGCCTTCTCCGGTATTGGCTTCTTTCAGGTATTTTTCAAATCCCCACCCGTATTTTGTCACGCAGAACAGCAGATAGATGAGGGAGCCGACTGGCAGGATGACATTGCTGACCAGAAAGTCCTCCAAATCAAGGATTGTGCTCCCGTCCCCAAGCGGCTGGAATGCGGACCAGATATTGTAGCCAAACACGCAGGGAAGCGAAAGCGCAATGAGCGCAAACAAATTGACGAGACTGGATTTTTTCCGGTTCCAGTGGAATAGATCCATGCCGCAGGAAATAATATTTTCAAATACGGCCAGAATGGTAGAGAAGGCCGCAAATGTCATAAATACGAAAAACAGGGTTCCCCACACCCGGCCGCCAGCCATATGGTTAAAAATATTTGGCAGCGTAATAAAGATCAGGCTAGGCCCCATATCCGGGCTGATGTCAAAGGAAAAACAGGTCGGAAAAATGATCAGTCCCGATACGAAAGCCACAAAAGTATCTAAAATAGCGATATTCACTGATTCGCCCAGAAGAGTCCGGCTCTTATCAATATAGCTTCCGAATATGGCCATAGCGCCGATTCCCAGACTTAAGGTAAAGAATGCCTGATTCATAGCGGCTGTTATGGTTTCAAGAATGCCTACGTCCCGCATTCTCTGTACATCAGGTAAAAGATAGAATTTTAACCCTTCTGCGCCGCCGGGCAGTGTCATACCGCGCACAGCCAATACCACAATAATCACAAGGAGCAGCGTCATCATTACCTTGGTAATCCGTTCCACTCCTTTTTGTAAGCCAAGAGAGCAGATCAGGATTCCCGCTGCCACAATGATGACCATGACCGTTGTCAGAACTGTCGGATTTCCCAGCATTTCCTGAAACATGCCGGAGACCTGAGTTTTGTCTTTTCCCGTAAATTTTCCAGTCAGCATCAGATAGAAATAGTACAGCATCCAGCCTGCCACAGTGGTGTAGAACATCATCAGCAGATAATTACCCGCCATGCCAAGATAGCCGTGCAGATGCCATTTTTGACCGGGTTTTTCCAGTTCTGAGAAGCTTTTGATGATACTTTTTCTGCTGGCGCGTCCTACGGCAAATTCCATGGTCATCACCGGGATGCCCATAGCGGCCAGAAAGAACAGATAAAACAGCACAAACATGCCGCCGCCGTACATGCCTGCAATGTATGGAAACCGCCACACATTGCCGATGCCGATGGCACACCCCGCCGATAATAGAATAAAGCCCATCCGTGAACCGAATTTTTCCCGTTCCATTTGTCATGCCTCCCGCTAGGTTATTTATGGAAATTTTATAAAGTAGATATTGACTTCGAGTTACACGAAGCCAGTACAATTATCATAATACAGGAAACCAATTTTGACAACACGGAAAAGAGGAGAGAGGATTATGGGTTATCTTGGCGAAGAAATCAGAAAACTTGGATTTGGACTGATGCGTCTGCCACAGAAGGACGGCGTAATCGATGTGGAGCAGGTAAAGGAAATGGTAGATCTCTTTATGGAGGCCGGCTTTACCTATTTTGATACCGCGTGGGCTTATGCAGGGAGCGAAGATGCGATCAGGCAGGCGCTGGTGGAGCGTTATCCGAGAGAGCGTTATCAGCTTGCCACTAAAAATGCGGCGTGGATCAACTGTAACACCAAAGAGGAAGCCTATGCGCAGTTTGACGCGTCTTTAAAGCAGACAGGGGCGGGATATTTTGATTTTTATCTGCTTCATAATCTGGGTGAGGGCAGATCGCGGTATTTTGATGAGTTTGACATGTGGAATTGGGTGCTTTCGAAAAAGAAAGAGGGCTTGGTAAAGCATGTTGGGTTTTCTTTCCATTCAACGCCGGAAGAATTAGAGGCGATCCTGCAGGCGCACCCGGAGATGGAATTTGTGCAGTTACAGATTAATTATGCAGATTGGGAGAATCCGGCGGTACAGTCAAGGCGCTGCTATGAAGTGGCGAGAAAGTATGGGAAACCGGTCGTGATTATGGAGCCGGTTAAGGGCGGAATGCTGGCGACTCCGCCGTCTTCCGTGGAAAAGATCATGAAGGAGGCGGAGCCGGAAAATTCGGTGGCGTCTTGGGCAGTACGTTTCGCGGCGGATTTGGAGGGCGTAATCACGGTACTCTCCGGCATGAGCACGGTGGCGCAGATGAAGGACAATCTGTCGTATATGAAAGAGTTTACGGGGCTTACGGCAGAGCAGAAGGAGACGCTTGCAAAGGCGCAGGAGGAGCTGAAAAAGATTCCGCTCATCCCCTGCACCTCCTGTAATTACTGCGCAAAGGTATGTCCGATGAACATCGGTATTTCCGGCTCCTTCACGGCCATGAATTATCTAACGTTGTACAGCGATGCCGCCATGGCAAGGCATCAGGAAGGATGGCTTGTGGGCGGCCATGGAAAGAAATCCGCCGACGCCTGTATCAAATGCGGAAAATGTGAGGAGGCATGTCCGCAGCATATTCAGATCAGGGATAGCTTGGAGAAAGTAAAGAGAGAACTTCTGGCATAGGATGTACCAAAAGAAAAACAGCGGCTTGTTGATGCGGGCCGCTGTTTTGGCGTTACGTTTCAATCAGGAAATCATTTGGCAGATTTCCGTTGTCGTTTTTAATTTATTCATGGAGTAAATATGAATCCCGTTCACACCGTTCTTTTTCAGGTCCAGAATCTGACGCACTGCATAATCGATTCCGGCTTTGCGCATATCCTCTTTGTTTTCCCCATAGGCAGCGATCAGGTCTGCCAGTTCCTTGGGAACGGAGGAGCCGGAGAGGGACACGGTAGTGCCAAGCTGCTTGGCCGTGGTGATCGGCATGATTCCGGCGTGGATGGGGACGTTGATTCCCATACCGCGCACCTTTTCCATAAAACGATAAAAACACATGTTATCGAAAAACATCTGGGTCACCAGAGAGGTAACGCCTGCATCTACTTTTTCTTTTAAATGTTTTAAATCTTCCTCAAAACTGGGGGCTTCAAAGTGTTTCTCAGGGTAGCAGGCGCCGGAGATCTGTAAGCTGGTATGGGCCTTTAAGTGACGCACCAGATCGGTGGCATAGAAGAATTCCCGGCTGTTAAACTGCTCGTCCGTCATATGCTGGGGTCTGTCGCCGCGAAGCGCCAGCACATGGTTGACCCCTGCAGCTTCCAGAGCTTCACAGTTTTTCGCAAGGTCTTCCTTGGTGAAGCCCACGCAGGTTATGTGGGCAATGGCGTCGATGCCAAGCTCTCTTTGAATAAAGGAGGCGATCTCGATGGTTTTCCCCGCACGGGAGCCGCCCGCGCCGTAGGTGCAGCTAATAAAATCGGGATGAAGCTTTGCGGCTTCTCTCAAAAAATCAAATATGTTATCAAATTCTTCTTCCTTTTTCGGAGGAAACACCTCGAAAGAGAGGCTGGTCTTTTTGGTTTCTTCTGCCATGGTCCTTATCCTTTCTGTATGTATCTGTTTGTTGGCTGCGGTGGTAATAAGCCGTAAGAATCACTTGCTTTTATATCTGAGATATCGTAACATAAATTTATAATGCATGCAATAACCGAAATCTTTCGAATAGGGCGGAAACCGTCCGTCCGAAATAGAGAGGACGGGTTTGAGAAAGGAAACGAATATGGCGAATACGAAATTTAACAGCACGGCTGATTATGTGGCTTCCGAACAGCTTTTGGCCAGCGTGAATGTGGCGATTGCCTTGCAGAAACCTCTATTGGTAAAGGGGGAGCCGGGTACGGGAAAGACGATGTTAGCGCAGGCGGTGGCGGCGTCCCTTGGAAAGAAGCTGATTATCTGGAATATCAAGTCTACCACGAAAGCGCAGGACGGCTTATACATGTACGATACGATCCAGAGACTGTACGATGGTCAGTTTGGCGAGGAGGGTGTGGATGATATTGCCCACTATATCAAGCTTGGTAAGCTGGGAGAGGCCTTTGAGTCCGACGAGCAGGTGATTCTGTTGATCGACGAGATTGATAAGGCGGATTTGGAGTTTCCAAACGACCTTCTCTGGGAGCTTGACCAGATGGAATTTTATATCCATGAGACGAAGCGGACGGTCAAGGCGAAGCACAGACCGATTGTGATCATTACATCCAACGCGGAGAAGGAGCTGCCGGATGCGTTCCTTCGCAGATGCATTTTTCACTATATCGATTTCCCAGATCAGGCGCTGATGGAGGAGATTGTGAGAACCCATTATCCCGACGTGGAAGAAAAGTTGCTTAAGGACGCTATGGAGGTGTTCTATTGGATACGCTCCATCAAGGATATTCGCAAAAAACCAAGCACTTCGGAGTTGATCGACTGGGTGAACGCCTTGCAGATCGGCGGTATTCCTACGGACAGACTGAAAGAGGAGCTTCCCTTTATCGGGGTGGTGGTCAAGAAGGACGAGGATTTGGAGACGGTAAAAGGCAGAGTGGATTGACGAGGGTTTCCTATGTTTAGTAAATTTTTTTATACCTTGAAGGACAAGGGGCTGGAAGTGTCCTTAAGCGAGTGGCTGACTTTGCAGGATGCTTTACAGCAGGGGCTTTGCCACAGCAGCCTGACGGAATTTTATTATCTTTCCCGCATGATTCTGGTCAAATCGGAGACCGAGTTCGATAAGTTTGACATGGCCTTTGACGAAGTGTTTAAAGGGGTTATGTCGGAGAACGAGGTGAGTAAAAATATGCTCCGCTGGCTGGATAAGCCGGAAATGCAGGATGTGTTCGAGGAGATGCGCCATGAGATGAATCAGGAAGTGGTCACCATGGACAAGGACGACATTGAGAATAAATTTAAAGACAGACTGCGGGATCAGGATGAGGAGCACAACGGCGGGAGCTTTTGGATCGGCACCATGGGAAAGACCTCTTTCGGCAATATGGGCGGCAATATGGGCGGTATCCGCGTGGGCGGCAGTACCGGCTATCAGTCCGCTTTTCAGGTAGTAGGGGCTAGAAAGTACCGCGATTTCAGAAACGATAAGGTGTTAGACAACAGACAGTTCCAGATGGCCCTTCGTAAGCTGCGGCAGTTTTCCACGAAGCTGGATATTCCCGAGACGGAGCTTGATATTAACGGCACGGTGGACGCCACCTGCAACAACGGCGGCTGTTTGCAGATCGTGATGGAGAGGCCCCGTAAAAATGCGGTAAAGCTGCTCCTTTTGATGGATTCTGGCGGTACTATGATTCCCTATACCACGCTCCTTAGCGAGCTGTTCCAGTCCGTGCACAAATCGAACCACTACAAGGATGTGAAGACGTACTTTTTCCATAACTGTATCTATTCCCATCTTTATAAGACGCCGGAGTGTGAGAACGGCGAGTGGATTGAGACGGAGTGGATGTTCCGCAATCTGGACAGCGATTACAAGGTGATTATCGTGGGGGACGCGGCTATGGCGCCGGAGGAGCTTTACTCTACGACGGGCAATTACAGAGGGCCTAACGGCGGTCTTTCCGGGATGGACTGGCTGCTTCTCATGAAACGCCATTATAAAAAAATCGTCTGGCTGAATCCTAAGATGGCTCCCGGACACGCGCCTTGGCGGGAGGCGGAGACAGCGGTTAAAGGTATTTTCCCGATGTATAAGCTGACGGTGGACGGCCTCAATCAGGCGATGATGAAGCTGATGGTGAATCGGTAGCCAAGAGTATGTGAATATGCATTAAGTAGAGTTAGGAAACAGCAGGGATAGGAAACATGTTTGCATGTAAAAATATCCCCGCTGTTTTACTATGGGTATCATGTCTGCTATCTTGACTTTAACGAGTAAAAGTGCTAAAGTGGTGGGTATAGTTTCGTATTTCCATAGAAAGAAGGGAAATGCAGCGATGGAAAGGGGATCGTTTATGTCAAAGCTTGAGGAGATTCAGAATCGGTTCAAACAGGACCGTTTTGCGACGGAGGCGGTTGGAATCGAGATAGACAGCGCAGAACCGGGGAAAGCGGTCTGTTCTTTGACCTTGGAGCCGCATCATATGAACGCAAATCATGTCCCTATGGGAGGCGCTGTCTTTACACTAGCTGATTTTACCTGTGCGGTGGCGGCCAATGGGCATTCGGAAAAGGTGACGGTCAGCCAGAATGCGTCTATTACGTTTTTAGCGCCAGCCAAGGGAAAGCGTCTGGTCGCGGAGGCGTCCTGCTTAAGAAGCGGCCGCACTACCGCGCTTTTGACGGTGGATATCCGGGACGAGCTTGGCACTTATGTGGCGCATGCTACGGTAAATGCGTACGTTGTGGGATCATAGATAAAAAGAAACGGTTGTTATTAAATAAGAACAGGAGAGAAAGAAAAATGGTAATCACAGAATTTCTGGAGCGTAACGCCCGTCTCTACGGCTCGGATACGGCGCTTGTGGAGCTGAATCCCTCCCAAGAACGGGACAGTGCGGTGACATGGCGGGAGGCAAGCCTGATTGAGAGCGCGGGAAACGGTGCGCCCTATCGAAGAGAGTTGAGCTGGGCGGACTTTGACAGACGGGCCAATCGTTTTGCGAACCTGCTTTTAAGCAGGGGAATGGAACGGGAGACGAAGGTGGGCATTTTGATGATGAACTGCTTGGAATGGCTGCCCATTTATTTTGGTATTTTAAAGGCGGGCGGCGTGGCCGTACCCATGAATTTCCGTTATTCGGCGGATGAGATTAAATATTGTCTGGAACTGGCCGATGTGGAAGTGCTGGTTTTCGGGCCGGAGTTCATCGAGCGGATGGACAGCATTGCGGACGATCTGCCGGGCGTGGGGATGATGTTTTTTTCGGGGGCAGGCGGCCCCGATTACACGGAAGACTGCCTGAAACTGATGGGCTTTTGTTCTTCCAGCGCGCCTCCGGTGGCGCTTTGCGAGGATGACTATGCGGCGATTTATTTTTCATCGGGCACCACGGGCTTCCCGAAAGCGATCCTGCACAACCACCGGTCCCTGCGTTCTTCCTGCGAGACGGAGCAAAACCACCACGGGCAGACGAAAGAAGATGTGTTTCTCTGCATCCCGCCGCTCTACCATACCGGGGCGAAAATGCATTGGTTTGGTTCGCTGATTACGGGCGGGAAAGCAGTGCTTCTGCGGGGTGTGAAGCCAGAGTGGATTTTGCGGGCGGTGACGGAGGAGCAGTGTACCATCGTCTGGCTGTTGGTGCCTTGGGCGCAGGATCTTTTGGATGCCATTGATTCCGGAAAAGTGGATATGGATCATTACCTGTTGGAGCAGTGGAGGCTGATGCACATTGGAGCCCAGCCGGTTCCGCCCAGCCTGATCCAGCGGTGGAAAAAGCATTTTCCGCATCATCTGTATGACACAAATTACGGTCTGAGCGAATCCATAGGCCCCGGCTGCGTGCATCTGGGCGTGGAGAATATACATAAGGTGGGAGCCATCGGGAAGCCGGGTTATCACTGGGAGGCAAAGATTGTGGATGAGCAGGGGAAAGAGGTCTCCCAAGGCGATGTCGGCGAGCTGATTGTCCACGGCCCCGGCGTGATGCTCTGCTATTATAAGAACCCGGAAGCGACGGCGGAGGTCTTAAAGGACGGCTGGCTTTACACGGGAGATATGGCGCGGATGGACGAGGACGGATTCATTTATCTGGTGGACCGCAAGAAGGACGTTATTATTTCCGGCGGTGAGAATCTGTATCCCGTACAGATTGAAGATTTTCTGCGGAGCAACGATAAGATTAAGGACGTGGCGGTGATCGGCCTGCCGGATAACAGGCTTGGCGAGATTGCGGCGGCTGTAATAGAGATCAAGGAAAATGAGACTTGTACGGAGGAGGAAATCATGGCGTTTTGCAACGATCTTCCCCGTTATAAAAGACCCAGAAAGATTATATTTGAGAAAGTGCCCAGAAATCCTACTGGTAAGATTGAAAAACCGGTGCTCAGGGAGCGGTATTGCCACGGCAGTCTGGTGGAGGCACAGATCAAGAACTAGATAATTCTGTCTTAATAGAATCAACAGATAAAGGAGAACGCAGAGATGGATTTGTTTATAAAAGTAGTGATGCTTATTATTTTTTTCGGCGTGATGATCGGGATTGGACTTTACTGCCGGAAACATGCCACGGATGTGAACGGGTTTGTACTGGGCGGCAGGAACGTCGGCCCATGGCTGACGGCTTTCGCCTATGGCACCAGCTATTTTTCGGCGGTGGTGTTCGTGGGCTATGCGGGGCAGTTCGGATGGAAGTACGGGATCGCGGCTACTTGGGCGGGACTGGGAAACGCCTTTCTCGGCTCGCTTCTCGCATGGGCGGTGCTGGGACGGCGCACCCGTATTATGACCCAGCATTTAGACAGCGCTACCATGCCGCAGTTTTTTGGCGAGCGTTTTGAGAGCAAGCCTTTAAAGCTGGCGGCTTCCGCAATTATCTTTATCTTTTTGATCCCTTATACGGCCAGCCTTTACAATGGATTGAGCCGTCTGTTTGGCATGGCTTTTGATATTGATTACAGCGTGTGCGTGATTGTGATGGCGGTGCTGACGGGAATTTATGTCATTGCAGGCGGTTATATGGCGACTGCGATCAACGACTTTATTCAGGGGATTATCATGCTTTTTGGAATATCGGCTGTTATTATTGCGGTTCTGCACAGTCAGGGAGGATTCCTTGAAGCCCTTACCAAGCTGGCGGCGGTGAGTGATGAGACGGTTTCCTCTGCGCCCGGTGTGTTTAATTCCTTTTTCGGCCCCGATCCAGCAGGGCTTCTGGGCGTTGTGATTCTGACCAGCCTTGGCACTTGGGGACTGCCCCAGATGGTACAGAAGTTTTATGCCATCAAGAGTGAGAGCGCTATCAACAAGGGGATGATTATTTCCACTTTTTTTGCCCTTGTAGTGGCTGGCGGCTGTTATTTCCTCGGCGGCTTTGGACGGCTTTTCAGCGATAAGATTGATATAGCGGCGAATGGCTATGATTCGGTGGTGCCCACTATGTTAAGCGGTCTGCCTACGATTTTGATCGCGGTGGTGGTGATTCTGGTATTGTCGGCTTCTATGTCCACGTTGTCCTCCCTAGTATTGGCATCCAGCTCTACCTTGACGCTTGACTTTATTAAAGGTAATATAATAAAAGAGATGGATGAGAAAAAACAGGTGAAATGGATGCGGGGACTTCTGGTGGTGTTTATCCTGATTTCCGTGATTTTGGCGCTGATCCAGTACCGCTCTAACGTTACCTTTATCGCGCAGCTCATGGGAGTGAGCTGGGGCGCGCTTGCCGGCGCATTTCTGGCGCCTTTTCTCTATGGCCTATATTGGAAGCGGACCACGAAAGCGGCTTGTTGGGTGAGTTTTCTGTTTTCCACAGTCGTGATGCTTGCCAATATTTTCTTTCGCCCGTCGTTCCCGGCTTATTTGCAGTCTCCGATCAATGCCGGCGCATTTTGTATGCTGGCCGGACTTGTGATCGTGCCGGTAGTGAGCGTGGTGACGAAAGCGCCTGAGGAGAAAAAGCTTTCGCAGATTTTCTCCTGCTATGATAAGAAGGTAACGGTATCCGTGAAAGATTCCATCGGCGATGAGTGAGAATGCCGTATAGAAGGCATTTTCCGTAACGTAAAGAGAAAGGAATAGACTGTATGAAAACTTTGATGCTTGGCAACGAGGCGGTTGCCAGAGGTTTGTATGAGGCGGGATGCAGTTTTGTTTCCAGCTATCCGGGGACGCCCAGCACGGAGATTACGGAATGTGCGGCGAAGTATGAAGAGGTCTACGCGGAGTGGGCGCCCAATGAGAAAGTAGCTCTTGAGGCGGCGCTTGGCGCTTCCCTGCGCGGAAAACGGAGCTTTTGCGCCATGAAACACGTGGGACTCAATGTGGCGGCTGATCCCCTTTTTACAATTTCTTATACGGGGGTAAACGCGGGATTAATCATCGGCGTGGCTGATGACGCTGGGATGCACAGCTCCCAGAACGAGCAGGATTCCCGCCACTATGCGCGGGCGGCGAAGATCCCTATGCTGGAGCCTTCCGATTCTGCGGAGGCGCTTGCTTTTGCGAAACTTGCGTATGAACTTTCCGAGGAGTATGATACGGCGGTTTTGATGAAGATGTGCACCCGCGTCAGCCATTCCCAGAGCGTGGTGGAGACGGGAGAACGGGTCTTGCCGGAACAGAAGAACTATGAGAAGAATCCGGCCAAATATATTATGATGCCAGCCTATGCCAAGAAAAAACATCCGCTTGTGGAAGAGCGCACAAAGGCGCTCACAGCATGGGCGGAGAAGACGGAGATTAACCGGGTAGAGCAGGGACTGGATCATTCTACTGGCATTATCACCTCTTCCACTTGCTATCAGTATGTGAAGGAGGCTCTTGGAGATACTTATCCCGTTTTGAAATTGGGCATGATCTGGCCGATGCCGGAGACAAAGATAAAAGACTTTGCCGCTTCCGTCGACCGGCTGGTAGTGGTGGAGGAACTGGACAGCTTTATCGAGACGCACTGTAGAAATTTAGGGTTGACCGTAGTCGGAAAAGAGCTGTTTACGGAGATTGGCGAGCTGAGCCAGAACGTGGTCAAAGAGAAGCTGGGAGGAAGCGTTCAGACAGGCGCGCCGCTGGAAGAGGAAATTCCAGCAAGACCTCCCGTGATGTGTGCGGGCTGTCCTCACAGAAGCCTCTTCTATGTGCTTAAGAAATTGAAACTCACCGTACTTGGTGATATCGGGTGTTATACATTGGGGGCGGTGGCGCCCTTAAATGCGATCGACACCACCGTTTGTATGGGAGCGTCCGTCTCCGGCCTGCACGGTTTTGTCAAGGCAGGGGATGAGGAGAGTGCGGGAAGGACGGTGGCGGTCATTGGCGATTCCACCTTCATTCATTCCGGCGTAACGGGGCTGATTAACATTGCCTACAATGAGTCCAATTCCACGGTGATTATACTGGATAATTCCATCACGGGCATGACGGGCCATCAGCAGAATCCCACGACTGGTTATAACCTAAAGGGCGATCCCTGTACGAAGATTGATCTGGAAAGCCTCTGCCACGCCGTAGGCATTAAGCGGGTGCGGGTGGTAGATCCTTATGATATGGATGCGTGCCAGAGCGCGATTCAGGAGGAATTGGCGGTGAAGGAGCCGTCCGTTATTATTTCCCGCCGTCCCTGCGCACTCTTAAAATATGTGAAGCATCCCGGCCCCATCTGCTCCGATCCGGAGAAATGCAAGGGCTGTAAGGCATGTATGAACATAGGCTGTCCCGCTATCAGCATGGTGGACGGCAAGGCAGTGATCGACGAGACCCTCTGCGTGGGCTGCGGCGTTTGCGAGCAGCTTTGTAAGTTTGGAGCGCTCGGTACGGAAGGGGGACGATAAGATGGAAACAAAAAATATCATGATTGTAGGCGTGGGCGGACAGGGAACCTTGCTTGCCAGCAAGCTTCTGGGGCGTCTGCTTCTCAAAAAGGGCTTTGACGTGAAGGTGAGCGAGGTGCACGGCATGAGCCAGCGCGGCGGGAGCGTTGTCACCTATGTGCGCTGGGGAGACCGGGTTTGTTCGCCTATTATAGATAAAGGGCAGGCGGACTGCATTCTTTCCTTCGAGCTTTTGGAGGCGGCCCGTTATACGGAATACTTGAAGCCGGGCGGCAGAATCATTGTGAACAGCCAGCAGATCAATCCCATGCCCGTGATTGCGGGTGCGGCAGTCTATCCGGAAAAGCTTGTGGAGAAGCTTTCGGCTCTCGATTGCAAGGTGGATGCGCTGGACGCGCTTTCCCTTGCGGAAAAAGCGGGGAGCAGTAAAGCGGTCAATCTGGTATTGATGGGGAGACTGGCCAAGCATTTCGACTTTACGGACGAAGAATGGATGGACGCCATTGCGCAGAGCGTACCGCCGAAATTTTTAAAGATGAACAAAAAAGCGTTTGAGGCAGGACGCAGCGCATAAAGCTTATAAGCATAGGAAACGAGAAGGAGAATAAACTTATGGAACGGTATTACCAGAAAGAAATTGAGACTGCGGACAGGGAGCAGATTCTCGCGTGGCAGAACGAACGGCTGGTGAAGCAGGTGCGCCATGTGTGGGACAATGTGCCCTATTACCGCAAAAAGATGGAAGAGAAAGGGGTTGCGCCAGAGGATATTCAGAGCGTGGAAGACTTACATAAGCTGCCCTTTTTGACGAAGGACGATCTGCGGGAAGCATATCCTTACGGGCTTTTAGCAACGCCCCTCAAGGACTGCGTGCGGATTCAGTCCACATCCGGCACCACGGGACGCAGGGTGGTTGCTTTCTATACCCAGCATGACATTGATCTGTGGGAGGACTGCTGCGCCCGCGCGATTACGGCGGCAGGCGGCACCAACGGAGACGTCTGCCATGTCTGCTATGGCTATGGGCTTTTCACTGGCGGTCCTGGCTTGAACGGCGGCAGCCATAAGGTGGGATGTCTGACCTTGCCCATGTCTTCCGGCAATACGGACAGACAATTACAGTTTATGGTGGATTTGGAGGCGACGATTCTTTGCTGTACGCCTTCCTACGCCGCATTTTTGGCGGAGAGCATCCATGAGAGAGGACTGCGGGATCAGATTAAATTAAAAGCGGGTATCTTCGGCGCGGAGGCATGGAGCGAGGAGATGCGGCAGGATATCCAGAATAAACTGGGGATCAAGGCGTACGATATCTATGGCCTGACGGAGACAAGCGGCCCCGGCGTTGCGTTCGAGTGCAGCGAGCAGACCGGTATGCATATCAACGAGGATCACTTCATTGCGGAGATCATCGACCCCGATACGGGGGAAGTGCTTCCCGAAGGCAGCAAGGGCGAATTGGTGTTCACTTCGATCACCAAGGAGGCGTTCCCGCTTCTGCGTTACCGCACGAGGGATATCTGTGTGCTCACCAGAAAGAAATGCTCCTGCGGCCGTACCCATGTAAAGATGAGCAAGCCCATGGGCAGAAGCGACGATATGCTCATTGTGAAGGGCGTCAATGTATTCCCGTCCCAGATTGAGACGGTGCTTTTGGAACAGGGCTATCAGGCGAACTATCAGATTATCGTGGACCGTGTCAACAATTCCGATACCATAGAAGTAAGGGTGGAGATGACGCCGGAGAACTTCTCCGATAATTTGGGTAAGATCACGGAGATGGAGAAGGGATTGGTTTCCGCTCTTAAGGCAATGCTTGGTATCTATGCGAAGGTACGTTTGGTGGCGCCGAAGTCTATTACGCGAAGCGAAGGCAAGGCAGTGCGCGTCATTGATAACCGGAAGATTTAGGACTGAAAAGTCAGAGAGGAGATAACCTATGACAATACCTCAAATATCTGTATTTTTGGAAAATAAAGCGGGACAGCTTGCGGACATTACTGAGATTTTATCGGAAAATCATGTAAATATGCGGGCGATTAATATTGCGGAGACAGCGGATTACGGTGTGTTGCGGCTGATTGTGGACGATGCGTCGAAGGCTTCTTCCATTTTGTTGGAGCAGGGTTTTATCCTGACCATGACGCCTGTTGTGGGCGTGGCGGTTCCCGATACCCCCGGCGGTTTGAGCAAGGTGCTTCGTGTGATTTCCACTGCGGAAATCGACGTGGAGTACATGTATTCTGTTTTCGGGCAGAAGGACGGGCAGGCCTGCATGATCTTCCGCGTGGCGGATACGGACGGTCTTGCGGCGGTTCTTACCAAGAGTGAAATCGCTATGATTTCGGGAGAGGATCTGGGACTGCATTAAGATTGGTTTCACTTTAAGGGGCCGCCTCACGGAGAGGGGGCTCTTTTTTTATATAAATTTAAAAAAAACACTTGCCATTTTTTTACCGGGGGGGGGTATAATGAAAACGTTAAATAACGTAGACATGCCTTATCTTTTGCTGGAAGAAAGGGGCATCATAAAGGAGGAAATGAAGATATGGTTAGGAAACTGTTGAAAAGAATTACTGTATGCGCTATGACGGCGGCGATGTGCGTCGGTATGCTTGTGCCCATGCAGGCGCAGGCGGCGAAAGAGTCGGATGTGGTTGGAACGTGGAGTAATATTTATAATAGCGATATGTGGGTTACCTTTAATCCGGACGGCACTGCGCCGGATATGTTTGATGATACCCATTATTATTATATGGAACCCGGTAACATTACAGTAACGTATTGCGACTACAACGGCGAGTATCGGACCGAAAATATTAGTTATGATCTCTGGGATGGGGTGATGGCGGGAGGCGGTGAGCCAGACAGCTTCGATACCGCTGATTATCGAAATATCTATCAGCTGGTTGGGGACAACTATATGAGAAGCTGGAATTTATTCTGGGGTACCGATGCAGATGGAAACGCTTGCTTGTACGCTTATTACAACGAAAAAATGGGAGACGGCAGGTATCGTGGGGAATCTGGGAAGAAGTCCCGCGAGGAGATAGAGGCTGAGAAAAAAATGGAGGCCGAGCTGGCGGAGATGAGAAAAGCGATGGAACAGGCAAGCAGAGAATCTGTGCGTCTGGAAGGACTGGCTGCTGACGAGGGCTTCGTGAACGGAGCGCAGATGCAGGATGCACAGTCCATGGGCATGTCTTCGGGCGAGTATTATAACAATGCGGTTGTGACCACAGAAGGGATCGAGAATGCGATTCCGGTAGGACAGGGCGGCAAGCTGGTGATCGAGGGCCGGGAGACCAACGTTTGCGCAACCCTCTCCAAAGCGCCTCTTTTTGTGGATTCTGTACGCGCAGCAAAAGAGGGCACGCTGTTGAATGTGGTAGATGTGCAGTTCCCGGCGAAAGAGGCAATCGTTAATTTCTATATGCCCGGTATTGCGGTGACGGATGCGATCGCGGCGGCGCAGTATGTTGACGGCGCATGGACAGATGTGGAAGTGGTGGAAGTGAGAGCCGACCATGTGGTATTGAATTTAAAGAGTAATGGCGTGGTGGCGTTTCTGAAAAAATAAGCTGCCTATGATAAAATAAAAAAGGGTTGACAAAGCCCGGAAATTCGTATACATTATAAGGCAGTAAAGCTTTACAAAACAGAAAACAGGCGTTGAAGAGAACAAGTAGTGGATCAGGAAACGGACAGAAAGCAGCCGGCAGATGAGAGGCGCGCGGGAACTTTTCCATGAATACATCTCGGAGCTTCATGGCAGAATAGGACGAAATATTTCTTAGTAGGCCGTGACGGAGGAATGCACGTTATAGCAGGAGAGTATCGTCATACAGAAGGATAATGATGTGTAACACGCGTTATTCAATGACCGTACCCAGTGAGGCGAATGATGTGAGTCATTCGTGAAATTAGGTGGTAACACGAGTTTAACCCTCGTCCTGATAACAGGACGGGGGTTCTTTACGCGCATGAGAAAGGGAGGAAACCATGGGAATTTACGAAGAATTACAGGCAAGAGGGCTTCTTGCCCAACTGACAGACGAGGCGGAGATCCGCGATCTGATCAATAACGGAAAGGCAACTTTTTATATTGGGTTTGACCCTACGGCGGACAGCCTGCATGTCGGGCATTTTATGGCGCTTTGTCTGATGAAACGCTTACAGGAGGCTGGCAATAAGCCCATAGCCCTGATCGGCGGCGGAACGGCCATGATCGGGGACCCTTCCGGGCGTACGGACATGCGCTCCATGATGACGAAGGAGACTATCGAGCATAACTGCGAGTGCTTTAAGAAGCAGATGAGCCGGTTTATCGACTTTTCCGAGGGAAAGGCCCTGATGGTCAACAATGCGGACTGGCTGCTTGACTTAAACTATGTGGAGTTTATCAGGGAAGTGGGCGCGTGCTTTTCCGTCAACAACATGCTGCGGGCGGAGTGCTACAAGCAGAGGATGGAGAAAGGTTTAAGCTTCCTCGAATTTAATTACATGATTATGCAGAGCTATGATTTCCTTGAGCTTTACAAGAGATACGGCTGTAACATGCAGTTTGGCGGCGACGACCAGTGGAGTAACATGCTGGGCGGCACGGATCTGATTCGCAGAAAGCTTTCGAAGGACGCTTACGCCATGACGATTACCCTGCTGATGAACTCCGAAGGGAAAAAGATGGGCAAGACCCAAAAGGGCGCGGTGTGGCTTGACCCCAACAAGACCACTCCTTTTGAGTTTTACCAGTATTGGCGCAATGTGGACGATGCTGATGTGCTGAAATGCCTGCGGAT
The DNA here is from genome assembly GCA_947243855.1 of uncultured Lachnospiraceae bacterium. GTDB lineage: Bacteria > Bacillota > Clostridia > Lachnospirales > Lachnospiraceae > UBA3282. Next base: position 77,261 of record CAMXIK010000007.1, on the reverse strand, counting down.
GCTCACCTTCCAGCCTCTTTCGCAGATCGAGGAGATGGATAAATGGGAGGGCAGCCAGTTAAATGAGGCGAAAGAGATTCTGGCCTATGAGCTGACTAATCTGGTGCATGGCGAGGAGGAAGCGGCTAAGGCGAAAGAGGCTTCCAGAGCGCTCTTTGCAGGGGGTACAAGTTCGGAAAATATGCCGACCGTGACGCTAAAGGAGGAAGACTTTAGAGACGGCAGCATTGACATTCTGGGTATCCTTGTTTCCGGCGGACTGGCAGCATCCCGTTCCGAAGCGCGCAGAGCCGTAGAACAGGGCGGCGTGACCGTGAAGGGCGAGAAGGTGACGGATGTAAAGACCTGCTACACGAAGGAAGAAATCGCGGCGGAAGAGTTTATCGTGAAGAAGGGTAAGAAGAGCTTTAAGAAGATTCTTGCATAGGCATTATGACGGATGCGGGGAAGAGAAACATAAAAGTATAGATAAAATAACATGTGAGATTAAACGAGAGAGAGGTGTTACGATGGAAAAGCGAGCAAAAGGAAGAACATTAATGTCATACTCGCCGGATATTAAGGTGGTGGACTGCACGCTGCGGGACGGCGGATTGGTGAACGACTTTTTCTTTACGGATGAGTTTGTGAAGGCGCTGTACCGCGCCAATATCAAGGCTGGCGTAGATTACATGGAGTTCGGTTACAAGGCGTCCAAGGAAATGTTTGACGTGAATAAGTTCGGCAAGTGGAAGTTCTGCGACGACAAGGATATCCGCGCGATTGTGGGAGATAACAAGACGGATATGAAGATCGGCGTTATGGCGGATGTGGGCCGCTGCGATTATAAAAAAGATATCCTAAATAAGAAGGACAGCCCGGTCGATCTGGTGCGTGTTGCGACTTATATCAATACCATTCCGGCGGCCATTGCGATGATCGAGGACTGCACGAAGAAGGGATATGAGACTACTGTCAACATTATGGCGATCTCCAAGGCCAACGAGACTGATCTGGATGCGGCGCTGGATCTGCTGGGACAGAGCAGCGTTGGTACGATTTATCTGGTGGACAGCTACGGCTCCCTTTACCCGGAGCAGGCGAGAAGACTGGCGGATAAATATCTGGAAGTGGCGGAGAAGTATCAGAAAAAGGTTGGGATTCATGCCCACAATAACCAGCAATTGGCTTTTGCCAATACCACTGAGGTTGTTATTATGGGAGTAAGCTATCTGGACGCTACGGTGAGCGGCATGGGCCGAGGCTGCGGCAACTGTCCCAGCGAGCTGCTTTTGGGATTTTTGAAGAACCCGAAATACAATATCAATCCGATTCTGCGCTTTATCGAGGAGCAGATTGTACCGCTTCGGGAATCCGGCGTGGTATGGGGATATGACGTGCCTTACCTGTTGACGGGGCTTTTGAATCAGCATCCGAAGTCCGCGATCCAGTTTATGAAAGAGAACAGAAAAGATTACCACGAGTTTTATTTAGAGCTTCTGGAGAACTTCTAATCAAAGGATAAGTAACGGGTGTAATTTATATACGAATGAAAGGGGTGTACCGTGAGGTCAAACGGGAATAGACACAAAGAGGAAGAGTTGGAGTTTCTTGATCTGGATCAGGAGTACGATGAGTCGGACGAAGATGAGGATGCGTACGATATGGAAGAGGATGAGGAAGAGTACGATTTCTCGGATGAAGACGACGAGTACGACGATGATTTTGACGAAGAGTTAGATGAACATACGCTTCGGTTCGTAAAAAGGATATTGTTTCCATGCGTGATGGGGATTGTGGCGGTCATTATTGCGGTGGCGGCGTTTCTGCTTTTCCGGAAGGGCGGAGAAGAGAAAACACCTGTTATGGAAGAAATTTCCGATAGACTGGAAGTGTCCGACGGTCTGGATGCGGGACAGGAAGCGGGAGTGGATTCCGAAGAAAATACGCAGTCTAAGAAGGATTTGGCAGGGGAAGACGTGGAAGGACAAACCGGAGAAGACGCGCAAAAGGAGCGGGAGGACAGCGGCGGGGCCGACGCGGTGCAGAACGATCCGGAGACAGAGACGATGAGCACGGAGCAGGGGACGGAAGTGGATGTGAGTCAGCTTCTCTCCTCCGGGGCTGTGGCGGAGACGGAGGAGATTACCTTTGGAATCGATGTGGCCAGATACCAAGGTACGATCGATTGGGCGCAGGTAGCGGCTTCCGGTATTGATTTTGCCATGGTGCGCGTGGGATACCGCATGGACGGCAGCCGGGAAATCGTTGCGGACAGCAACGCCAGATATAATATGCAGGAAGCCCAGAAGAACGGAATCAAAGTCGGGGCATATTTCTTTTCTACCGCTACAAACGAGGAAGAGGCGGTGGAAGAGGCGAATTGGACGGCTGACTATATTTCACAGTACCAGATTACCTATCCCGTGGCCTTTGACTGCGAGGGCTTTGAACGGGCCGACAGCGCGCTGTATGGACTTTCCGCCACGCAACGGACAGATATTGCGATTGCGTTTTTAAACAGAATTTATGAGAGGGGCTATACGCCCATGTTTTACTCGTCCATGAATGAGATGGCAGGCGACGCCAAATGGGAAACTTCAAGGATTGAGAAAACGTATCGGATCTGGGTGTCGCAATATCCGTCTGCACCCTATCCCCAGACGGAAAAGTCCTCCTATCAGGGAACCCATGCCATGTGGCAGTATACGAACCGGGGAACGGTTGCCGGCATCAGCCAGCCAGTAGACGTGAATATTGCTTACTTCGGCTATGAGGGAACGGCCGGCGCGTTAAGCGAAGAAACGCCGGAGGAGGCGCAGGCAGATGTGGAAGCGCTGATGCCTTTTTCGCAGGTAGACGAGGAGGTAACGGCCAAGGACGCCACCAATCTGCGTAATATCCCGAGTCAGGGAGACGACAGCACGGTGGTGTACACCCTAAAAAACGGGGAGACCTTAAAAAGAACAGGTGTTAGCGAAAGCGGCTGGTCAAGACTGCTCTACAACGATCAGACTGTTTATGCCGTGAGCAGCTTCCTAACTACAGATCTGGGCTATCAAGCGCCGGAGCCGGAGGCCGCAGAAGGGCTGGAAGGCGCCGGAAGCGGGGACGGATTAAAGACCCGGTTTGCAGAGAGAAATGAACAGGTGACGGCGAAGATCGAAGTTAATCTGCGCAAGCTTCCCAGCGTAACCAATCCGGACGCTGTGGTAGTTGCTGCCCTTCACAATGGGGAATATGTGACTAGAACGGGCATTAACGAGGATTACGGCTGGTCGAGAGTGGAATATAACGGGGAGACGCTGTATTGTATCAGTAGTTACTTGACACAGTGAAAGGAGAGCCATATGGGAACAACGATTGCAAACAAACAGTTCGATGAAGAACGGGCGTTATATCATTTGCAGGATGCGGATGTGGTGGAATGTATTTTCGCCGGGCCAGCGGACGGCGAGTCTGTTTTGAAAGAATCGAGGGATGTGCGCATCAAAGATTGCAGCTTTTCCCTGCGCTACCCGTTGTGGCATGTGAAGAAATTTACCATGGAAGATTCGGCCATGGATGAACTGACGCGGGCGGCCATCTGGTACGCAGCGGACGGTGTGATACGAAACTCAGTTTTGGGCGGGATTAAGGCTGTCAGGGAGTGTGAAAATATTCGGATAGAAGACTGCCGCATTGTGTCGCAGGAGTTTGGCTGGAAGTCCAAGGGAATCACGCTGGCAGATTCTCAGATCGAATCGGAATATCTGTTTTTCGACAGCAGGGACGTGAAGCTGGAACGGGTGAAGATGAAGGGAAAGTATTCCTTTCAGTATATGAAGAATCTGGAAATTTCCGATTGTGTGCTGGATACGAAGGACGCGTTCTGGCATAGCGAGAATGTGACGGTAAGAAACTCGGTGGTAAAGGGGGAATATCTTGCATGGTTTTCGGACGGATTGACCCTGATTGACTGTAAAATCATCGGCACGCAGCCTCTTTGCTATTGTAAAAACTTGAAGCTGGTTAATTGTACCATGGAGGATACGGACCTTTCGTTTGAGTATTCCGAAGTGGAGGCGGATGTGAAAGGACATGTAATATCCATTAAGAATCCGAAATCGGGAACGATTACGGTAGACAGTGTGGGGGAAATCATAAAAGAAGCTCCTGTTATGGAATGTACGGCGGAAATTTTGGTAAGGGACAATAACGTGTGATACCACGAAAAAGCTTAACGTTATTGTATGATATTGTGATAGAGAAAGACTCTCCGGACTGGTTTACTTAAGTCGGAGAGTCTTTTGTTTATCAGGGAATCAAATGGTTAAAAATGGAAAATATTAAATCTTGTTTTATAATATATGCCATTTTTCTTTTTGATTTAATTTTTGTATATTGCTTTTAGGTGATCCATTTTTGCCCCCGCGTTGACCAAAAGGGCGTCCAGAATCGTAATGGCCGCCATAGATTCTACCACAACCACTGCTCTGGGGACAATGACGGGGTCATGTCTGCCTTTGATGGAGATACTGATTTCTTCTCCGTCCCTGTTGACGGTATTCTGTGGGGAGAAGATGGAGGGTGTGGGCTTGATATAGGCACACAGAAGGATGGGAGAACCGTCGCTGATACCGCCTAAAATACCGCCTGCATGGTTGGTTGCCTTTGTAATCCGTCCGTTTTCTACGCGGAAGGCATCGTTGTTTTCGGAACCCCTGCGGGCGGATACTTCTACGCCGTCTCCGATTTCCACTGCTTTGACAGCGCCGATGGACATAATCGCTTTGGCCAGATTAGCGTCCAGTTTCTCGAAAACCGGATCGCCCAGACCGGCCGGAACGCCGTCTATCACGCACTCGATCACCCCGCCGGAGGAATCGTAGTTTCTCATGCAGTCTTCTAAATACTTTTCCGCGCGGGCAGAGGCTTCCCTGTCCGGCATGGAAGTGGGGGTTTCCAGAATCGCCTTACGGTCAAACGCCGTCGGGTCGATGGATACAGGGCCGATGGATTTGGTATAAGCGGTAAGCTGTATGCCAAATTCGGACAGGGCTTTTGCCGCGATAGCTCCGGCGGCCACCCGGCCGATGGTTTCGCGCCCGGAGGAGCGTCCGCCGCCCCGGTAATCGCGAAAGCCGTATTTCTGGTCAAAGGTGTAATCTGCGTGTCCGGGACGGTAACATGCCGCGATTTCGCTGTAATCCCCGGAGCGCTGCGAAGTATTGCGGATGAGCAGGGAAATGGGGGCGCCAGTCGTTTGGCCCTCAAATACGCCGGAGAGAATTTCCACGGCATCTGCTTCCTTGCGGGGGGTAGTCATACGGCTTTGTCCGGGCTTCCTTCGGTTCAAATATGACTGAATATCGTTTGTTTCGAGGGGGAGTCCTGCGGGACAACCGTCTACAACGACACCCAGTCCGGGGCCATGTGATTCGCCCCAAGTGGTGATTCGATAGATAATTCCTAGGGTTGATCCTGCCATTGTCTGATCCTTTCTTGTATTGCGTGAAGTTTTCTGAAAAAAGCTTGCAGGATATCCTGCAAAAATTAAATTGCATCTGAAATATAAAATGTACAATTAAATACAATCGAACGGGGAAGGCAACGTAAAAATAAACGTAAAAACAACAATACCCTGAAAATGATAGGAAATTGTGTAATTTTCCCTCTACACAGCATATCATATTCTATTTAAAATGCAAGAGGCGGGTATGGGAAACTGGGTGGCGGAATGAAGAGAAAAGAGGGAGGAAAAAGAGGGAGAGATTTCCAAAAATCAAATCAAAGGGGAAAAGAAATAAAAAAAGGGTCGAAAAATGATAGATTTACATAAAAAAGGGTGTACAAAAAAATTTTATGTGTTATGATATAAGACAGAAATTGTAGTTATTTCAAATTTGGGGTTTTGGATGAATAAGACATTTCGACAAAATATAATTGCATATTTTACGGGTGCAGCAAAAAGACATAAATGGATGAAGTATCCTTGTCTGGCGGCAATGTCGGTCTCTCTTTTCTTCTATTATATCGGGAGACATTTTGTAACCAATGGGAAGCGCTATGCCAGCATGGTGTTTGTGATTGTTTTTTCCATGAGCAGCTGCAGCTTTTCATTTGCCGTGTTTGCGGAGCGTACCGGATTCGCGGGCGCACAGGAGACTTACAGCGCGGTGATTGAGACGTCGAACATTTCATTGGCGGAGGTCGATCCGGTTGCGGTGCCGGATGAGGCGCTTTTAGAGGAAAGCGGAATGGCTTTGGAGCATGATGAGGAGGAGCAGGAGACTTACACTTTGGATGATCTGTTGGAGCATCATGAGCATGAGGGGCTCAAAGATCATTCGGACTATGTGAATCAGGAGCCGGTGGTGAGTGTGGAGGAGTTGACCTTTGAATCCTCCGATTGGCGGCTTACGCTGATTAACAAGCAGCATCCCATTCCGGAAGGGTATGATTTCAAATTGGGAACCTTTACATCGGGAATGCGGTGCGACGAGCGCGTGATAGAGGATCTGCTTCTGATGATGCAGGCGGCTAAGGCGGATGGACTGAATCTGGTGGTTCGATCCCCTTACAGAACCTCCGATCGTCAGGAAGACAATTTTAACGATAGAATCAAATCCTATATGAAGCAGGGATTGTCTTATATGGAGGCGTACAAGGCGACTTCCAGAGTGATTACGGTTCCGGGATGCAGCGAGCATGAGGTGGGACTTGCGCTGGATATCACATCGGATTCGTATAGTGAACTGAAACAGGGCTTTGCTGATACGGAGGGTGGAAAGTGGCTGGCGGAGCACAGCTGCGAGTATGGGTTTGTCCTGCGCTATCCCGACGGGAAGGAATATATTACAAGTATCGAGTATGAACCATGGCACTTCCGGTATGTGGGAAGGGAAGCGGCGGCTGTCATGAAAGAGGAGAATCTTTGCTTAGAAGAATTCTGGGATAAATATCTATAGTAGTGTGAGAAGAACTTCTAACCACTCACAGCAGAGGCTGTTTCGTTGAGAAGTTCATGGAGATTAGTATGTACAAAATTTTAAAGAAAGAAGGCAGGGCTAAGCGTGCCGCGCTTACAACCGTACACGGCACGATACAGACCCCTGTCTTTATGAATGTCGGGACGGTGGCTGCTATTAAAGGCGCCGTGTCCACGGAAGATCTGGAAACAATCGGAACGCAGGTGCAGCTTTCCAACACGTACCATCTGCATGTAAGGCCGGGAGATCAGGTGATTAAAACGCTGGGCGGCCTGCAAAAATTTATGTCGTGGGACAGGCCGATCCTGACAGACTCCGGCGGATTTCAGGTGTTTTCACTGGCTGGACTTCGCAGGATCAAGGAGGAGGGGGTCTATTTCCACTCCCACATAGACGGACGCAAAATTTTTATGGGGCCGGAGGAGAGTATGCAGATTCAGTCCAATCTGGCGTCCACCATTGCTATGGCTTTTGACGAATGTCCGTCGAGCACTGCGCCAAGAGACTATGTGGAAGCATCCGTGGCCCGCACAAGCAGATGGCTTGTGCGCTGTAAACAGGAAATGGCGCGTCTGAACGGTCTGGAGGAAACCATCAATAAAGAACAACTGTTATTCGGGATTAATCAGGGAGCGGTCTTTGACGATATCCGCATTGATCACGCAAAGCGGATCTCGGAGCTTGCTTGCGACGGTTATGCGATCGGCGGTCTTGCGGTGGGGGAGAGTCATGAACAGATGTATCATGTGATCGAGGAGACGGTTCCCTATCTGCCGTCGGACAAGCCCACCTATTTAATGGGGGTCGGGACGCCGTCAAACATTTTGGAGGCTGTGGAGCGCGGTGTGGATTTTTTTGATTGTGTGTACCCGTCCAGAAACGGCCGTCATGGCCACCTCTATACGAATCATGGAAAGATTAACCTCTTTAACGCAAAATATGAGCTGGACGAGAGGCCGATTGAGGAAGGCTGCCAGTGTCCGGCGTGCAGGAGATATTCCCGCGCGTATATCCGGCATCTGCTGAAAGCAAAGGAAATGCTTGGGATGCGTCTGTGCGTTCTGCATAATCTTTTCTTCTATAATAAAATGATGGAAGAAATCAGGGACGCGCTGGACGAGGGTCGTTTTGCTTCCTATAAGAAACAGAAGCTGGAAGGGATGCAGAATGGGAAGGACTCATGAAAATTTTAGGAAGGGGCTTGTTTTTCCCGTATAAGTTGTGTATGATATGCATTAGATTTTATTTGAAAGGATAACGGAGGAAACGAAATGAGATTATTGTTGACGGCTGAGGCAGGCGCAGCTACGGGCGGCGGTTTGGTAATGATTATTTATATTGTTATTATTGTGGCGTTTATGTATTTTATTATGATTCGCCCGCAGAAAAAGGAGCAGAAGAGAATGGCCGCGATGTTGGCGGATATGGCTGTCGGCGACTGTGTTTTGACCAGCAGCGGGTTTTATGGGATCGTGATCGATATCACAGACGATACGGTTATTGTGGAGTTTGGCAGCAACAAGAACTGCCGTATTCCCATGAAAAAATCGGCGATTGCTGAGATTGAGAAGGCGGAGACAGAATAAAGACGCCGTCTGCAGGAGGAGAGGAATCAGGATGCATTCCATGTTAAAGATAGGTAAGCTTGGTATCTGCGTAATGCTTATGGCGCTTATCGTTCCGATGTCCGTATACGCCGGTTCCGACGAGGGGATGGTTGAAGTGATTGGCGCTGGATCATCGACCTTGGAAGAGATTGTCAAAGAAGAGCCGGACATTTTGGAGGAGATACAGGCGACAGCAGCGGAACTGGAAGACGAACAGCTGGCAATGACTGTCGAGATTAAGGGCAACCAAGTTTTGTATATAACGACCCTTAAGGATGCGCTTTACACGACGATGTCAGAGAGTTCGGTGAAGGCACTTGCGCAGAATCTGAAGGAGGGCATAAGCGGGGCGGCGAGCGAGTTTTCAGCACTTGCCGAAGCGATTGATGACGCGATGGACCTTGAAAAGGGCACAGTGGCTTTTGTTATCAGATATTGTGATTCTAATGGACGCATTCTCGCAGAAGAAGAGTTCAGGGCGGAATAAAAGGAGAGAAATCTCCTTTTTTTTGTGAAGACTGGAAAATAATTTCTAGAATTTATTCCCAATACCATATTTATTTATTGACAAGGCCAAATATATATTGTATAGTTTTGTCTTGTGTGATGCGACACAAAAAGTTTGTTTAAGGAGGAATACTTATTATGAAGAGGAGAACAGTGAAAACTATTTTATGTGCGGCACTGCTGACGCTTGCTATGACGGCAACAGCATGCGGCGGTTCTGACAGCGCAAAGGAGAGCGAGGCTCCTGCAGTGGAGGAAGCTCCTGTAGAAGAGGAGAAGCCCGCAGAGGAGGAGAAGCCTGCTGAGGAAGAAGCTCCTGCAGAAGAGGAGAAGCCCGCAGAGGAAGAGGCTCCTGCTGAGGAGGAAAAGCCTGCAGAAGAGAACGCGGAAGCGGCCGGTGGGGAGATGACAGTGGAGGAGTTTTTGCTGGATGATCCTGCGGCAAAACAGCAGCTTGAGGAGCAGATGGCGTCTCAAGGCAACGATCAGATGGATATGACTATAGAAATCAAGGGCAATGACGTACTCTGTATTGCTACATTTAAGGATTCTGTGGAGCTGCCCGATGACGCTGGCGATACGCTGGATGCGGCTATGGATCAGATGGGAAGTGTGCTTTCCGGACTTGCGGGAATGCTTGACGACATGATTGGTGCAGAGAAAGGCACTGTCTCCTATGGCATTAGATACTGTGCTTCGGACGGAACCGTTCTCTCGGAGAAAAGCTTTAGAGCGGAATAAAAAGAATAAAATCAGTTTGGCAGAAGCCGGGTGCATAAGCAGCCCGGCTTTTTGCTGTTGCAATTTATACGTGAATAGTCTATGATATATAAGTATTATTTTGCGATTTAGAACGGAGGAACCCAATGAAACTTAAGATTACCTGTATCCCCGGCGACGGAATCGGGCCGGAAATTGTTGCTGAGGCCAGAAAGGTACTGGATGCAGTGGTGGAAAAATACGGACACGACATGCAGTATACGGATATTTTGATGGGCGGCGCGTCCATCGACGTGCACGGCGTACCGCTGACTGACGAGGCTGTGGAGACGGCAAAAAGCGCAGACGCTGTGTTGATGGGGTCTATTGGCGGCGATACCACGACTTCTCCGTGGTACAAACTTCCGCCCAATCTGCGGCCGGAGGCGGGACTTCTTGGCATCCGTAAGGCTTTGAATCTGTTTGCCAATTTAAGACCGGCGGTTCTCTATGAGGAACTGGCGCAGGCCTGCCCTTTGAAACAGGAGATATCCGAAAACGGTTTTGATATGCTGATTATGCGGGAACTGACGGGCGGTCTGTATTTTGGCGAGAGAAAGACCGTGGAGGAGAACGGCGTGAGGAAAGCGATCGATACGCTGACTTACGATGAGAACGAGATCCGCCGGATTGCGGTCAAAGGGTTCGATATTGCCAGAAAGCGTAAGAAAAAAGTGACCAGCGTGGATAAAGCCAATGTGCTGGATTCTTCCAGACTTTGGCGCGCGGTTGTGGAGGAGGTGGCGAAGGACTACCCCGACGTGACTTTAGAACATATGCTGGTGGATAACTGCGCGATGCAGCTTGTGAAAGACCCGGCTCAGTTTGACGTGATTTTGACAGAGAATATGTTTGGGGATATCTTATCTGACGAGGCGAGTATGGTGACCGGTTCCATCGGTATGCTGGCTTCCGCTTCCTTAAACGACACGAAATTCGGTCTGTATGAGCCTAGCCACGGTTCGGCTCCCGATATTGCCGGAAAGGATATGGCGAACCCGATTGCCACGATACTTTCAGCTTCCATGATGCTTCGCTACAGCTTCGATCTGGACAAAGAGGCGGACGCTATCGACGAGGCGGTGAAACAGGTGCTGCGGGACGGCTACCGCACGGGGGATATCATGTCCGAGGGCTGTGAGAAGGTGGGCTGTAAAAAGATGGGTGACTTGATTGTGGAGAGGATTAAATAATAACGTGAGTTATTTTCTAAAGCATCGGGAGAAGGGCGTTACCACTTATTTTATAGCCGGGAAAAAATCAAAGGTAAGCAGGGAAGACGGTATTTTTTGTCTGTTTTTTCTTGTGATGGCGGTCTATTATGGTTGGCGCATGTTTACACTGATCCCATGGTATGACGAACTGTATACCTATTTTTATTTTATCAGCAGGGGCCCGGTGTATGCGGCGATTCACTGGCCTCTGCCAAACAATCATGTGGGCTATTCCACGCTCTCGGCCTGTTTGGGGATATTTGGATGTGCACCTGTTGCCCTTCGTGGTGTATCCTATCTTTGCAGTCTGGGAAGTCTGATTTTTCTATATCGAATTTCAAAAAAATGGTTTGCGGGCTGTGTGACGTTGATTCCCGTGTTTTTGTTTGCGGGAATGTATATGGTCAATCAGCTTGCGGTGCAGGGCAGGGGATACGCCCTTGTGACATTCTGTTATCTGTCGGCGATCCTATCCCTACAGCATATTGCGGTGGAAAAATCAGATAACAAGCGTAATTATATTATATTTGGCCTGTCTTTGGTGATGGCTCTCTGGGCGATCCCAAGCAGCCTGTATATGGTGATGCCGGTCTGTCTGATCGGGGGATTTGTCCTTCTTTTAGACCGTGATTCCGGACGGCTGATCAGACTGATTGTGACGTCCCTGATCAGTGCGGTGTGTACGGCGGGAATCTATTGCCTTTTATGGCTGGCGATCGGTTCCAACCTTATCACGAAGTGGAACGATTTCCCTTTTTATCAGGGGAGGCACATTGATGTTATTATTCACAGACCCTTTTTGGCGCTTACTGAGGGAATGGAGTACATGCTTGCCACGCCCTATATCCAGAGCATGACGAGGCTGGAATTTAACGGGCAGGCGGGACACTGGCTGAATACCCTGTTTGGCACACAACTGGCTCCTATGTGGGGACTTGCGGGAGGCCTTATGAAGATCCTGCTTGCGGCAGGGCTTGCCGCCGCGGTTGTCTGTCTGGTGAGAAGGCCGAAAAAGGCTTTTTTGGAGTGGTATTTTGTGTTGACGGCGGTGCTTTTATCGTTGGCCCTCCTCATACAGTGTAAGCTTCCCTATCAGCGGGTGTTTTCCTTTCTCGGTGTGTGGGCGGCGCTGCTTTTGGGATGGCTGATACAGAAGAGCGCGGCGTTACTGCGGGAGCATGCGGATTCCCGGTGGAGAAGCTGGCTTGGCAAAGGCTTTCTGGCAGCGGCGTACATTTTGGCAGGCATTGCATGGGCTTTTGTGTTGGCCGACAGGTCACCCTACAGCATGCGGGATGAGCTGCTTGCAGATGCCTTCGGGCAGATAGAGATAAAAGATACGGATGTTGTGGCGTTGACGGACTGCGATCAGGAGTATCTGCTCCTGTATCTATATGGTAAGAAGGACGGGCAGGTTACAAGAGATATCGAGGCGGCCGATCTCGTTGTCTTAGATAAGGCCCTTCTCGGACTCTCCTATGGTTACAGGGAGGGTCCGGAGGAGTGGAAGTTTTATTTGACGGCGGAGGATGTGGCCGCGAAAGCAGACTATATGGAAGAAAATATGACGCAGGTTTATGAGAACTGGCAATTTGTTCTGTTGCAGCGAAAGCAAGCGCGAACAGAGTGAGCATAAGGAGGAAAGTAATTATGAGAAGCGACAACGTAAAGGCGGGCGTACAGCAGGCGCCCCACAGAAGTTTATTTAACGCCCTCGGTTTTACGAAGGAGGAAATGGACAGGCCCATGGTGGGTATCGTCAGCTCCTATAATGAGATCGTACCCGGGCATATGAATTTGGACAAGATTGTGGAAGCGGTAAAAATGGGCGTGGCCGAGGCCGGCGGCGTGCCGGTGGTGTTTCCGGCGATTGCGGTCTGCGACGGTATCGCCATGGGGCATATCGGCATGAAATACTCTCTGGTGACAAGGGATCTGATCGCGGATTCCACGGAATGTATGGCGCTTGCCCATCAGTTTGACGCGCTTGTGATGGTGCCAAACTGTGATAAAAACGTGCCGGGCCTTCTGATGGCGGCGGCCCGCATCAATGTGCCGACTGTTTTCGTTTCAGGCGGCCCCATGCTGGCTGGACATGTGAAGGGGCAGAAGAGAAGCCTTTCCTCCATGTTTGAGGCAGTTGGTTCCCACGCGGCGGGAACCCTTTCGGACGAGGAGCTTTTGGAGTTCGAGGAGAAGACTTGTCCCACCTGCGGTTCCTGTTCTGGTATGTATACGGCCAATTCCATGAACTGTCTCACCGAGGCGCTGGGCATGGGACTTCGCGGTAACGGCACCATTCCCGCCGTCTATTCCGAGCGTATCAAGCTGGCGAAGCATGCGGGTATGGCGGTGATGAAGCTGCTCGAAAAGAATATCAGGCCGAGGGATATCATGACAAAGGACGCTGTTTTAAATGCGCTGACGGTGGATATGGCGCTTGGCTGTTCCACAAACTCTATGCTGCATCTGCCGGCGATCGCCCATGAGATCGGTTTTGATTTTGACATTTCCTTTGCCAACGAGATCAGCGAAAAGACGCCCAACGTGTGCCACCTGGCGCCGGCGGGCCCGACCTATATGGAAGATCTGAACGAGGCTGGCGGCGTCTACGCGGTGATGAAGGAGCTGGCGGACATCGGCCTGCTTCATACGGACTGCATGACCGTCACGGGGGAGACGATCGGGGAAAATATCAAGAATGCGGTTAATAAAAATACAGATGTTATTCGGACGGTGGAGAATCCTTACAGTAAGACAGGCGGTCTTGCCGTGTTGAAGGGCAATCTTGCGCCCGACGGCAGCGTGGTAAAGCGTTCCGCCGTGGTGGAGGAGATGATGGTGCACGAAGGGCCGGCCCGCGTGTTTGAGTGCGAGGAGGACGCGATCGACGCGATCAAAGGTGGTAAAATCGTGGCCGGAGACGTGGTGGTGATCCGTTATGAAGGCCCCAAGGGCGGCCCGGGCATGCGGGAAATGTTAAATCCTACCTCGGCTATTGCCGGTATGGGATTAGGCTCCAGCGTGGCGTTAATCACAGACGGACGTTTTTCCGGCGCATCCAGAGGCGCATCCATCGGTCATGTGTCGCCGGAGGCGGCTGTGGGAGGCCCCATTGCCTTAGTGGAAGAGGGCGATATCATCAGCATCGATATTCCGAATATGAAACTGGATGTCAAGGTGTCTGATGAGGAATTGGCGGCGAGGCGTGCGAAGTGGCAGCCAAGGGAACCCAAGGTGACCAGCGGTTATCTCGCAAGGTACAGAGAAATGGTGACCAGCGGCAACAGGGGCGCGATTTTGGAGATTCCGAAGGCGAAGTAAGGAGGATAAGACATGGTTTTGACAGGTGCGCAGATTGTAGTGGAATGTCTCAAAGAGCAGGGAGTTGACACGGTGTTTGGTTACCCCGGCGGCACGATTTTGAATGTGTACGATGCTCTGTATCAGCACAGCGATGAGATTACTCATATTTTGTCGTCCCATGAGCAGGGGGCGGCCCACGCGGCGGACGGTTATGCGAGAGCTACGGGAAAGGTAGGCGTTTGTCTGGCGACCAGCGGGCCGGGCGCGACCAATCTGGTGACGGGTATCGCTACGGCATATATGGATTCGGTGCCCATGGTGGCGATCACTTGTAATGTGAATCTGCCTCTTCTGGGAAAGGACTCTTTTCAGGAGGTGGATATCGCGGGAATCACCATGCCGATTACTAAGCATAATTATATCGTAAAGGATGTGAATATTCTGGCGGATACGCTCAGGAAGGCGTTTACGATCGCTAGGAGCGGCCGGCCGGGGCCGGTTCTCGTGGATATCACGAAGGACGTGACGGCGAATAGCTGCGATTATGAGAAAAAACTTCCAGAGAATGTGGAGAAGACAGGGCGGTACACAGAGGAAGAGCTGGCGGAAGCCGTGAAGCTTTTGGAGAGCGCAAAGAAGCCCTTTATCTATGTGGGCGGCGGCGCGGTGATCTCCGAGGCGTACAAGGAAGTAAGAGAGTTTGCAAAACTCTTGGATGCGCCTGTCTGCGATACGTTGATGGGAAAAGGCGTGGTCGACGGGCACGATGAGAGATACACGGGAATGATCGGTATGCACGGCACTAAAACCTCCAACTTCGGCGTCAGCGAATGCGATCTTCTGATTGCGCTGGGAGCGCGTTTTTCCGACCGTGTGGTGGGGAATCCACAAAAGTTTGCAGAGCATGCGAAGGTGCTGCATATAGACGTGGACGCGGCGGAGATCAATAAAAATATCAAGACCGACGTTTCTTTGGTGGGGGATTTAAAAGAAGTCCTTTCCAAACTGAACGGACGCTTGGTGGCGCAGAATCACGAAGAATGGATGGCGCATATCGCAGAGCTGAAAGAGAAATATCCGTTAAGCTATGATGAGAGCGTGCTTTCCTGTCCCTATATTATGGAGGAGATCGACCGGGTGACAAAGGGGGAGGCCATTATCACCACGGACGTAGGGCAGCATCAGATGTGGGCGGCACAGTATTACCGCTACAGCGCGCCGCGGACACTTCTTACTTCCGGCGGCCTCGGTACGATGGGTTACGGCCTTGGCGCGTGTATCGGCGCGAAGATGGGCCAGCCCGATAAAATCTGCATCAACATTGCGGGCGACGGGTGTTTCCGCATGAATATGAACGAACTGGCAACCGCCAGCCGCTATAATATACCAATTATTCAGGTGGTCATCAATAACCATGTGCTTGGTATGGTGAGACAGTGGCAGACTTTGTTCTACGGACAGCGGTATTCCCACACGGTTCTCGACGACGGCGTGGATTTCTGCAAAGTGGCGGAGGGACTTGGCTGCGAGGCTATTTTGGTGACGAAAAAGGAAGAGGTCGCGCCTGCCATCGAGAAGGCGGTCGCTTTAAAGAAACCAGTGTTATTAAATTGTATCATACCGAAGGACGACAAGGTATTCCCTATGGTGCCTGCGGGGGCGCCGATCAGTGATGCCTTTGATGCAGGAGATCTGGAGGCGCGCGAACAGAAGAGCTGATTGTTATGAAGAGACTACTAAAGCATATGGCGGTCATGTTTGGCATTGCCGCTGTCAGTCTGATGGCAGTTTATGTCGGGCTTGCCGTTTACTACCGCAACGCGTTTACCTACGGGACATGGATTAACGGGGTTTATTGTACCGGAAAGAGCATTCAGGAGGTAAACGAGGAGCTTGCAAAGGACTTCTCATATGAAGGCGTTACCGTGACGGATAAGGACGGCAACAGCTATGTGATAACCGCAGAAGAGATTTCCTATCAATTTGATTTTAGGAAGGCGCTTGAGATCTATCAGAAACGACAGAATCCATGGATGTGGGTGGACAGTCTGTTAGGAAAACATCAGGTAGAGCTTGCGCCGGTGGTATCCTATGACCACGACGCATTTGAAGCGTGCTTTGCGGCGCTGCCTTTCTGCCGGGAGGAAAAAAAGGAGAAAGACCGCAGGGTGGAGATTGTCCGCACAGCCCAAGGCTATGCGCTGGTCAATGAGCGGGTAGACGTTCTCGCGTTAGAGCAGGCTAGAGGCGCGGTGCTTGCGGCGGTTGAGGATTCCCAAACGGAGGTGTCCCTTGTGGAAGCCGGATGTTATCACAATTTGGAACTGACGGCGCAGATGCAGGAGACGTTGGAGCTTTGGGAGAAACTGGCGCGCTTTCAGCAGTGCGGCATCGTTTACCAGATGGGGGCGGATGAAGTTCCAGTGGATGCTTCCGTGGTATGCGACTGGATTGCAACGGATGAGAACGGCCGTTTTTTGTTTGACGAATCGGGAGAACTGCAGTTAAAGGAGAATGCAATCGAAGATTTTGTGGAAGCGTTGGCGGCCGAGTATGATACGGTGGGAGCCAGCAGGCAGTTTCTGTCCACCAGAGGGGATCTGGTGACGGTGGAGGGCGGCCTTTATGGTAACAAGATTGACAAAAAGGCGGAAGTGGACTATTTGACGCAGGCCTTTCACGATAAGAAAAACGAGGTTCACAGGCCGGTTTATACGCAGGAAGCATGGGAACAGGGGAAGGAAGATATCGGCTCCACCTACATAGAAGTGGATATGGGAGAGCAGAAGATGTACTATTACGTGGACGGCGTTCTCCAGATTGATACGCCTATCGTGACAGGAAACACGTCCCGTAGAATGGGAACGCCCTCCGGCGTTAATTTTGTGTACGCGAAACAAAAAAACCGTATTCTGCGCGGCCCAAATTATGCCTCTCATGTGGATTTCTGGATGCCGGTAAAGGGCAATATCGGTATCCACGACGCGGCTTGGCGTGGGAAGTTTGGCGGGACGATCTATCAGACAAACGGTTCCCACGGCTGCATCAATACGCCCCGTGCGGCGATGGAGCAGCTTTTCGATATGGCGGAGGTAGGGACGCCGGTTATTATGTTTTATTAAAGTAATTGACGAAAGCGCGCGAAAAGCGTAAAATGAACTTTGGTTTTTGAAAATGGAAACGAGGAAAAACGGGAGGAGATAACAGTGTCCAGAGTCTATAATTTTTCAGCGGGTCCCGCGGTTTTGCCGGAAGAAGTGTTGAAGGAAGCTGCGGAAGAAATGCTCGATTACAAGGGATCGGGAATGTCGGTCATGGAGATGAGCCATCGGTCGAAGGTGTATGACACGATCATTAAGGAGGCGGAAGCGGATCTTCGCACGCTTTTAAACATTCCGGATAACTATAAGGTATTGTTTTTACAGGGCGGCGCCAGTCTTTTGTTTGCGTCCGTGCCGATGAATCTGATGAAGAACCGCAAGGCGGGTTATATCCTGACCGGCCAGTGGGCAAAGAAGGCGTTTGCCGAGGCAAAGATTTACGGGGAAGCGGTGGAGCTTGCGTCCTCTGCGGATGAGACGTTTTCTTACATTCCGGATTGTTCTGATCTTCCCATAACGGATGATATGGATTATGTTTATATTTGTGAGAACAATACGATCTATGGCACCAAATACCATACGCTGCCGAACACCAAGGGAAAGATTCTGGTTTCCGACGTGTCTTCCTGCTTTTTGTCAGAGCCCATGGATGTGACCAAATACGGTTTGATCTATGCGGGCGTGCAGAAAAATGTAGGCCCAGCGGGCACGCAGGTGGTGATTATCAGGGAGGATCTTTTGACAGAGGAGACGCTGCCAGGTACGCCTACCATGATGAAGTTTAAAGTGCATGCGGATAACGATTCGCTTTACAATACGCCGCCCTGCTACGGTATTTATATCTGCGGCAAGGTGTTCAAGTGGCTGTTGAAAAACGGCGGTTTGGAAGCCATGAAGGCTTTAAACGAGAAGAAGGCCAAAATTCTTTATGATTTCTTGGATGAGAGCAGTCTGTTTAAGGGCACGGTGAGAAAAGAAGACCGCTCCCTGATGAACGTACCTTTTGTGACAGGAAACGAGGAGACGGACGCTAAGTTTATCAAGGAAGCGACGGCGGCCGGATTTGTGAATCTGAAAGGCCACAGAACCGTAGGCGGTATGCGCGCCAGCATCTATAACGCGATGCCAGTGGAAGGCGTGGAGAAGCTGGTTGCCTTTATGAGAGATTTCGAAAAAGAAAACGCCTGAACGGCATTATTATAATAACATATGTGATTTAATAAACGAGTAAAGGAAGGCAATGCAAATGTTTAAGTATCATTGTTTGAATCCCATTGCGCAGGTGGGATTGGAGAAATTCAGCGATCAGTATGAAAAGACGGAGAAAATCGAGGAGGCGGACGGCATTCTGGTAAGAAGCGCCGTCATGCACGATATGGAGCTGCCCGAAAACCTTTTGGCAATCGCGAGGGCGGGGGCTGGCGTCAATAATATTCCCCTCGACAAGTGCGCAGAGAAGGGCATCGTGGTGTTCAATACCCCCGGCGCCAACGCGAACGGCGTGAAGGAGCTTGTCATTGCAGGTATGCTTCTGGCTTCCCGCGACGTTGTGGGCGGTATCGAGTGGGTGAAAGAGAACCAGACGGATGAGAACGTAGGCAAGAATGCCGAGAAAGCCAAGAAGAATTTTGCGGGTACGGAGATCGAGGGCAAGAAGCTGGGCATTATCGGTCTTGGCGCGATCGGCGTCAGGGTGGCCAATGTGGCAAAACACCTCGGTATGGAAGTTTACGGCTATGATCCCTATGTTTCCGTGGATGCGGCATGGAATTTAAGCCGCGATGTTAAGCATGTGATTCATGTAGAGGATATCTATCAGGAGTGCGATATCATCACCATCCACGTGCCGTTGATGGATGCCACCAAGGGTATGATTAATAAAGAAGCGCTTGACCAGATGAAGGATGGCGTCATTCTCTTAAACTTTGCAAGGGATCTTCTCGTGGACGAGAAAGCAGTTTTGGAGAGCATTAAGGCTGGAAAGGTGAGAAAATATGTGTCCGATTTCCCGAATGCCACGACGGCGGGGCAGGAAGGATGTATTGTGATTCCGCACCTTGGCGCGTCCACGGAGGAGTCTGAGGATAATTGTGCGGTGATGGCGGTCAAGGAATTGAAAAATTATCTGGAAAACGGTAATATTGCCAACAGCGTAAACTATCCGAAGTGCGATATGGGCATTTGCGAACAGGCAGGCCGTGTGGCGATTTTCCACAAGAATATCGCCAACATGATCACGAAGTTTACCGCCTGCTTTGGCGACAACAATATCAATATCTCCGATATGACGAACAAGTCAAGGGGAGAGGTGGCTTACACCATGCTGGATATCGAGCAGCCCGCTTCCAAGGAGATTATCGAAAAACTCCAGTCGATAGACGGGGTGTTCCGCGTGAGGGTTGTAAAATAACAAGCGTTTGCATGGAATAATGAAAGGCCCGCCGGGAGATTTCCGACGGGCCTTCTTATGCGCTTCTTACAAATATCATTAATTCAGCCGGTTTGCAATAGAGGAAAAGTCGGCTCCCTCCTCGTCGTCAAGGGCGGCTTGGAGTTTTTTGTCCGCCTCCACGGCGGCTTCGCTGGCCAGATCCATGTAAAGGATGAAGATATCCTCCACAGATTTGCCCGTTTCTTTTGCGATTTCCTCCATAACGGGTTTCAAAGCCTCCAACTGAAAAGAAATTCGGGTTTTCTGGGGATCGATGTCTGCTAAAGCTGTTTCCGCGTAAGCGTTAATTTTATCGAGAATTTTTTGTTCGTCTGCTGTCATGTCTGCACTTCCTTTCTTTTTTGATCGTTATAATCATAGCACAAAGTTCTTGTGGTGCACAGTGGAATTTGTTAAAATAAATACATACGTCCTGCGCAGGCGGGAGGAAGGGATTACTTATGGCGAATATTATTCCATTTCAGGCGGTCCGGCCAAGGGCTGACCTTGCAGAGAAAATCGCGGCGCTCCCGTATGATGTTTACAGCAGGGAAGAGGCGAGGGAGGCTGTGAAGGGGGACGGCTATAGCTTTCTTCGGATAGACAGGCCGGAGACGCAATTTGCGGCAGACTACGATATGTATGCGCCCGAAGTGTATGAAAAGGCAAGGGAAATGCTTGACCAGATGATAGAGGAGGGGCTTTTCATACAGGAGTCCAAAGCGGCATATTATGTCTATGAACTTGTGATGGAGGGCAGATCCCAAGTGGGCATCGGCGCCTGCGCTTCGGTGGACGATTATGAGAAACAGGTGATTAAGAAGCACGAGAATACCCGCGCCGACAAGGAGGCTGACCGTATCCGTCATGTGGATGTCTGCAGCGCCCAGACTGGGCCGATTTTTTTGGCATACCGCAGAAGAGAGGAAATTGAGCGGGAGGTAAAACGTGCGATGGCGGGCGAGCCGGTTTATGATTTTACGGCCACGGACGGCATCACGCACAGGCTTTGGGTCATTGACGAGGAAGAGGCCGTGCGGCGGATTCAGGAGGCTTTTTCCAAGGTAGGCGAAATTTATATCGCGGATGGGCATCATAGGTGCGCGTCGGCGGTGCGTGTCTCCCAAAAAAGGCGGACGGCCTTCCCGGGTTATACAGGAAAAGAGGAGTTTAATTATTTCCTTTCCGTGTTGTTTCCAGACGATCAGCTCATGATTATGGATTATAACCGGGTGGTGAAGCCGGAAAAGAACTTTGACGAGAGTACGTTTTTGGAGAAAATCGCCCGGTCTTTCGCGGTGGAAAAGCAGGGAAAAGAACCCTATCATCCGAAACGAAAAGGCGAGATCGGCATGTATTATCAGGGTGACTGGTATCGTCTTGTTATCAATAACGATTGTTATACAGGAGATCCGGTGGAGGATCTGGATGTGGCGGTTTTACAAAAATATGTGTTAGAACCGGTTTTTGGCATTATGGACCCGAAGGTGGATACCCGGATAGATTTTGTGGGCGGGATCAGAGGCCTTAAGGAACTGGAACGGCGGGTTCATACGGATGCTAAGGTGGCTTTTGCCATGTTTCCCACGGATATTCACGAGCTTTTTGCCGTCTCGGATGCGGGAAAGCTGATGCCTCCGAAATCTACATGGTTTGAGCCAAAGCTGAGAAGCGGCCTGCTGATCCACCGGATTGAAAGAATATAAATTATAGAAAGGCAGAGGAACTGCGGATGAATAAAAGATTATATAAGCTGATGAACTGGGCGCAAATTGAGGAGATCGTCTATTCGGAGTCGGATCATCCCCATGACATTCTGGGCGCGCATGTGGCGGGAAGTTCCGTGCTGGTGCAGACGTTCCAGCCCGGAGCGAAAAGCGTGCGGCTCCAGCTTTTAGAGGGGGATAAGAGCTATCGGATGGAGGAAGCCGACGAGGAGGGCTATTTTGCACTGCTTTTGCCGGGGAAAACGATTCCGGCCTACGAATATGTGGTGGAGGCCGAAAACGGAAGCCTTAAGAAAGTGCGTGACGCTTATAATTTTGCGCCGCAGATAACGAAGAAGGATACGGAGAAATTTGAGGCGGGCATTCATTATAACGCTTATGATGTTCTGGGCGCGCATCTGGGCGTTGTGGATGGAATAGCGGGAACTTATTTTGCAGTTTGGGCGCCTAACGCCCTGCGCGTCAGCGTGGTGGGGGATTTTAACGGCTGGGACGGCAGAACCCATCAGATGAGGCGGCTTTGGGATTCCGGTATATTTGAGATCTTCATCCCCGATGTGAAGGAGGGGGACTGTTATAAATATGAAATTAAGGTGAAGAGCGGGCTGGTATTTATGAAGGCGGACCCGTATGGTTTCGGGGCACAGCTTCGGCCGGAGAGCGCTTCTGTGGTTCGCGATATCAGCGGATTCGCTTGGAAGGACGGCAAATGGCTGAAGGAACGTGCAGCCTTGCAGGCGGAAGATAAACCTATGAGCGTTTATGAAGTCTATTTAGGCTCCTTTGAGAAGCCTTCTGATGGCCGGGAATTTTATACCTACAGGGAGCTTGCGCCGAAGGTGATCGACTATGTGAAGAAGATGGGCTATACCCATATTGAACTGATGCCGGTGATGGAGCATCCCTTAGACGAATCATGGGGCTATCAGGTGATTGGTTATTATGCGCCAACCGCGCGTTATGGCACGCCGGAGGATTTTATGTATTTTATGGATGAAATGCACAAGGCTGGAATCGGTGTGATTCTTGACTGGGTGCCCGCGCATTTTCCCAGAGACACTTACGGTCTTTCCTCCTTTGACGGCACTTGTCTTTACGAGCATCATGATCCCAGACAAGGATTTCATCCGCATTGGGGAACGCTGATCTATAATTACGGTCGTCCGCAGGTGCGCAATTATTTGATTGCCAATGCTCTGTACTGGGTGGAGAAGTATCACGCGGACGGCATCCGCATTGACGCGGTGGCTTCTATGCTCTATCTGGATTATGGGAAAAACGATGGGGAGTGGGTGGCTAATATCTACGGCGGTCATGAAAATCTGGAGGCGGTAGAACTTTTAAAGCACTTAAACTCTATTATGAAGAAAAGAAATCCCGGTGTGCTCATGATTGCGGAGGAGTCCACGGCATGGCCGAAGGTGACGGGCGCGCTCGACGACGACGGCCTCGGCTTTGACTTAAAGTGGAATATGGGCTTTATGAACGATTATCTGGGCTATATTACGACAGATCCCTTCTTCCGGTCGGGAAGACATAACGATTTGACTTTCAGCATGATTTACGCCTACAGCGAGAAATTTATGCTTGTGCTATCCCACGATGAAGTGGTGCATGGGAAGGGTACGCTCCTTGGCAGGATGCCCGGGGAACGGGAGAAGCAGTTTGCCAATCTGCGGCTGACTTTTGCTTACCACATGACCCATCCCGGCAAGAAACTTCTGTTTATGGGGCAGGATATTGGGGAATACGACGAATTTAATGAGAAACGTGCGGTTGAATGGGAGCTTTTGGAGAATGAGGATCACAAGAAGCTGAACCAGATGGTGGCGGCGTTGAATCGGTTCTATACGTCTTCCCCGGCACTCTACCGAAAAGACAATTCATGGGAAGGTTTTGAGTGGATCAACTGTATTACGCCGAACGCTTGTATGTTGTCTTATATTAGGAAAACGGACGATGTTGGCGATATGCTGGTGGTAGTGGCGAATTTTGCCGATGCAAGGCAGGAGTTTCGTGTGGGCGTTCCTTGTGAAGGAAAATATCAGGAGGTCTTTAACACCGATGATCCGGCGTATGGCGGAAGCGGTATCCTGAACCGGGATATTTGTCATACGATTGAGGCGGAGTGGGATGGCAAACCCTACGCCATCGATATGGTGAGCGCGCCTTTGAGTATCAGTATTTTCTCTTATACGCCTTATACAAAGGAAGAGAAGGCACAGATCGAGCGCAGACGCGAGGAAGAACGCCGTCTGGCGAAAGAGGCGGAAGAGAGGCGCTTGGCGAAGGAAGAGGCGGAGCGCACGGCGCAGGAAGCCGCGGAGGCGAAGGAACAGGCAAAGAAAGCGGCGGCCGAGGCAAAGGAACTGGCAAAGAAAGCGGCCCTGCAGGCAAAAGAGAGCGCGAAAGCGGCGGAACTTTTGGAAAAGAAGGCGCAGGCAGCCGCAGAAAAGCTGCAGGAATTGACAAAGAAATCAAGGGCTGTTTCGAAGAAAAAGGCAGAGGGTGGAGAAAAGCGTGGAAGAACAGGCAATACAGGCGGAGATTGAGGAGATCGGATACATTGCGTCGGATGAGCTGCAAGTGGGATTGGTAGAGCGATACTTGCAGGAACTGCCGGATACGTTGATTCGGTTGGGGGTCAGAGTGCTTTTGGCGCTAGTGGTGTTCTTTGTCGGCGTACAACTGATCAAGCTGATTCGCAGGATTCTTAGAAAATCCTTTGAAAGACGTGGCGTGGATGTGGGCGTGAGCCGTTTTTTGGACTCTTTTGTCAAGGCGGTGCTCTATATGCTGCTGCTCTTCATGATTGCGTCCTCCTTTGGTCTGGATGCTACCAGCGTAGTGGCTTTGGTCGGGTCTGCCGGCGTGGCGATCGGTCTGGCGGTACAGGGAAGCCTTTCCAACTTTGCAGGGGGCGTGCTGATTTTACTCCTGCATCCTTTTAAGATCGGAGATTACATCAAGGACAGTGCGGGTAATGAGGGAACAGTGGAAGAGGTACAGCTCTTTTATACGAGACTGATTACGCCGGATCGTCATATGGTGGTAGTGCCGAACGGGACGCTTGCTAACGGCAATATCTTGAATATGAGTACGGTTGACAACCGCAGGATGAATATTAAGGTGGGGATTTCTTACGATGCGGATATCCGCAAGGCCAAGGAAGTCCTCTTGAAAGTGCTGGAGGAAGATCCCGGCGTTTTACAGGATCAGGAGAAGCTGGTGTTTGTAGAGGAACTGGGGGACAGCAGCGTGGTTTTGAATTTGCGCTGCTATAGTACGAACGAGTTGTTCTGGGAAACAAAGTGGCGTCTTACCGAGAAGGTGAAGTATGCGCTGGAGGAAGCCGGGATCGGCATTCCTTTTCCGCAGATGGATGTGCATATGAGATAAGCGCGTTATATGGAAAAAGGCTTCGCATCTGCGAAGCCTTTTAAGCTGGAAAAGGGACTCGAACCCTCGACCTACTGATTACGAATCAGTTGCGCTACCAACTGCGCTATTCCAGCATAATCCTACAACAATGACTATTATATGATGGAACGGATCATTTGGCAAGAGATTTTTTTTGAAAAATGAAAAGACATTCCATTATATAAACCGACTAAGTCAATCAAAAATCTTTCTTAAGATTTTCTAAAAATAAATACCACAACAACTTGACATAATATCTTTACGTGATACAATATGTAGTATGCGCAGCGTTGGATTGACATACATGATGTAGTGTATTGATAGAGAAGAGGATATGGGGGCGTTATTTGAATGAAAATTATTAAGAGAAGCGGTGTGGAGGTCAATTTTGATCTGAAAAAGATTATTGCAGCGATCAAAAAGGCGAATAACAGCGTCAGGGAGGAAGATCGGCTGTCGGAGACGGAGATCGACGAGATTGCTTCGGTGGTAGCCGACCATTGCGGGGAGATGAGAAGGGCACCCAGCGTGGAAGAGATTCAGGATATGGTGGAAAACCAGCTTATGAAATACCGGGCTTACACCATTTCCAGAAATTACATTACGTATCGCTATAAGAGGGCGCTTGTCCGGAAATCAAACTCTACGGATGAACAGATTTTAAGCCTTTTAGAGTGCAATAACGAGGAGGTCAAGCAGGAAAATTCCAATAAAAATCCCACGGTCAACAGTGTGCAGAGGGATTATATGGCGGGAGAAGTGAGCAAAGATATCACAAAGCGTTTTCTGCTTGCGCCGGACATTGTGGAGGCCCATGAACAGGGAGTGATTCATTTTCATGATGCGGATTATTTTGCCCAGCATATGCATAACTGCTGTCTGGTCAATTTGGAGGACATGCTGCAAAATGGCACCGTAATTAGCGAAACTATGATTGATACCCCCAAAAGCTTTTCGACTGCCTGTAATGTGGCGACCCAGAGTATTGCGCAGATTGCGAGCTGTCAGTACGGCGGGCAGAGCATTACCCTTTCCCATCTGGCTCCGTTTGTCAATGTGAGCCGCGAAAAGTTCCGCAGGAAGGTGCGGGAAGAGATGAAGGAGATGGGCATTGCCGCTACGGACGAGCAGATCAATGATATTGCTGAGCGGCGTGTGAAGGATGAGATCAAACAAGGCGTGCAGATTATCCAGTATCAGGTGATCACCCTTATGACCACCAACGGGCAGGCGCCTTTTATTACGGTATTTATGTACATCGACGAGGTGCCGGAGGGCAGGCTTCGGGACGATCTGGCGATGATCATAGAGGAGATGCTGAATCAGCGGATACGCGGTGTCAAGAATGAAAAGGGCGTTTATATTACGCCGGCTTTTCCGAAGCTGATTTACGTGTTGGAGGAGGATAACATCCGCGAGGGCACAAAATACTGGTATTTGACAAAGCTGGCGGCGGAGTGTACGGCGAAGCGTATGGTGCCGGATTATATTTCTGAGAAAATCATGAAGCAGTTAAAGGACGGAAACTGCTATACCTGCATGGGATGCCGTTCCTTCCTTACGGTCTATCATGACGAGAATGATCAGCCAAAGTTCTACGGCAGATTTAATCAGGGGGTAGTCACCTTAAATTTGGTGGACGTGGCCTGTTCTTCCGGGCGGGATATGGAGCGGTTCTGGGAAATTATGGACGAGCGTCTCGATCTGTGTAAACGGGCGCTGATGGCGAGGCATAACCGGTTGAAGGGAACGCTCTCGGATGTGTCGCCGATTTTGTGGCAGAACGGGGCGTTGGCAAGGCTTAAGAAAGGGGAGAAGATCGACAAACTCCTCTATGGAGGGTATTCAACGATTTCCCTTGGCTATGCGGGGCTTTGCGAGTGTACCCGATATATGACGGGTAAGAGCCATACGGACCCGGAAGCAACGCCTTTTGCCCTGAAAGTGATGCAATATTTAAATAACGCCTGTCATGAATGGCGGGAGGAGACGAATATTGATTTCAGTCTCTATGGTACGCCGTTGGAATCTACCACTTATAAGTTTTCGAAATGTCTGCAGAAGCGTTTCGGCGTGATTGAGGGCGTGACGGATAAGAATTATATTACTAACAGCTACCATGTGCATGTGACGGAGGAAATCAACGCCTTTGACAAGCTGAAATTCGAGGCGCAGTTCCAAGAGCTTTCGCCCGGCGGGGCCATCAGCTATGTGGAAGTGCCTAATATGGAAAATAATCTGGATGCCGTACTTTCGGTGATGCAGTATATTTACGACAATATTATGTACGCGGAATTGAATACCAAGAGCGATTACTGTCAAGCCTGTGATTACCACGGGGAAATGCAGATTGTGGAGAATGGGGACGGTAAACTGGTTTGGAAATGCCCCAACTGCGGCAACACGGATCAGAATAAGATGAATGTGGCCAGACGTACCTGCGGTTATATTGGGACGCAGTTCTGGAATCAGGGCCGCACGCAGGAGATTAAAGAAAGAGTTCTTCATTTATGAATTATTCTGTTATCAAAAACTGTGATATTGCAAACGGGCCGGGGGTACGGGTGACGCTCTTTGTCAGCGGCTGCACCCATCACTGCGAGGGCTGCTTTAACGAGGAGACTTGGGATTTTCAGTATGGGGAACCTTTTACGGAGGATACCGCAGAGAGAATCCTAGAAATGCTCGGGCCGGACTATATCGAGGGATTGACCCTGCTGGGGGGAGAGCCTCTTGAACCGGGAAACAGAGAGGCGCTTTTACCGCTTCTGCGTGCAGTGAAAGAAAAATATCCTAAAAAAAATATCTGGTGTTATTCAGGGTATTTGTATGAAAAGGATATTTTGGAAAGATTCTGTGTGCGGTGGGAACCGATGAGGGAGTTTCTCTCTTATCTGGATGTGCTTGTGGACGGGGAATTTATTCTGGCAAGGAAGGATATCAGCCTGCAATTTAGGGGATCGTCAAACCAGAGAATCATTGATGTGCAGGAGTCCCTTAAGCAGGGCAGGACCGCGCTGTGGGAAGCGGAATAAAAAGGAGGGAAATGCAAGATGGAGGAATGGAAGAAAGTGTTTCTCTCCAAAAGACTGGCATTTTTGACAGTAGTGCTTGTGGGATTGCTCGCACATGGATTTATGATGATGAATAAAATATCTTATCATGATGACATTCATGTGCTGTTTAACTTGGGAGCAACGATGGATCTTGGCAGATGGGGCTTAGAGATCATAGCTTGGTTAAGCAGAGCCACTGGCCTTGGATGGTGCTCCACGCCGCTTTTTATGGGCAGCCTTTCCCTTGTTCTTATTGGTATGAGCGCTGTGCTTGTGTGCGAGATTTTACACATTGACAGCAGGAAGGGAATGATCTTGACAGGGGGAATCATGGCGGCGTTTCCGGTTGTTGCCAGTACCTTTGCGTTTATGTTTACGGCGGCCCCTTATTTTTTCGCCTATTTTTTGATAAGCTTGTCGGTCTATCTGGTGTCGCGCCGGCACACTGCGAAAAGATGCGCCGCGGCTGTTTTTTTGATGGCTTTAAGCACGGGCATTTATCAGGCGTCTTTGGCGGTATGCGCTTCTTTGATCGTAGTGCTGCTGATCGATCATGTATTAGAGTATCCGGAACGGTCTTTTGCGGATCATATGAAAGAGGCGTTTCTTTATGCTGGGACTCTTTTAGGGGGTCTTGCGTTATATTTTATCGTGAATCAGTTGGCGTTAAAGCTGACGGACACGGAGCTTTCCTCCTATCAGGGAATGAATGGAACCTATGAGATCGCGAAGCTGCCAGGTAAAGTGTTGGGAACTTATCACGACTTTTTGGGAGGGGGTTATACCGGGATTAATGGCACACACTTTCTCTCTCATGGAGTAAAGGCAGTGATTGTGCTTACGGTCATAGGCGTATTGGCTGGCTTGTATCAATCGAAGCGCGCCAGAATTGTGAAAGCGTGGGCGTTATTTCTTACGGCGCTTTTTCCGATCGCGGCTTATCTGGTTAACTTCTTTTCGACGGAGGATAGTCTGCGCGTTCATACCCTTATGGTATATTCGCTGGTTTTTGTTTTTATCTTTCCGGTGTGCGTGATGGAGCGGGTAAGGCGGGAAGCAAAGCAGGAGACGAAAGACGCTGCTACTCGAGGGATAAAAGCATGGAACTATGCGCTTGGCTGTGTGCTGGTTTTCTTTATCACGGCCTATGTCTCCATTGATAATGCGGCCTATTTAAAAATGAATTTTGTACAGGAACAGACAACCGCATGGTATCAAACATTGGTGACGCGGATTAAGAGCGTAGACGGGTATCGGGATGAATATCCGGTGGTACTGCTTGGATTTCCGTATTGGACGGAAGATCAGTCGTTTTTTCATTCGGATTGGTTTGACGGGATTGCCTTTGACGGATTTGATTATGATCAGAGACGTCTGGTAAACGACTATGCGTGGGAGCGATATTTACGGTATCACCTTGGCTATGAGCCAGATTTTTACGTGAATGATGAGGAGTGGTGGCAGCTGCCGGAGATAAAGACGATGAACTGCTATCCGGACGACGGCTCGATCAAGGTGGTGAATGAGGGGATTGTGGTGAAGTTTGTCGAATAAGGGACTGAGCCACAAATAGAGCAGAATGAAATAGGAAAATCAAAAGTGGAGACAGTTTATGGGCGGACTGTCTCCACTTTTTTACAATTTCTCATGCCTTTTTCCGGTAATAATGCTCCGCACTCTGAATTAGTTTATAAAACAGCATGGCGATGGCGCACAGGATAATAATGGAAGTAATCACCATGTTAAGCTGGAATACCTGCGAGCCGTAGATGATCAGATAGCCGAGACCTCTCCTTGCGGCCAGAAATTCACCGATGATAACACCTACCAGAGATAAGCCGATGTTGACCTTCATGCTGCTTAAAATAAGGGGAACGGAGCTTGGCAGGATTACTTTGGCAAGCGCATCCTTCCGGCTGCCGCCCAGTGTGTAGATCAGTTTGCACATTTCCGGGTCTACCTGACAAAAGCCGGTGTATAGGCTTATGATAGAACCGAAGACGGCAACGGAAATACCGGCCACAATGATGGTGTTTGCTCCGGTGCCCAGCCACACGATAAGCAGGGGGGCGAGGGCGGATTTCGGAAGGGCGTTTAAAACCACAAGATAGGGTTCCAGAATTTCGGAGAGGCTGTTTTGATACCAGAGGAGCGTTGCGCTGACAAGACTTAGGACGGTGACCAAAACAAAACTGGCGATGGTCTCAAACAGGGTGATGCCGGTGTGGGTAAAGAAGGAGCCGTCTGTGAGCATCTGCCCAAGATACTGTATGATACCGGATGGACTGCTGAAAAAGAAGCTGTCAATCCATGCCATTCGGGAAGCGGTCTCCCAGAAGCCGAGAAAGCAAAAGAGGAGAAGAAATCTTCCGCATGTGATTCTGTGGTGGTGTCTGTGGTGGGCGCGCAGGAAATTCTGCTGACGCTCGGAGACTGGCGGCTGTGTATTAGACCGTTGTTTTCCCATCTGTCAATACCTCCCATAGTTGATTAAAATATTCCTGATAAGCGGCGGTGCTCCGAATGGCAAGGGGGTCTTCCCTGCTGATTTCATAGAGAATCGACATTTCCCGTTTTACACTGGCCGGACGTTTGGAAAGAACGATGACGCGGTCCGCCAAAGTGATTGCCTCGGAGAGATCGTGTGTGATGAGGAGAGCGGTTTTTCCTGTTTTTCGGATAATGTTTGCGATATCGGCGGAGACAAAGAGGCGGGTTTGAAAATCCAGAGCGCTGAATGGTTCGTCTAGAAGGAGGAGATCGGGGCGGATCGCCATGGTGCGGATTAGCGCCGCGCGCTGCCGCATACCGCCGGAGAGTTCGGAGGGCTTTTTGTCCTTAAAACTGTAAAGCCCGTAATCATTGAGAAGCTTCAGGATATAATCGGTGTTTTCCTTTGTGAGATTGTGAGTGAGTTCCAAACCGAGGATCAAATTTTGATAGACTGTGCGCCATTCAAAGAGATGGTCTCTTTGCAGCATGTAGCCGATTTTCAGGGCGGAGTCTGCGCAGTAGTCTCTGGAGGATAGTCCCCGGTAGAGAATTTCACCGTCCTCTGGAGGAAGCAGTCCGGAAATCAGGGAAAGAAGCGTGGACTTTCCGCAGCCGCTGGGTCCTACGACCGCGACGAAGCTTCCTTCCGAAACTTGTAAGTTGATGTGTGAAAGCGCGGGGGTTTCCCCCTTCAAATTGTGGTAGGAGTAGGAAACATCCCGCAGAGATAGTATTGGCTGCATAGAAAATCGCTCCTTATGTAGTTAACGACATCATATTTTTCGTGAACCGAAATCTTATGGGTCGTTTACTACGAGTATAGAATATTTTATGACAGGGAAGAAAATATGTGTTTTGATTGAAAAGAAATCCAATTTATGGTATCATCAAATTTAGATTTAATTAAACGCATGAAAGATAGGGATGATACAGCAAATGGAGGTTCTGCCATGGCACAGTTGTGGGGCGGCCGTTTTACGAAAGAGACGGATCAGCTTGTATATAACTTTAACGCCTCCATCTCTTTTGATCAGAAATTCCTGCAGCAGGATATCGAGGGCAGCATTGCCCATGTAATTATGCTGGCGAAACAGGGAATTTTGAAAAAGGAAGAGAAGGATGCGATCTTAAAAGGTCTTACCGGAATACGGGAGGATGTGGAGGCCGGAAAACTTGCGATTACGGAAGAGTATGAGGATATTCACAGCTTTGTGGAGGCCAATCTGATAGAGAGGATTGGGGATGCCGGCAAAAAACTGCACACGGGCAGGAGCCGGAACGATCAGGTCGCGCTTGATATGCGGCTCTATATCAGGCTGGAAGTGCTCCAAACGGACGGGCTGCTGAAAGAGCTTTTGACCACGCTGTTAAAGATGATGGAAGACAATACGGAGACGTACATGCCCGGTTTTACCCATCTGCAGAAGGCTCAGCCAGTAACGCTGGCGCATCACGCAGGCGCTTATTTTGAGATGTTTAAGCGGGACCGGTCGCGGCTTAAGGATATTTTTTACCGGATGAACTATTGTCCGCTTGGGGCGGGAGCCCTTGCGGGAACGACATATCCACTAGACAGAAATTATACGGCGTCGCTGCTGGGATTTGAGGGACCGACCTTAAACAGTATGGATTCGGTGTCCGACCGGGATTATGTGATTGAGTTTCTGGCGGCTCTTTCCACGATTATGATGCACCTGAGCCGCTTTTGCGAGGAGATTATTATCTGGAACTCCAACGAGTACCGTTTTGTGGAGATCGACGACGCTTATTCCACGGGGAGCAGCATTATGCCCCAGAAGAAAAATCCGGATATTGCGGAACTGGTGCGTGGTAAGACTGGGCGGGTTTACGGCGCGCTCATGTCAATGTTGACCACCATGAAGGGGATTCCTCTTGCCTATAATAAGGATATGCAGGAGGACAAGGAGCTGACTTTTGACGCCATCGACACGGCGAAGGGGTGTCTTGCCTTGTTTGAGGGTATGGTCCGTACCATGAAGTTTAACCGGGATGTGATGGAAAAGAGCGCCATGGCGGGATTTACCAATGCCACCGACGCGGCGGATTATCTGGTGGGAAAGGGAGTTCCGTTCCGGGACGCCCACGGTATCATCGGGCGGCTAGTCTTATATTGTATTGATAAGAATTGCAGTATTGAAGATCTGTCTATCGAGGAGCTTAAGGAGATCAGCCCTGTCTTTGAGGAGGATGTATACGGGGCGGTCAGCTTAAAGACCTGCGTGGAAAAACGGCTGACGATCGGTGCGCCGGGGCCTAAAGCGATGCAGGAGGTCATACGGATGCACAGGGAATATCTTTCAAAAGATTGGCAGGATGAGGATGACATGTTCGGCGGGAGACTGAACGAGACATTATATAGGGAGGACATTAAAAAATGAGCGACAAGTTAAAAGTAGGAATTTTAGGCGGCACTGGCATGGTTGGACAGCGGTTCATCGCCCTTTTGGAGAACCATCCTTGGTTTGAGGTGACCACAATCGCGGCAAGTCCCCGTTCTGCGGGCAAAACCTATCAGGAGGCGGTGGGCGGCAGATGGAAGATGGATACGCCCATGCCGGAGGCGGTAAAAAAGATTATCGTGAAAAATGTGAATGAGGTCGATCAGGTGGCGGCGGAAGTGGATTTTGTGTTTTCCGCAGTGGACATGACCAAGGACGAGATCAAGAAGATCGAGGAAGAGTATGCAAAGACGGAGACGCCGGTAGTTTCCAACAACAGCGCCCACCGCTGGACGCCGGATGTGCCCATGGTGGTGCCGGAGATCAATCCGGAACACTTCGACGTGATAGAGTCGCAGAAGAAACGGCTTGGCACGAAGCGCGGCTTTATTGCTGTGAAGCCTAATTGTTCGATCCAGAGTTATGCGCCGGTGCTCACTGCGTGGAAGGAGTTTGAGCCTTACGAGGTAGTGGCTACCACCTATCAGGCGATCTCTGGCGCAGGCAAGACCTTTAAGGATTGGCCGGAGATGGTGGAGAATGTGATTCCCTACATTGGCGGCGAGGAGGAAAAGAGTGAGAAAGAGCCTCTGCGCATTTGGGGCAAAGTGGAGAACGGAGAGATCGTTCCGGCAGTAAGTCCGGTGATCACTTGTCAATGTATCCGCGTTCCGGTATTGAACGGCCACACGGCGGCCGTGTTTGTGAAATTCAGGAAAAAGCCCACAAAGGAACAGCTTGTGGAGAAGCTGGTAAACTTTAAGGGACTGCCGCAGGAATTGCAGCTTCCCAGCGCGCCGAAGCAGTTTATTCAGGTGATGGAGGAGGATAACCGTCCGCAGGTGAAGCTGGATGTGGATTATGAAAACGGAATGGGCATCAGCGTGGGACGAATCCGTGAAGACAGCGTTTACGATTGGAAGTTCGTGGGGCTTTCCCACAATACCGTGCGTGGGGCCGCAGGGGGTGCGGTGCTGTGTGCGGAGACGTTAAAAGCGAAGGGATATATTACGAAGAAGTAAAGAGGGATGAGGGTATAAAGAAAAAATATAGGGGGAGGCGCCGTCAGAAGGGGGCGGCGGATAGGTATTGTGGTGGATACGAAAGAAAGAGAGAAGGGGAACGAGACAACACTGATTGGGCAGGAGTATCAGCAGCTGCGTGATGACGAAAAGATGTTTCGTCTGCTTTGCGAGACTTCAAACAGTGCATTTATTTACTATAACTACAAAGAGGACCGGGTTAGAACGTTAGCAAACTGGGGGCACTTTTTTGATTTTCCGATTTCGGATATGAAGGATTTGTCCAGACTGTATGACAGCGTGGAGGAGCAATACTCGATTCCGCTCAGGGAAGGGTTGTTTATTGAAAAACAGAATAGGGAAAGGCAGAACTTTGAGATTCGCCTGAAAGAGAGTCATCTTTGTATCGAGGTGGAAGTGAATATCGTATACGGCGCCGATGGGAATCCTACGGATAAAATTGTCCGGTTTAAGGATGTAACAAAGCTGAACGCCCAGAAGGATGAACTTGCATACATGGCCTATTATGATTTGATGACAGGGCTTTATAACCGCAATTATTTTGTGAGACTTTTGGGAGAATTTCTGCGGCAGGCGGAAAAGGAGAAATGTAAGGTTGCGGTGATGTTTGTTGACTTTGACGATTTTCGCAGGGTCAACGACGGTATGGGGTTGATTGCAGGCGATGATTTGGTGCAGTTGTTCGGGCAGTATTTGTCTGATCTGATGAGCGATCATGTGGTGATCTCCCATTTCAGCACGGATATTTACTGTATTGCTATTTATGATCCCTGCGGCGCAAGAAGTGTGGAGACCATTTATCAGGTTATCAAGAAGCGTCTGGAAAAACCGTTTAGATTGATGGACGGGCAGGAGGTTACCATGACGGTGTCTGTCGGCGTTTCCGAATATCCGGAGGCGGCTACGGGAACACTTGAGCTGATTAACTGCGCAGAGATTGTTATGTTTAAGGCTAAGAGTCAGGGCAAGGATAAGATTCAGTATTTTGACGGGGCGATCTTGGAGGAGTTTTTGCAGACAGTGACCATTCAGACAAAGCTGAAAGAGGTTGTGTTTGAGCAGAACTTTACGATGCATTTCCAACCCCAGTATGTGGCTGAGGATAGAAGGCTTCGCGGGGTAGAGGCGCTGATTCGCTGGAAGGATAATAAAGGGGATATGATCAGTCCGGCGGTTTTCATTCCCATTGCGGAAAAGAATGGAACGATTGTGCCGATCGGGAACTGGGTGATTGAAAAGAGTGTGCAGACCTATGTGGGGTGGAGGAAAAAATATCACTACCCATTGATTTTATCGTTGAATGTCTCTGCGGTACAGTGTAAGCAGAAGGATTTTATTGAAAGCCTCCTGCAGATTTTAGAACAATACGAGGTAGAACCCGATGAGATCGAGATTGAGGTCACGGAGACCATTTTGATAGAGGATTTTGAAACCATAAGCAAACGTTTGGACGAATTGAGAGAAATCGGGGTTAAAATATCTCTGGATGATTTCGGTACGGGATTTTCCTCCCTGTCCTATTTGAAGGGACTGCCCATCGATACGTTGAAAATTGATAAGACGTTTGTGGATACGCTGCTTACGGACGTTAATACAAAGATTATTACGGAGTCGATTATCTACATGGTGAAACGGCTTGGCTATGAAACGATAGCGGAAGGCGTGGAGACGGAGGGACAGTTCCAGTATCTGAAGGAACTTGGGTGCGATATTATTCAGGGATACTATTTAGGCAGACCGATGCCGGCCGAAGAGATCGAAGATCTGCTGGCGGATTTGACGGCAAAGGTATGATGAGGCAGGCGTGAACTATGTTACTTGGCAGAACAACAGAACTTGGATATCTGAATAATTATTATGACCGGGACGGCAGTCAGATTTTGATTGTTTACGGGCAGAAGCATATCGGGAAGACGGCTCTTGTAAAGGAATTTATGAGGGACCGGCCCGGATATTATTACCTTGCCAGAGCCTGCTCGGAGAGGGAACAGGCGTATCAGTGGGGGAGACAGCTTGTCCATGACGGTTATATCACAGATAAATTCCCCTCTTTTCAGGAGATTTTTGAGAAGATTGCCCATCGGGTTACAGGCAAGAAGGTTTTGGTCATCGACGAATTTCAAAACATCGTCCGGGCCAGCGATTCTTTTATGAAAGATCTGGTGGCTTTTGTGCACAGCCAATGGAACCGGGACGACGTGATGGTGATTCTTGTCAGTTCTTCGATCGGATGGATTGAAAACAGTATGATTACCCGGATTGGGGAGGCGGCTTACGAGCTTTCGGGCCTGCTTAAAATTAAGGAAATGCCCTTTGCCGATCTGGTGGCGCGTTTTCCGAATTTCCGTATAGAGGAGTGTGTGGAAGCCTATTCCATTTTAGGGGGGATTCCCGGCCTTTGGAATCAGTTTGACGACAGGCTTACGATTCAGCAGAATATCTGCCGCAACATTCTCGACTGTAACAGTTTTCTCTTCGAGGAGGGAGAGCGGATTCTTACGGAGCAGCTTAGGGAGCCGGGCGTTTATAATACGATCATGGCCTCTATAGCGGCGGGAGATCACAAGTTAAACGACCTCTATCTCCACACGGAGTTTTCAAGGGCGAAGATCAGCGTATATCTGAAAAATCTGATTGAGCTGGAATTGGTGGAGAAAGTATTTTCTTATGACACGGCGGGCAAGGAAAATGTACAGAAGGGGATCTATCGAATCAGCCATCCGTTTGTGGATTTTTATTATACTTATATGTATCCCCATCTGAGCGATTTACAGATGCTTTCGGTGGGAGAGTTCTATAACCATTATATTATGCGGGATTTCAGACGCTATGTGTCCGGCTATTTCAAACAGGTGTGCAGGCAGCATTTGTCCGGACTCGGAGAGCGTCACAGGCTTCCCATCGACTGCGGTGCGATCGGCGAGTGGATTGGCAAGGTGGGTTCTTTGGATATCATTGCGCAGGATGAGGAAGGGCGTACGCTGATCGGTCTGTGTAATTGGGAGAAACCCATGACCTACGAAGATTATGAGAACCTTCTCCTCTATGCGAAAAAAGCAAAGATAAGTGCGGATTACGTCTATATGTATACGGCTTTCCGGTTTGATGAACGCCTAAATCTGGAGGCCAAAATGAAATCAAATCTGAAACTGGTGCAGATTTCGGATTTATAAAAGCGTGAGAAGAAGTATGGGAAAGAATTTGTTTATTGCGGAGAAGCCCAGCGTGGCCAAAGAGTTCGCAAAGGCTTTAAAATATAATATGAAGAACCGCGACGGCTACATGGAGTCCGAGGAAGCGGTTGTGACGTGGTGCGTGGGTCATCTGGTGACCATGAGTTACCCAGAGGCCTATGACGAGAAATACAAAAAATGGTCTCTTGATACGATCCCCTTCATTCCGGAAGAGTTTAAGTACGAGGTCATTGACAGCGTAAAGAAGCAGTTTGGCATTGTGAGCGGTCTTTTGAACAGGGAGGATGTGGAGACGATCTATGTCTGCACCGACTCCGGGCGTGAGGGCGAATATATCTACCGTCTGGTGGAACAGCAGGCGGGCGTGGAAGGGAAAAATAGGAGACGCGTTTGGATCGATTCCCAGACGGAAGAGGAAATTTTACGTGGCATTCGGGAGGCCAAAGACCTTTCGGCTTACGATAACCTTTCCCATGCGGCCTATCTGCGGGCAAAGGAAGATTACCTGATGGGTATTAATTTTTCCCGGGCGCTGACTTTGAAATACAGCTATTCTATTAAAAGCTACCTAAACGCAGATAAAGCGGTGGTGTCCGTAGGGCGGGTTATGACCTGCGTGCTCGGTATGGTGGTCAACAGAGAGCGGGAAATCAGGGAATTTGTAAAGATTCCGTTTTACCGTATTCTTTTACAGGCGGGCATAGCGGGAAACGACTGCGTATTAGAGTGGAAGGCGGCGGAAGGGTCAAGATATTTTCAGTCGCCCAAGCTCTACAAGGATAACGGTTTTTTACAGGAGGCGGACGCGGACGAGTTTCTGGCTTTTTTGCAGGAAAATCCGGAGGAACAGCCTGTTGTCGAGAAGATAGAGAGAAAGAAGGAGACAAAGAATCCGCCCCTTCTGTACAATTTGGCGGAATTACAAAACGATTGCTCTAAGCTCTTTAAGATCAGTCCGGACGAGACGCTAAGGATTGCGCAGGAGCTTTATGAGAAAAAGCTGACCACCTATCCCCGAACGGATGCGAGAGTCCTTTCCACGGCAGTTGCCAAGGAGATTACTAAAAATATCAAGGGCTTGCAGAACTATCAGCCGACAGCGTCCTATGCGTCAAAAATTCTTTCGGAGGAACAATATAAGGGAATCGCAAAAACCAGATATGTGAATGATAAACAGATTACGGATCACTATGCGATTATTCCGACAGGGCAGGGGCTTTCGGCATTAAACGGCCTGCATCCTGCGTCGGCCAAGGTTTATGAGATCATAGCCAGACGGTTTTTGAGTATATTTTACCCGGCGGCGGTCTACCAGAAGATTACGCTGACGGCCAAATTGCGGGGAGAAACCTTTATTTCAAGCTTTAAGGTGCAGATACAGCAGGGATATCTCGAAGTTGCGCAAAATTCTTTTGCAAGAAAGCGGGCAGAGGAGTATACTGGAGAGGAGAGGAATGAAGAGGAGCAGGGCGCAGTGGCGGACGCGGACTTCATGCAGGCTCTGGGAGCGCTGAAAAAAGGCTCTTTTCTCGAAAAAAAGGCGCTGGAGAAAAAGGAGGGGGAGACTTCCCCGCCAAAGCGCTATAACTCCGGGACGATGATTCTCACAATGGAAAATGCCGGACAGTTTATCGAGGATGAGGAACTGCGGGCGCAGATCAAGGGAAGTGGTATCGGCACTTCCGCCACCAGAGCGGAGATTTTGAAAAAGCTGGTACATATCAAATATTTGAATTTAAATAAAAAGACGCAAATTATCACGCCTACGCTTTTGGGGGAGATGATTTACGAGGTGGTTGCGGGTTCCATTAAACCTCTTCTTGATCCGAGACTTACCGCGAGCTGGGAGAAAGGTCTCACGTTAGTGGCTTCCGGGGAGATCACGGAAGAGGAGTATATGGGGAAATTGGATGATTTTGTCACCAGAAGAACGAACACGGTCAAGCAGATGGCGAATCAGAGCGCGCTCTACCATAGGTTTCAATATGCGTCGCAGTTTTATAAGGGTGGAAAAAAGGAGAAGGGGTAAAAGAAGATGATCGGATTGCAGGATGCCGCGATTGCCGCCCTCTACACGTTGGAGGAGACGATTGCACGGGAATTATTTGAAGGGCTCACCTATCCATGGGAAGCGCTTCCGAAAATCAAGGATTTTATTGTGGCGCTGGGGGAAACGCTTCCAGAGGACACGTATGAGAGAAGGGAAGGCAATATCTGGATTGCCAGAAGCGCGAAGGTGTTTCCAAGCGCTTACATCGGCGGGCCTGCCATCATCGACGAGGAGGCGGAAGTCCGTCACTGCGCATTTATCAGGGGCAGCGCGATCGTTGGCAAGGGAGCGGTTGTCGGCAACTCCACCGAACTGAAGAATGTAGTTCTTTTCAATAAGGTTCAGGTGCCCCATTACAATTATGTGGGGGACAGTATCCTTGGGTTTAAGGCTCATATGGGTGCAGGTTCGATCACTTCCAATGTGAAGAGCGATAAGACGCTGGTGGTGGTAAAGGCCGGTGAGGAAAGATGTGAGACCGGTTTGAAAAAATTTGGCGCCATGTTGGGAGATCACGTGGAAGTGGGATGTAATTCCGTTTTAAATCCCGGCACGGTGATTGGGAAAAACACGAATATTTATCCCACATCCATGGTGCGGGGCGTGATTCCGGCAGACAGCATTTATAAGAGACAGGGCGAGATAGCCGGGAAACAATAGCGGTAGAACGAAAAGAATGATAAACGTGCAGAGAAATAAGGTTTGAGGATGGGCGTATGGCGATTGATTTAAGTTTTGAAAACTTTTGCTCGATGATCGACAATGTAATAGCCGGGATCTGTTTTTTCGAGTATGAAGAGGGGGAAATGACTCCGCTTTATATTAACGACGGTTTTTTCCGTATGCTGGGCTATTCTAAGGTACAGGGGATGCGGTATCTGGAGAAAATAGAGCGAAGCATCATACCGGAAGATATTCCGACGTATAAACAGGCCATCAGGGATGTGTTGAAAGACGACGGTGTGGTGAATACAGAATTTCGTACCGTGACGGGAAGCGGCGGACTGCGCTGGGTTCATGTCAGGGGGAATCTTTATGCCAGAGAGGGCAAAAAATACACCATTGTCGCGATTATTGAGGATGTGACCGAGAGAAAGAGTGTGGAGGAGGAGCTGCAAAGACAGGCGGAGCGTCTGCACATTTTGTCTGAGGCGGAAGGCGAGAAGATCATCGATTACAATGCGAGAACGGACGTTATGATCATCCGCTCCAATGACGAATATGGCATGGCTAAGGACGAGATACACAGCAGATATATGCAGCGGTTTGACGCTTCTACCATTTATAAGGAGGATGTGGCATATTACAAAGCAGTTTTGGAAAGCCTGCTAAAATCTCCCAAACACGATACGATAGAGTTTCGAATTCGGCGCTTTGACGATGATTATACGTGGTATCAGGCCAATCTGACATCCCTTTTGGGTGCGGAAGGCTATGTGACCCGTATTGTGGGCCGTATGATTAATATCAACGAGAAGAAGCTGAAGGAAATGGAGCTCCTTCTGCGGGCGGAGAAGGACGCGTTGACGGGCATTTACAATCAGGGCGCTACGGAGCAGTTGATACACAGCGCATTAGAAGATACGAATGAAAATGTATTGAGCGCGTTGATGATTATCGATCTGGATAACTTTAAGGAAGCCAATGATCTTCTTGGGCATGCCAATGGCGACCAGCTTTTGGAGAAGACGGCCGAGGCATTGAAGGAAATGTTTAAAGGCGGGGATGTCATTGGACGTATCGGCGGCGACGAGTTTCTGGTATATATGAGAAATCTGGATTCCATTTCGGATGCGGACGAAATGGCTGGGAATATTGTAAAGAAGGTAAACTATGAGCTTGAATTTGAGGGACAGCCGATTCATGTGACCTGCAGTGTAGGCGTTGCCGTTTATCCGTACCACGGAAAGACTTACGAAGAGCTTTTTGAGAAAGCGGACAGGGCCGTCTATACGGTTAAGGCTAACGGTAAGGATGGTTACCGTGTTTACCATGCGGCCAGCACGACGGTGTATCATGCCAACAGAAAAGTCGGTTATGATATGACGAAGACGTTAGACTATGACAGAAACATAGAGGATCAGGTCATGCAGATTCTCTTTGAGGATAAGGTGCTGGAATCCGCGCTTCGTTCTTCGATAGAGCTGATGACGGCAAAATATCAGTTCCACAGAGGGTATATCTGCGGAAACGATTCCCTTCCTATCTCACGCAATATCCAATTTACGGTAAAACAGTATGCAACGGGCAAGGAAGCGGATGAACATTACGACTTGAAGCGCGTGGTAAACGAGATCCTTTACGCCTCCTTCCCCAGCTTGACGATGATTCATGATTATGATCTGACGGCGGAGGAGATGCACGACTATTTTCAGGCGGAAGGCATTAAGAGTATGCTCTATTATCCGCTTACTTCCAAAGGAGAGTTTCAAGGGGCGATTGTCTTTGAAAACCATGAGGACGTGCAGATGGAGCTGTCAAAGAGCCAGATGGCGGAAATCCGTTCTTTGTTCCGGCTGATGGAGGCCAATATTCTGCAGATCGGCTTGATGGACAGAATGCAGAATTTTGTGGCGCAGATTGCAGTTTTCGACAATATGGACAGCTTTGTCTATGTGGTGAATCCAGATAATTACGAGATTACTTTTATCAATAAAAAAGTGGTGGTGGATTCGCCTCATGTAAAAATCGGCGACGTCTGCTATAAGGCGCTGCAGAACAGGGATACGCCCTGTGAAAATTGTATTCTGCGGAATCTCGATAAAAACGATTCCCATTGCCGCTGCACGGAAGAGATCTTTAATTACTCGCTCAGAAGCTGGACGAGGTGCAGCGCAAGCTGGCTGGAATGCAGGGAGGAGAACGGGCTTGCCCTTTTGAACAGCTTTGATATATCGGAGTATTTCATGGGGTAAAAGTTCAGCCAGAATGAAGCTGCGGTTTTGCGAATGGGCGCGGCTGAACTGTTACGGAAATTGAAAACAGGAGAAAAACATCTGGATTTTTTTGCTCTGATATGAGACAATGAGACTGGCGGTTATGACAGGCGTTTTGAGCCTGTTATCAAATAATTAATACATAATCGAAAGGAGTTATCACATGATCTATTCAAAAGAAGTTGAAGAAATGTGTACAGTGGCACAGGGCGTTCATCATGGCTGTGCTCCTATCCCTGAGGAAGCAAAGTGGGTGCAGGCGAAGGAAGTAAAGGATATTTCCGGCCTGACACACGGCGTAGGCTGGTGTGCTCCTCAGCAGGGCGCATGTAAGCTGACCCTGAATGTGAAGGAGGGAATCATTCAGGAGGCTCTTGTGGAGACCATCGGATGTTCCGGTATGACGCACTCCGCAGCTATGGCTTCCGAGATCCTTCCGGGTCTTACGGTTATGGAAGCGCTCAACACGGATCTGGTGTGTGATGCGATCAACACTGCTATGAGAGAGCTGTTCTTACAGATTGTATACGGACGTACACAGTCTGCATTCTCCGAGGATGGACTTCCGGTAGGCGCAGGTCTTGAGGATCTTGGTAAGGGACTGAGAAGTCAGGTGGGCACGATGTACGGCACGCTCAAGAAAGGTCCCCGTTATCTGGAGATGGCTGAGGGCTATGTGACCGGTATCGCTTTGGATGCTAACGATGAAATTATCGGCTACAAGTTCGTAAGTCTTGGCAAGATGACCGACTTCATCAAGAAGGGCGACGACCCCAACACAGCGTATGAGAAGGCTTGCGGCCAGTACGGTCGTGTGGACGACGCTGTAAAGATCATTGATCCTAGATGCGAGTGATACAAAATATAAACAGGAGGAGAAGATAAGATGGCTTTATTTGAATCATATGAAAGAAGAATTGATAAAATCAATTCCGTATTGAGCAGCTATGGCATTTCTTCTATCGAAGAAGCCGAGAAAATTACAAAAGACGCCGGCTTGGATGTATATGAGCAGGTGAAGAAGATCCAGCCTATCTGTTTTGAGAACGCATGCTGGGCATATACCGTAGGCGCGGCAATCGCGATCAAGAAGGGCTGCAAGAAAGCGGCTGACGCAGCGGCAGCGATCGGCGAGGGCTTACAGGCATTCTGTATTCCCGGTTCCGTGGCGGACACCCGTAAGGTTGGTCTGGGCCATGGTAACTTAGGTAAGATGCTCCTTGAGGAGGAGACCGACTGCTTCGCATTTTTGGCAGGCCATGAGTCCTTTGCGGCGGCAGAGGGCGCAATTGGTATTGCTGAGAAGGCTAACAAGGTTCGTCAGAAACCTCTGCGCGTTATCCTGAACGGTCTTGGAAAAGATGCGGCTAAGATCATTTCCAGAATTAACGGTTTCACTTTTGTGGAGACTGAGTACGATCCTTATACCAACGAGGTAAAGGAAGTGAGCAGAACCCCTTATTCCGAGGGACTTCGTTCCAAGGTAAACTGCTACGGCGCAAACTCCGTACCCGAAGGCGTGGCAATCATGTGGAAGGAGAATGTGGACGTATCCATCACTGGTAACTCCACCAATCCTACTAGATTCCAGCATCCGGTAGCAGGTACATATAAGAAAGAGAGAACAGAGGCGGGTAAGAAGTATTTCTCCGTTGCTTCCGGCGGCGGCACAGGACGTACCCTTCATCCCGATAACATGGCTGCAGGTCCTGCATCCTACGGCTTTACGGATACGCTTGGCCGTATGCACTCCGACGCACAGTTCGCGGGTTCTTCTTCCGTTCCGGCACACGTAGAGATGATGGGTCTGATCGGTATGGGTAACAACCCGATGGTAGGCGCTACTGTGGCTGTTGCGGTTTCGATTGAGGAAGCTGCGAAGGCTGGGAAGTTCTAATATTAAAAAAATATTTGGTAAGAATAGAAAGGGAAAAAGGATGGCATTAGCCATCCTTTTTCCAACATAAATTATTTTAGAGGAAAATTAAATATAGTTCCGCTCCGCCTCAACCATCCGCTCAAATTCACTGGCTGGAACAGGCTTGGAATAGAGATACCCTTGTAGGAAGGAAACGCCAATGCTGCGGATGATATCCTGAATCTCTTCTGTTTCGATGCCTTCGGCTACGGTCTGGATCGAAAGCTGCCGGCACATATTTACCACGTTTTCGATAATGGCCATGTCCGTCATATTTCCTTCGCGGATCAGGCCGCGCACAAACTTCTGGTCTATTTTCAGGACGTCCATGGCGACGTCGTGAAGCAGTCCGAAGGAAGCGTATTCGGTTCCGAAATCGTCCATGGCAATTTTAAATCCAAGTTTTTGAAGTTTGTGAAATTGGCGGGAGAGCATTTTGGTATCGTCGGCGTTACAGCTCTCCGTGAGTTCTACCATGACAAGCCGTGGGTCTACCTGCAATTCCTGCGCTCTCGCAATCAGTCTGTCAATAAACTCCCCGTCTAAAAGCTGAATATAGGAGACGTTAAAACTTACGCTGATATTTTGATATTTTTTCTGCCAC
Source organism: uncultured Lachnospiraceae bacterium (assembly GCA_947243855.1). Lineage (GTDB taxonomy): Bacteria > Bacillota > Clostridia > Lachnospirales > Lachnospiraceae > UBA3282. The sequence continues at coordinate 32,486 of CAMXIK010000007.1, read as the reverse complement.
ATCGCGGCATGCCGCAGAGCCTCCTCCATGACCCATGTACCGACTTCCCGGATTTCTCCGCTGTCTTCTAAAATTTTGATAAATTCATAGGGAGCGGCGTCCTGTATTTCAGAAGTTTTCCAACGCAGTAAAGATTCACATTCAACAATCTTTTTTGTTTTTGCATCAAGAATAGGCTGGAAATACAGTTCGAAGCCCTCAAAATTATGATGGATGCTTTTGGTCAACGCTTCGTGGAGTAATCCAGTGCGGAGGTGACGCTGAGAAATCTTTTCAGAAAATTCGGCAATCCATCCTTGTTTCTGTTCTTTGGCATACTCAAGCGAGTGTTCCAGATTGCTCATTAGGGTATTAAAATCTGTTCCGTCTTCGGGATAGGAAACCAGACCCGCAGAGACGGAAAAGCTTTTCAATCCCCGGATATTCATACAATAGTCGTTGATTTTTACAAAGAGGCGGCTTAATTGGGCCTTGGAACCGTTAGGCGAGAGAATCATAAACTCGTCTCCCTGAAGACGGTAAATCCGGTCGTCCTTGTCAGTCAGTTTTTCAAGGCATTCGGATAAGGCTACCAATACTTTGTTGCCGTAAAGGAACCCGTTCGTGTTGTTGATCTTTCGAAATCCGTTGATACCGAGAAGGAGAATGGCGCCGCTCCCGGCGGAAAAATCATATTTCTGCATTTCATAGCTTGTCAGCAGATGGGTGAGCGGGTCATACTTATTCTGGTTGTCCAGCCGTGTCATAAGGCCTGCAAAAAACAGAGGTTTTCCATTTTCATCGGAAATAACGCTGCCCTTACACTCTAACCATACATAATCGCCGTATTTGTTTTTCGCACGGTACTGGCAGCTATGACGGCTGGATGCGCCGGAAAAGACTGCTTCAATATCTTGGAGATACGCAGCCCGGTCGTCGGGATGGATATGCGCCATCCATTTAGGTCCGGCGCCTTCTATGTATTCTCCTTCCAGATTAAAATAGTCTACAATGTTTTTAGACCATCTGGACAGGTCTTTTTGCATATCACACACATAAATATAAATATTGTCGGAAGCGTTTGCAAAGGACTCAAACAATTCGTTTTCTAAAATATTTTTCGCCATATGCAAGGACTCCTTTCGGAAAAGTAAAAAGATGAAAAAACATTTTTATTTTAATGGTACTATTTTACCATAATTTTGGTAAAATGGAACTGTGAATCAGAAAAAAGAAGTAGAGAAATGCGAAAATAAGTGAGGAACAAGATGAAATTACTCAAGGAAAAACTGATTGAGATATGGAAAAGGCTTCTGCGGGCTTATGCAGACTACAGAGTGACGGTCATCGCGGTGGCGCTTCTTACAATTTATGGGGCGGTCGATGAATTTCTCTATCTCTTCGATTATGAGGTGAGAAAAGAGCTGCTGATCTCAAAATGTTTTGATTATTCAGGGGAGATCGCGGTCGGATTGCTGCTTTTTATCTGTGGGGCCATGTTCACGGAAAGCATTCTGCCCTATGCGCAGAAAGAGAGACGGGCGAAAACTGCCAGACTTGTGTGCTTTCTTTCAGCCGCTGTGATTGCGCCGCTTACTAGTTTTTGTATCTATGCCAAATCGATTGAAGAAACGGTGCGGAATTTCCCTATGCCCGGCAGTACGGTCAGCAGATGGGCCGAACAGTTTGCATGGGGCTATGTGCTGCTTTTACTTTTGGGTACGGTCTACTTTTGCCACAGGAAAAGCGGCGTTGAATTTGCAGAATATTTGCTGCATGTTCTGGCGAATTTTTGTGTGATAACAGCGGTTTATATCGTATTGTCCATCGGCGTGGCATTAGCCCTTTCCGTGGTGGACATCTTGTTTGTGGACAGCGGGATAGGGAGCTTTGCCACTACGGGGACGATCATGGTGACGGGATTGTATTATGTGCCGTGCTGTATCACGGCGCTTCACAATATGGACAGTGAGATAGACGAGTCGCCGGGAAAATATCTGCTGCGTGATGTGATTACCAGTCTGACAATCTTTGCGATGATGATTGTGTATGCCTATCTGATTAAAATTCTTTTATTGTGGGAGATACCGTCCAATGAATTATTTGGCATTGTGACGGGGTTGTTTTGCTTTGGCATGCCGGTATGGGTGATGGATCATTATTACTGGGACGATTCCAGGTATATGCGCATTGTGCAAAAGCTGCCTTACGGTCTGCTGCCGCTGATTCCTGTACAGATCTATGCCATGGGCGTGCGGATTTATGAGCACGGCATGACGCCCAGCCGGTATCTGGGGATGGGTATGGTGGCGGTTGAGATTGCGGTTTTGGCAATCTGGTATTTTTGGAAGGAAAATATGGAGCGCGTGCTTTTGGTTCTGGGAGTGTGCGTGGCGATTGCTTTTCTTGTGCCGGGTATCAACAGTAACAGCCTGTCCGACAGATGGCAGAGAACCTTTTTGGAGATGTATTATAATAAGCTGCTGACAGAGGGGAGTATCACTGAGATAGAAGCGCAGAGGTTAAAGGGAGCTTACAAATATTTGTTATATAAACCGGAAATGGCGGATTTGGTGGAGCAGTACGATATCTATGAGGAGAGTTTTGCAGAAAAGCTGTCGGCGACGGGCATGAATATGGAGACCTATACGCAGTTGGAGAGCCATAGGATTCACTGCTGCCAGATGGTGGGCGGTCTGGATGTGGCCGGGTACAGCCGTTTCGATATGCTGAATCAGGATGAAGGATATAGCAGGGCAAAAGAGGAGGAGAGGCTTCCTGTGGATTTTTCCGCTTTTCGTTTTTATAAAAGAGAGGGCGGTGCAGAGGAGACGGTCATAGCGGATCTGAGCGATTTTGCCGATCGGTGTATGGCTTATGAAAAGGAGCATCCCGATGCGGAAAATGAGGAAATCAGCGCTGCCATGAAGCCTTATCAAGAGATTTTGCTTGCGGATGGCAGGGTGTTATATTTGAATCATTTTGAAGTACGGTATAAGGAGGGGATCAAGGACGGGGAAGCGTATTTTGAAATTGAGTCGGTGAATATTTCTGGAATGCTTCTGGAGTGATGATAGAAAGCAGCCTATGCAGGGTATGAGTTACAAAAGATAAAAAAGAGAGGACTGAGAGCGATGGAACAGGAATACAGAGGACAAAAGGTAATAGACACATTTGGCGCGAGACTGATACCTCCCAATGACAGCTATCCAGACTGCGAGTGTCTGATTGTGCTGACGGCGCAGCATTTGTATGTGTTGGAGGATAATTATGACGGGACATATGAAACTTATTTTGAGTTTGTGCTGAGAGAGGTTGACGATATCAGAATGCAACAGGACAGCTCGGACAACGGGGCGGTATCGGCGGCAAGTCTGCTCATTACTGGGATTCTCGGCGCGCTTGTCGGTTTTTTGCCGACAGGGGAAAACCAGAAAAAAGTGAAAAAGAATTTTTTGGTGATCAGCTATCACGAGCCGCAGGGAGAAAAGCATAACATTTATTTTGACGTTAGTCAGCCCGGAGCAAAAGGGTTTATTCAGCAATTCCATAAGGCGAAAGAACTGTGAGAAAGCAAGTATTTCCTTGTTTTCCCCAGCGGAAGCGTGTATAATAAATGCTATAGTGTTCATGAATGGTTTTTGAGGGAAATGGCAATACTCGGTATCAGAGGACGGCAGAGAGTGTATGGAGGACTGCATACTGCTGTACCGCCCAAAGAAAGGAGTATTGACCATGATATTGACAGAAAAAGAGACGACCGCGCTGCGTGATTTGCAGACACAGGAGAAATCCTGTATTACCAAGTATGAGAAATACGCCGCACAGGCGAAGGATACGGAGCTGCAGAGCCTGTTCCGTACCCTCCAGAGGGATGAACAGAAGCATTTTCAGTCGATTGGGCAGGCCCTCCACGGCAATGTGCCGGAGTGTGACTGTAACGATTCGCAGGGAAGAGATTATGCGCCCAAAGGGACATACAAAGACGGCGCGAATGCGGGCGACAAGGAACATGACTGTTTCCTTGCTACGGACTGTATCGGTACGGAAAAGCTGGTGTCGGGAGAGTACAATACCAATGTGTTTTCCTGTGACAATTCTGGATTGAGGAAGCTTTTGGCCGACATACAGATTGAGGAGCAGAATCATGCGGAGATGCTTTACAAGTATAAACAGGCAAACGCCATGGCTTAAGGGCGTAAGAGAGCAATAACCGCGGAAAGCAGCTGTGCGGGAACGCATGGCTGCTTTTATAGGATGAGAGGATATTATGTACAGTTTTTTGGTAGGCTTCCAGATGCTGATGGTTCTGGGATGCTTTTGCTTCGTAATCATCATGACGAGACAACGTGAAAATGCGCTTTCCAAACTGATGCTGTGTGTCGGCTTTTTTGGCGCGATTCAAAATGCCGGATATTTGTTGGAACTGCTTTCCAGAAATATCAGTGAGGCGATGACTGCCGTGCGTGTGGAGTTTATGGGCGGGGCGTTTATAAGTACCTTCCTGTTTATCTTTGTGGCCAGATACTGTGGTTTCCATATTCCGGCTAAGCTTGAGGCGCTGATGTTTTCACTGGATGGACTGGTGCTTTTGTGCATCTGGGGCTATCGCTACACGCCTATTTATTATTCGAGAGTATCCTTTGTGACGGAGGGGATGTTTCCGCACCTGATTTTGGAGAAAGGGCCGCTGCATTACATATTTTTGCTGCATATGTTTATTCATATGATTGGCTGTTTTGTTATGACAATGCTGGCAAATAAGAGACTGCGGAATGGGAAACAGAATATCAATCTGATTGCGCTGGGGATATGCAGTATTTTTCCGATTCCCGGATTTTTGTGCAGTATGTTTCAGTGGATTGAGGGCTATGATGCGGTGCCGGCCTGTGAAGCCCTGAGTATTATTTCATTCGGAGTTGTGATTGTATTTTATCATATATTTGACATTACCGTTACGGCACACGAAGATATTATAAAAACCATGGACGAAGCCGTGTTGATTGTGGATGTGGATAGTGGATTCGTAGAAGCGAACGACAAGGCGAAGGAGTTGTTTCAGAGTCTTTCTCATTTCAGAAAAGGGGAACAGGTCTGCAGGGAAAATTTAAAGGAAGTTTTTGGAGCCAACAACTATTTTGAGTATGTAACCTGCAATCATACATTTGAGGTACACGCCAATAAAATTTGGAATAACCGTATGCTGGTTGGGTATTCGATTGTATTTGTGGATATGACGCAAAGCAAAAGACAGCTTGAGCAGATGCAGATTTTAAAGGCAAATGCGGAGAAAGCGAACAAAGCGAAATCAGAGTTTCTTGCAAGGGTTTCCCATGAGATCAGGACGCCGATCAATGCGGTGATCGGCATGAATGAAATGGTGCTGCGGGAATCCTCGCAGGAGGATGTGAAAAAATATTCCATGGACATCAAAACTTCCGCCCACGCGCTTTTGGGGATTATCAACGATATTTTGGATTTTTCCAAGATAGAATCGGGTAAGATGGAAATTGTGCCTACGGAATACGAGCTAAACAGCATGCTAAACGATCTGTATAATATATTTTCCCTGCGCGCTCATGAGAAAGGACTGCGCTTTGAGGTGAATGTAGATCCAGAGCTTCCGTCAAAGATCTACGGCGACGATATTCGTATTAGGCAGGTACTGATCAATCTGCTGACCAATGCGGTAAAATATACCCGCAAGGGGACAGTGACATTCGAGGTGGCCGGTGAACGAAGCGGCGCGGATGTGATCTTGCATTTTACGGTCAGGGATACGGGTATCGGTATCAGGCAGGAAGAGATTCCGAAGCTGTTTTCCGCCTTTGAACGTCTGGACGAGGAAAAAAACCGCGATGTGGAAGGTACGGGCCTTGGTATGAACATCTCCCTGCAGTTGTTGAAACTGATGGATACCGATTTGCGGGTGGAAAGCGTTTACGGGGAAGGCAGCCGCTTCTTCTTCGCACTGCGGCAGGGCATTGTAGATGCGGAACCTATCGGTAACTTTCAGGAGCGGGCGAAAAAAGCGGCCAGAGAACACAATTACCATGCAAGCTTTACGTCGCCGGAGGCTGAAATTCTTCTTGTGGACGATAACCGCGTAAATAGGAGAGTATTTTGCGGACTCTTAAAACAGACGAAGGTGCAGATCACGGACGTGGGAAGCGGAAGAGAGTGCTTGGATCATATCAGACAAAAGCACTATGATCTGATTTTTCTTGATCATATGATGCCGGAAATGGATGGCATGGAAACCATGCAGCATATGAAAGAGATGGAGGAGAATCTCTGTAAGGACACGCCGGTTATCATGCTGACGGCGAACGCGATTATGGGAGCGAAGGAGCAGTATCTGGCGGCCGGGTTTGACGATTTTTTGGCGAAACCGATTGATCAGACGAAATTGGAGCGGTTGATGATGCATTGGATGCCGCAGGAGAAGATACATAGCAATACATAGAAATGATCGGGGGAAATGTTTATGAAGGAAAAACTTAAAATTAAGGTGAAGGCGCCGCAGTATTCGGTGGTGACAGGCATCACTTTTGCACAGGTGGACGCATGGTTTGATCACACCAGACGAGATTTGAAAATGGATATTATTTATCCGGAGGATAAGACAAAGAAATATCCCTGTGTCGTGTGGATATGTGGCGGCGCATGGATTCGGCTGGATCGTTCCGCGCATCTGGCGTATCTGGCGGAGCTTGCCAGAAGCGGTTTTGTGGTAGCGAGCGTGGAGTACCGTACCACGAACGAGGGAGCTTTTCCGATTCAGCTTATGGATGTGAAGGCTGGAATCCGGTATTTGAAAGCATTGAGCGGACGTTACAATATTGATCCGGAACGGTTTGGCGTGATGGGTGAGTCGGCAGGCGGTTATCTTGCGGCTATGGCGGCGTTGGCGGATGATCCGTCTTTCGACGTGGGCGCGTTTACGGAGTATTCCAGTAAAGTGCAGGCGGCCTGTCCTTGGTATCCGCCTTCAGACGTGACTGGATTTAAATATGCTTCCCCGGCGGAGGCGGCGGCTTCTATGGAATCGTTGCTGCTTGGTAAAAACGTCATGTTAAATCAAGAAGAGGCGCTTAAAATCTGTCCGGTAAGTTTTGTGACGAAGGACGCCCCGCCGTTTCTGATTATTCACGGCGATAACGATCACACCGTTCCCTTTTCTCAGGGAGAAATCCTGCATGATAAGCTGGAGGAAGCGGGCGCAGAGGTAAAGCTTCTGGTGTTAGAGGGAGCGGACCATGCGGATATGCCCTTTTTCCAAGAGGAGCTTTGGCAGAGAATTATTGCATTCTTTCAGGATAAGCTGGGAGAAGCGAAAGCCTGAGAGCTTGGAAAGCTGGAAGCGGTATGCAGACACCGAAAGGTGAGAAAGAGAAAAGATGGGTTATTATTTGGTAGATTTTGAAAATGTAAAAAAAGACGGATTGGATGGCATCCACAAACTGGAAGCGGAGGATCATGTCTGCATTTTATACAGTAAAAACGCGGACAGTATTACCTTCGAGCAGCATAAAAAAATTATGGAATCCAAGGCGGATATCGAGCTTTGCAAGGTGGATGTGGGAAGTAAAAATGCGCTGGATTTTCAACTTGCCACGCAATTGGGATTTTTGATTGCAAACAAGGCCGCGGACAGTTATTATATTGTCAGCAAAGACAAGGGATTTGAGATTCTAAGCGGTTATTGGAAAAGCAGAGGCGTTTCGGTGACGTTGATTGCGGATATTATGGGACGAAGCCATGATCAGGAGACGTTGGAACTGAAAAAGAAGCTGCAGGAGACCTTAACGGAGATTCTTCGGGAAAATGACGATGTAACTGTGGACGACGTCTTAAAAACCATACAGCAGTATAAGACGAAGCAGGGCATTATGAATGCGTTAATGAAAAAATATCCCAGCGCGGACAACAAAAAATCCAGTAAGATTTACAAGACAATTAAACCTCTTTTATCCGATAAAAAGGGAAGCTGAGAACAAGGTGCATTTTCCTGATAAAGGGAAGGAACAGCTTGGGGATAAATGCGGAAAAATGGGAGAAAATAAGACAGTGAGGAAGAATGCAGCGGCCGACAGGACAGATTGCTGAAACCGGGCGAGAAGAGGAGAACAGAGAAATATGTTGAAGAAGAGAACCGTATGTTTGACAGGACTTTTGATTTTATTGGCGGGTTTATTCTGTACCGCCTGTGGGGATAAAAAGGAGTCTTCCGATAATTTGGAGGGAGCGTTGACAGATATCATGGCGTCTCTCTATGAAAAGGCAGATCTTGACGCCGGTTTCCGGGAGAGTCTGGACGGTTTTGAGACTGTCGAGATCACGGATGATTTGGAGAGCTACATTCTTGGAACGGACGAGATTACTTACACGGAGGGCGTGGTATCCATGCCGATGATGTCCTCTAAGGCGTACCAGTGCGTGCTGCTTCGGGTGGACGAGGCGGATGTGGAGACGGCCAAACAGCTCTTGAAGGATAAGGCCGACCCGGATAAGTGGGTCTGCGTCAGCGCGGAAACCACCCTGATCGAGAGCCGCGGGAATGTGATTTTCTTTATCATGAGCGGGAAGGACGAGGCGTATGCAATGAATACGGCGTTTCAGAATTTGTAAAGGGATGAAAATGCTGTTTGGGTGCAGACGGCGGAGGTCTTTTGCAGACAAATAAGTAACTACGAAGAGGGAATGTCAGGTGCTGCGGCATGGATGTTCCTTTTTTTTAATAAGAGTGTTGGAGAAGAAATGAAAAACAGGGTAAAAGGGTTAAGGGCTCTCGTACTTGCAATACTGCTATGCATACTTTGGGGAGCAGTAAGCAATACCTTAATAAAGAATATAGAGGCTATCAAAGTCCGGAATCTATTCGATCAGGTTTTAGCCGTCGTATTTTTTCTGTTTTTTGTAATGTTACTAAAAAGCGAAAAAATAGCAGTTCCGAAAGTGACGGTATCAGACATTGTTATGACAGGTATTCTGGTTATCGTATTAATCGTGTCAATGATATCTTTACATGACAGCACGATACAAATAGTTGATATTGCAAATACTTTTCCGGGAAATCATAGGTATGCCTGTTATCTTGAAACTGACACGAAAGGGTATGACGATATAGAAACTGCTCTGGTAAATAGTATCAAAAAAAGAAAGAAAAAATGTAATTTTGATAAACTGGAAGAAATCTACCGCATGCAGACACGAGAAAACGCATTTGTTTATTTTAGGGAAAATGAAGAAAATATTGTTGAATTTGCTTTTCTCAAGCAGGATGGTTTGTATTATGGTCTTGGAAGCACGTGTACATATGTATATGATGACAAATATACGGCAGAGGAGACCGTTAGAGAAGATATGGCATATTCAATGGGAATACAACGCGGAAGCTATGATAAGTTAATAGCACCAGCATGGGGCGTATCTACTGATGATTAAATTTTTTTTATGACAATTAATTCTGAGAAAGTAGACGAGGTTATTCTGATCGATGAAAAGGACGGGAAGAAGTATTATTTTTGGATTGCGTCGAAGGTCGGGGAAATAAAAACGATCGAAGATGTGAAAGAGGCCGAAATAAAGATAAATAGTTTTTAATAGTTTCTGTTGTATATCTTTTAATATGATGGCATAATATAAGTAAGAAATTCTTACAAGAAAGGAGCACATAAAAATGAGTACACAAATATTAACCGTTTCTTCCAAAGGGCAGATTTCCCTGCCAGTTAGTATCCGAAAGCTTCTTTCGATTGATACTGGCGATAAACTGGTCGCTTATACTTCAGGAGATGTTATCATGCTCAAGACTTTAAAAATTCCTTCTGCGGAAGAATTTGAGGCTTCACTGGACGAGGCTCAAAAGTGGGCGCTGTCGGTTGGATATCATGAAAATGATGTTGATAATATTGTTAAATCAGTTAGAAAGAAGAAACGCGTATGAGAATTGTAATAGACACGAATGTACTGATTTCCGGTGTGTTTTTTGGCGGATTTCCAAGAAAAATTCTTAGCGCTGTGGTTGGTCAGAAAATAACTGCATGTGCTACGGCAGAGATTATTAGCGAATATGAGGAAATTGTACAAGAAATGATTGATGAAAAGCAAGGACATATTAATAAGGCAATTTTAGGTCCGCTGATTAAAGCTATGGAAATTATTGAGCCGACTACTCTGGTTGAAATATGCCGAGATCCTGATGATAATAAATTTTTGGAATGTGCAAGGGACTCCCATGCTTTATATATTGTTAGCGGTGATAAAGATCTTTTGGTAATAAAAGAATATGAAAACATTCAGATTGTGACAGCAAAAAATTTCTGCGAGCAGTATTTATTTATCTAATGAAATGGTTATTATGATTGGTAGTAATGAAATGGATATCAAAATACTCAAATGAAAGAGGCAAAATTAGTTGGTAAGCGTTAAGAGCGGTTCTCCTATTTCATAGAGAAGATCGTTGGCATCCATTGCGGATAAAGAGTGTTGAAGACAGAACAGAATAACGCTGTCCAGTTTGAGTCTGGCGTACAGCGGGGAATAGCCAGTTTGTTTTAACAATTGCTGTGTCTCCTCCGCAGTAAGCCGCATGGCAAGACACAGAGCAAGAACCCTGTCCCGGTTGGGATTTTTATGACCGTCAAAAATCTGATAGGCATATTTTCTCTCTAATCCGGATTGACTGATGATTTCCGCTTTTGTAAGCCCCTTTTCTTCGACGAGCTTATTTAGACAATCAGAGAGAGGGATTTGCTTTATGAGGTTGTCGGAGACTGTTTCCATATAGTGTTCCAGAGTAGATTCATTTTTTAATAGTTCCAATAATTCACCAGTTGTTTTTTTCATGACAACAATCCCTCACTTTTACGGTCAAAAACATGACGCTGTGGTATACTAATCATATTAAAGAGGAACAGGAGAAAAGTCAATGTCTGAGAACTTACGGATGCAATATCTGGAAGAGCAATATGAAACCTTAACGGCTCTTGGGAAAGAGGATGGACAGACTTTTTTAGTAAAAGATAAAAGGAATGGAAAAATCGCGGTAAAAAAGTATGTAACTTCTGATGCAGCGTTTCTGTATGAGAGATTGCGGGGCATGCAGAACAATCATTTAGCTAAAATTTTTGAGGTTGTATCAAACGGGGAAAAAGGTATTGTAATAGAAGAATATATCAGTGGTTTGACACTTAGGGAATATATGGAGGAGAGGGGTGCACTTGAGCCGAATGAAGTTGTACCGGTGATTGGCGAATTATGTTTGGCATTAGATGCAGTTCATAGACAGGGGATGATACATAGAGATTTGAATCCGGATAATATACTGCTGTCGATAGATGGCGTAGCAAAAATAATTGATTTTGGAATTGCAAGAGAAGTGAAAGCGGATCAAAAGAGAGATACGACAATTCTGGGGACAGCAGGGTATGCAGCACCGGAACAATTTGGATTTATGCAGTCAGATGTTCGCACAGATATTTATGCGTTAGGGATTTTGATGAATGAGATGCTTACAGGAGATCAAACAGGGCAGCAACAATGTAAGATGGTTCCATTTGCACATATTATAAAAAAGTGCACGGAGATAGATCCGGAAAAACGTTTTCAAACGGTTTCGGAATTAAAGAAAGCGCTTGGAATCGAAGAAGAAAACACGGTAGGAAAGCGGATAAAAAATGTGATTCAGAAGAGAGGAAGCTGCGTAAGGGGGCTGCCGGGATTTCGAACGGGTATTTTATGGAAAAATATTGTGGCTTCTGTTGGATACGGGATGATGCTTCTTTCTACTTACATTTTTTTGGAACCATATACGGTATCTGCGGAAATATTTTTGCTTGAATCGCTTGCGGTATTACTTTATATATGGGTAACAGTATTGGTTATTGTCAATGTGGCAGATTGGGATAGGAAAATGCCGATTTTGCGGAAATTACCGCGGATGCTCAGAATCATAATTCGGATTGTTTTGGGAATGATTATTTTTGAAAGGGGTATTGTAATAGAAAATTATGTAAAAAGTTTGGTAGTGGGTTTGCCAGTTCTATAAAAATTGTCTGCTGAGAGCAGACCAAAAATAAAATGGCTTTGCTTATACTATATGTGTAGGCAAAGTCATTTTTGTTGTGACGGATGGACGATAGACCTGATCACGGACAGAATCGTTTCGCGTTCCTGTTCCGTGGCGGTATGCCATAGGGATAGAAGCTGTTTTTCCTGAATGGAATTAGTGAGAGGGATATCATCCTGCAGCAAATAATCGACGCTTACATGGAAACACTGGGAAAGTGCGATCAGCTTATCCAATGTGACGGAGCGTTCGCCGTGCTCGATCAAACCGATATAGGTAGTTGAAACATTGACAGCTTCGGCTACCTGTTCTTGTGTGAGGCCGCTGTGTAAGCGTTCTTCACGCAGCCGTTTTCCCAATGCAATACGATTCATAGTGATACTCCATTTGCGCTTTTCTTCTATTTTACCTATAAGTGGAGGAAGTTATAACAAACTATTAGTTATAATAAATATAACTAATAGTTGACTACAAAAAATATTGTTGGTATCATAGAGAAAGAGAAAACAGAGGAGAATGTGATGGACATATTGGGTATTCTTTCGTTAATTTTTGGAACTTTCGGGACTTTATCGTCTTATTGGTACATAGGGATTGTGCCGTGCGCTGTCGGATTCGTGTTAGGAATTGTCGGTATGATCGAAAGCTACATGGATAGTAAAACATCAATCATGGGACTTTTCATAGGGAAGGATGGACACCGGAGCAGGCGACGGAAGAAGTGGCGGTGGAATCAGTGAAGGATAAAACTGCGAGCGAAAAGCGAGATAAAATAACGCCTTATTGGATCAATGATGATAACGAAACAGGGCAGGGTGGAGAAATGGTTGTACAATCAAATGAACCCGTGTCGATTCAGCCAGAAAAAAGCAGGTCGGAAGAAAATAAAACTGATAAGAATAATAGTAATAGAGTTTATAAGAAAGGGGAAACAGCGAATTGCAACGGATTGGAGTTGATATTTTTAGGATATACAGAATCAAGTGGAACAGAATATAATAGTCCCGCAGATGGGAAGGTTTTTGTTTTTCCAGAATTTGAGATATACAATGGAAGGAACGAAAAAGTAACGATGGATACATGGACTCCATTTTTGTATTATTGTGACGGATACAATGTTGAATCAAGCTCTAGTGCGATTTTTTCTATGACAGAACTTAATTTAGAGCTTTTGACAGGAGATATTGTGCAAGGAGGAAGAATGAGAGCATGTATTCCTTTAGAATTACCATCTGATTGGAAAGAAATGGAGATATTCTATAAGGACAATTATTTCGGAGATACGGAATTTAGTTTTGTTTTTGATAGATAGGAGATAAAAGGAAAATGGTAAAACAATACATAAGGGAGGAATCTTAAAATGGCAAGTGTAAAATGTCCAAAATGTCAAAATCTAATATCAGGAGTGCAAGCGGGGCAGGCAGTAAAATGTCCAAAATGCGGCTATGTAATGAAACTTTCGGCTTCATCAGATGTAGCAGCTTCCAATGCTAATACAGTATCAAAAGGAAGCAAAGCTGGCGGTGCGCCGCTTGCAACATGGAAGTTGGTTTCAGGGATTTTATCTATGGTTTTATTTATATTAGTATCGTTCCAATCATGTGCTGCGGGCTTGGGAAATGCATTGTCAAATAATGGAGAGGTAAGCGGAAGCGCGGGAATTATTGTTGCTATTATGCTTTTATCTGGTGGTATTGTATCTGTAGCGACAAGAAAAGGCGGAAAAGGCGGCGATATTGCTTTAATTGTCCTTTATGGACTTGGAGTTCTTATTGGATTTGCACTTGCTGGAAGTTATAGTGATCTTAGAATTTGGGCGTTTTGGTGCTTGATTTGCGTGGTGTGTGCAATCGTTTCTATGACAAAGAAAAAATGAATTATGTGAGGAACGAGAAGACGAAGAGATCGACGCTTATGTGCTTTATAGAAAAGTGTTGCCGTTGGCTAATTGGTCTAAGGGGAATCATAATGTTACAAATATAAAGAATTGATAGATGTTTTTCGGATATAGGTGCTGTGGGTTGGCAGACAATGAAAAAATCAACCATGAAGAGGGAATGTCAGGTGCTGTGGCATGGATATTCCTTTTTTGTTTTTTTTCTTTAAAATAGTAAAATCCAAGTTGTATCATGAGTGTCAGGGCGGTAAAATAATATATACAGATACTAACTATGAGTTTTTTTAGAATCGAAGAATATATATTTTAGAATATGATTATTGACAAAAGGTGGGTGATTTAATGACATTACAAGAACAAGTGGTTCAGAAAGTGAATAGTTTGTCAGAAGATAATTTACAGTTTTTGTTGGACATGATGAATCGCTTTATACAATCAGATTTTATTAGAAAAGGAAGATACAATAAATCATAAAAGAATTGGTATAGCAAAAGGACAGGATTTATATGACCATAATTATGATTTTGATGAAATGAATCGTGAAATCGCACTAATGTTTGGAGGTGTGGAGTGAAGTTATTCATCACACAGCAGGGATGCAACATCCCTGCTCAATACGCCTTCACTTCCTTCCACAGCTCATTATAAAGAGAATCCCCTTCCTCGCCAAGATATACGTAAGTTTCCAGATTATCATACAGAGACAGATCGGGAAAGGCGATCTCGGAGTTACGGACAGCCTCGTCTTCGATCAGCGCCCTTGCTGCCTCATTTGGAGTGGAGTAGGTGATATAATCAAAGTTCATAAGGGCGATATCTTCCCGGCACATAAAATCTATAAACTTTTCGGCGTTTTCTTTGTTCGGCGCATTTTTTAAAATCACCCAAGAATCGATCCACACGTTGGTTCCCTCTTCGGGAATCACATACACCAGATCGGGATTTTCCCGCTGAGTGTAGATGGCCTCGCCAGAATAGATCACCCCGATCGCCGCCTCTGCGCCGATCATTTTATCCCGCACCTGATCTACCACGTAAGCCTGAATCAGAGGTTTCTGCTCGATCAACAGATCTTTTGCCGCTTCCAGCTCCTCGGGGTCGAGGGTATTCATGGAATTACCATTCAATTTTTCGGCTACCATAAAAGCATCCCGGACGGAGTCCTGCATGAGAATATTATCGGCATATTTTTCATCCCAGAGCTGTTCCCAGCGGGTGATCGGTTCCTCCACCATGGTTTTGTTGTAGAGAATGCCCACAGTGCCCCAGCAGTAGGGGACGGCATATTTGTTATCGGGATCAAAGCCTTTTGACTGCTCAAAGTATTGTGCGCCGATGTTTTTCTTCACATTGGGCATTTTGCTGAAATCCAGTTCAGAAAGCATCCCATTCTGGATCATGCGGCTGATCATGTAGTCGGAAGGGCAGGCAATATCGTAAGCCACAGCGCCGGACTCCACTTTGGGGTACATGCTTTCGTTGGTTTCAAATTCGTCGTAAATGACTTTAATACCATATTCTTCTTCAAACATACGGATGGTTTCCGGATCAATATATTCGCCCCAGTTGTAGACAATGACCTGACCGTTTACGCCCTTTTCAGCGGAGCCGCAGCCGCAAAATGCCGTCATTGAGAGCAGAAGCAGCGCGCACATTGTCTTTTTAACTTGATCGTTTTTTTTATTTTTCATGTCTTCCGTCTTCCTCGCTTCTAAAACTATTCGCTTCTTTTTTTATTCTTGTCTGTTGGAGACAGGTTGATCAAAACAAGCAATGTCAGAACGGTGATAAAAATAAGGGCGGAGAGCGCGTACATTTCCGGTTTAATGCCCTTTTTGATTTCGGTGTAGATCTTTGTGGACAGGGTGTCCACGCCCACGCCTTTTGTAAAATGAGTGATGATGAAATCGTCCAAAGACATCGTGAACGCCATTAAAAAGCCGGAGAGGATGCCGGGCAGCAAATCCGGAAATACGACCTTAAAAAAGGCGTTTACGTGGGAAGCGCCAAGATCAAGGGCCGCTTCGTAGGTGCTTATATTCAATTGACGTACACGGGGCATCACGCTTAAAATCACATAGGGGATGTTAAAGGTAATATGCGACAACAGGATAGTTCCAATGCCGAACCGAATACCGAGGCTGATATAAAGCAGCATCAGGGAAATGCCGGTGACGATATCCGCATTCAGCATGGGGATGTTGGTGATTCCCATGAGGATGGATTTTGTCCTGCGCTTCATAGCCATCATGGCAATGCAGGCCACAGTGCCGATGACGGTGGCAGCAAAAGAAGACAGAAACGCGATGAGCAGGGTGTTAAAAAGCGCTCGCAGAATTTCCTCGTTCTGGAACAGGGAGACATACCACCTAAAGGTAAAGCCGCCCCATTTCGCTCTCGTTTTACTCGCATTAAAAGAAAGTACGATCAGGGTTCCGATGGGAGCGTACAGGAAAAGAATAATTAGGGCTATGTATATTTTTTTCATAACGGATTTCATAGCATGGAGCCCTCCCCTTCTTTATCGAAAATAGAGGATAAAATCATATTAATTAGGATAAATATCATTAACACCATGGACAGACCGCTGCCGAGGTGCCAGTTGGACATCCGTGTAAATTCCTGTTCAATTACGTCGCCGATGAGAAGAAGCTTGCCGCCGCCGAGGAGCGAACTGATCACAAAGGTGGTGAGCGCCGGAATAAACACCATGGTAATGCCGCTGATAATGCCCGGAATGGAAAGGGGCAGAATAATGCGGGTAAGCGTATAAAAATGGTTTGCACCCAGATCGTGGGCGGCATTGATTACGTTTGTGTCGATTTTGGCCAAAGCGTTATAAAGGGGCAGGATCATAAAGGGCAGGAAGTTGTATACCATGCCGAGAATGATTGCCGCCGGCGTATTGATGATCTTTAAAGCAGGCAGATGAAAGAAGGAAAGGACATGGTTAATCACCCCATTCTTTTCGAGCAAAGTCTGCCATGCCAAGGTGCGAAGAAGGAAGTTCATCCACATGGGCAGAATAAAGATCAAGATAATGAAGTTATGCCGCTTTACCTTCATGTTGGCAAGGATCATCGCCAGCGGATAAGCCAGAAGGAAACAGACGATGGTACTTGCCAGCGAAAGCAGGAGAGCAAGCCGGAGCGACTTTGCGTGTCCAGCCGTGGTGATGGCAATGATATTGTCAAGGGTGAAGGCGCCCGTTTTGTCAGTCAGACCGTAGTAAAATACCATACATAAAGGAATGATGATAAATACGGCGGACCAGAGCAGATAGGGGGCCGACAGCCATTTGCTTTTAGATGTCAAGAGTTACCGCCTCCTCGTCTTCAGATTCCGGTTTGTTCATGATCTGAATATTGAACGGGTCTACCTGAATACCCACCTCTTTTCCTACGGGGAAGAGAGTCGTGGACTGTACCAGCCATTCAAAGCCGCAGGCCTGCACTTCCATTTCATAGTGAACGCCTTTAAAGATCAGATGTGTGACCACGCCCTGAATGATGCCCTCCGACGGCTCGACCAGAATGACGTCCTCCGGGCGGATTACCACATCCACAGGACGGTTGTTGCCAAACCCCGTGTCCACGCAGGCAAAGCGTGTGCCGAGAATATCGACCAATTTATCTTCAATCATGGTGGCGGGGATGATATTGCTGTCTCCGATAAAATCCGCCACAAACGCGTTTTCCGGTTCGTTGTAGATGGATTCCGGACTGCCGATCTGCTGAATATAACCTTGATTCATAACCACGACGGTGTCGGACATGGTGAGGGCTTCCTCCTGATCGTGGGTAACGTATACGAAGGTGATACCAAGTTCGTTTTTCATGCGGATCAGTTCATACTGCATTTCCTGCCGCAGCTTTAAGTCAAGGGCGCCCAATGGCTCGTCTAAAAGGAGTACCTTGGGCTCGTTGACGATGGCACGGGCGATGGCGATCCGCTGTTGTTGTCCGCCGCTTAGAGAGTCGGGCATACGGTTTTCGTAGCCTTCCAGATTGACCAGTTTTAGTGCATAACGGATTTTATCGTCTATGTAGCTTTTGGATTTCTTCTTTATTTTCAGGCCAAAAGCAATGTTTTCAGCGATAGTCATATGGGTAAAGAGCGCATATTTCTGAAAGACAGTGTTTAACTGCCTTTTATTGGGCGGAATGTTAGTGATATCCTGTCCGTCAAAAACAACACGTCCTTTGTCGGGATTGGTAAAACCTCCAAGAATACGGAGCGTCGTTGTTTTGCCGCAGCCGCTGGGTCCTAACAGCGTGACAAATTCGTTCTCATGGATATTTAAATTTAACTCATCCAGAACCATCTGTCCGTCAAAGGATTTCGATATATTAATCAGTTGAATCAGTTCTTTATTCACGAGAGTAAGTCCTCCGATATCCGTGTTTTTGTATGCGCAGTGTTCGCTCGAAAAATTTTCGATTCTGCTAGAAGTTTGGCGGGGTGCTGACCCATAAAAATACGGCGCCGCTCTTTCCGTTTGTCCGGATGTAGTGTTCCGAGTTCGGGGTGAAATAGAAAGCCTCCCCTTTGGCGGCCTTGACCGTGCGGTTACCGATCACAATCGTGATGGAACCGGACAGCACATAGCCGAATTCTTCTCCTTCGTGGGGAAGGTCTGGATAGGTGGAACCGTCTTTTTCTAAGGTAACGCGGATGGGTTCCATCTTGTTTTTCTGGGCGTTTGGAATGATCCACTCCACCTTGTTATGGAGATCGGCGTCTATTTTTTCAAAGAAATCTTCTTTGCCAAACACGATCTGTTCGTCATCCGCGTCGCAAAAGAACTCTTTCAGGCTGGTGCCAAGACACTGTAAAATATCCATTAACGTAGCGATGGAGGGGGAAGTTAGGTCGTTTTCCAACTGGCTGATAAAGCCCTTGGAAAGTTCACAGCGGTCGGCCAGCTCCTCTTGTGTCAATCCTTTTTTGTTTCGCAATTCTTTTAGTTTGTTGCCCAGATCCATCCGGGCGGATGTATTGTCCATAAGTCCCCCGTTTCTCAAAAAAACTCAGTAAAAATAAACTAAAAGTTTACTAAAACTAAACGTACACTGCATTCCATTATACAAGAACGGGGAGGTATGTCAATGGGAAAATGTAAAATAATATCAGAATTTAAGGATTAACAAGAGTGGAATAATATGCTAAAATAGGTATAACTATTTCAGGACATAAGAGAAGCTAAATCTGAGAAAGGGTATGGTTATGGCGATGGGTCAGGATAAATATGTGGCTTATGTGTCCACTTACACGACGGCAAAAGAGGATAATTACGGCATTAAAATTTATGATGTGGATATGAAGAACGGCAGAATGACGGAGAAAAATCAGGTGGAGATCACGAACTCCTCCTATATTTCTATTTCTCACAATGAGAAATATCTGTATTCGATCACGGATTTCGGGGTGGAAGCTTATAAGATACTGCCGGGCGGAGATCTGGAGGTCATAAACGAGGGTACGATCAATGGCATGAGAGGGTGTTATCTGTCCACGGATTATGAAGACAAACTCCTTTTTGTGGGCGGCTACCATGACGGGAAAATTACGGTGCTGCGTCTGCGGGAGGACGGCGGGATCGGTGAGATTACGGATGAAGTTTACCACAAAGGGCTGGGCAGTATTGCGGAGCGGAATTTCAGGCCCCATGTGAACTGCGTGAAGATGACAAGAGATAACCATTATTTGTGTGCCGCGGACCTGGGACTTGACCATGTAAATGTATACCGCGTGGATCACGAGAGGGGCACATTAAAGCCCATTGATATGATCCGCAGTGAGCAAGAGTCCGCGCCCCGCCATTTGAAATTTTCAAAGGACGGGCATATTCTCTATATTGTCCACGAGTTGAAAAATTACATTGATGTCTACACTTATGAAGAGAAACACGGTATTCCGGAGTTTGAGAAAATTCAGACGATTTCCACATTGAATGATTATCATGCGGGCGGTTCCGCTGCCAGTGCCCTTAACATTTCGGAGGATTTTAAATATGTGGTAAGTTCCAATGCGGGGGACAACAGTGCGACGATCTATAGTGTCGATCAGAAGACGGGGATGCTGTCTAAGATTTTGTGCCTGCCGATCAGCGGGGATTATCCCAAGGATGCGAATCTGTTCCCAGATAACAGGCATCTTGTTTCCTTAAACCACGAATCGGACACAATGACTTTCTTCACAGTGGACTTAAAGAACGGGCTTCTTGTGATGAACGGTAAAGAGATTAAAGTGGAACAGCCTAACTGCATTATTTTTCATAAGCTGAAGCAGTAAAAGAGGCATTCTTCGTATGGATTTATATAAAACGGTATAGACTGGAATCCTTCTGCATATACATTTACCAGTATAAGCAGGAGGATTTTATGATGGATATCTTACAGAATAGTACATATGACTTGTATAAAGATATACAGCGCAGAACGGGGGGCGAAATCTATCTGGGCGTAGTAGGTCCGGTCAGAACGGGAAAGTCTACTTTCATTAAGCGTTTTATGAATCTTTTGGTGCTTCCCTATATGGAGGATGAGCATGAGAAAGAGCGGGCGCAGGATGAAATGCCCCAGAGCGCCGGCGGGAAGACCATCACCACGACGGAACCGAAGTTTATCCCCAAGGAGGCGGCCCATGTGAAGCTGGGGGCGGACATTGACGTGAAGGTGCGCCTGATCGACTGCGTGGGCTATATGGTGGACGGCGCCAGCGGCCATATGGAAAAGGACGAGGAGCGTATGGTAAAAACGCCATGGTCCATGGAGGAGATTCCTTTTACCAAAGCGGCGGAGATCGGCACCAGAAAGGTAATCCGGGATCATTCTACAATTGGCATTGTGGTGACCTGCGACGGTTCCTTCGGGGAACTGCCGAGAGAGAGCTTTCTGGAAGCCGAGGAGCGAACGATCAAGGAGCTGCAGGCGCTTGGAAAACCTTATATTGTGCTCTTAAACTCCGAGAAGCCATATGCGGAGGAGACAAGGAATTTGGCTGACGAGATCAGCGAAAAGTATCAGGTCACGGTGATGCCCATTAACTGTGAGCAGTTGAAAAAAGAGGATATCAATCACATCATGGAAAACATCCTCTACGAATTTCCGCTCACCATGATTGAATTTTATATGCCCAAGTGGGTGGAGATGCTTCCCTGCGATCATAAGATGAAGCAGGATATCATCGGTAAACTCAAAGAGCTGATGGCGGATTTAAACCATATCCGCGATATTACGGCGGACCGGTTTTCTGTGGAGAGCGAATACATTAAAAAATGCAAGCTGGACGGCATCAATATGTCTGACGGCAGTGTGCGGATCGTGCTTGACGTGGATGACGCCTATTATTACGAAATGTTGAGTGAGCTTGTTGGTGAAAATATCGGCAGCGAATACCAGCTTCTTGCAACCCTGCGTGAGATGGCGAAGATGAAGCGGGAGTATGTGAAGGTACTGCATGCTTTGGAGGCGGTACGTTACAAGGGTTACGGCGTGGTGATGCCCGATCGGGAAGAGATTGTGCTGGAAAAACCGGAGCTGATTAAACAAGGCAATAAGTTTGGCGTAAAGATCAAAGCCGAGAGTCCCAGCATACATATGATCAAGGCCAGCATAGAGACGGAGATATCGCCTATTGTAGGAACCGAGGAACAAGCGAGGGATCTGATTCAATTTATTTCGGATGCGGATACCGGCGAGGAGGGAATCTGGGAGACCAATATTTTTGGAAAGACCGTGGAGCAGCTTGTCAACGACGGCATTACGGGTAAGATTTCCATGATTAATGAGGAGAGTCAGGTGAAGCTGCAGGAGACCATGCAGAAGATTGTGAACGATTGTAATGGAGGAATGGTGTGTATCATCATCTAACTGTGTGAGTTTTGCGAATGGGCGCGGGCTGAGGTAAGCCGGGAATCTGAGAAAGGTTCTCGGCTTTTTCTATTTAGTTGACGAAAAGGGAGAAGTTAGATATAATAATCAAAGAAACCAAGAATATTTTTTCTTTGAATTGTGTAGAATATGGAGAGAATAAATAATGTCAGTGGCAATGATGAGAGAGAAACCCGTTATGGAAATGAAAAAAATCGCTATTTCGGCAAAACGGCAGATCACGATTCCTCAAAAATTTTTTTCTACATTAGGATTTGATACGGAAGCGGAGTGCATGATTCGTGGAAATGAATTGGTGATACGTCCCGTAAAGACAAGCGCAGGGGGAGAATTTGCGGAACAGATATTGGCGGATTTAATTAAACAGGGATATAGCGGCGATGAACTGCTTTTTCGGTTTAAAGAAGCGCAAAGTCAGGTTCGCCCGGCGGTGGAGGGAATGCTTGAGGAGGCGAAACGCGCGGCGACAGCAGAAAGTCCTTTTGCTTCTTATAACGATGTTTTTGGTATGGAGGATGAGGGATGACAGAAGTGGTCTTTCTTCCGCCGGCTGCTAAATTCATAAAAAAAATAAAAGACAAAAGATTAAAGTCGTTATATCAGGAAGCGGTGGACAAAATTCGGAAAGATCATACGGTTGGCGAGGTGAAAACCGGAGATTTGGCCGGTATATATGGGTACGACATTTATTATAATAAAACAAACTATGAACTTGCTTACACGGTAGAGTATACAGCGGACAAGGTGATTGTCGTTATCATGGCCGGAACGAGGGAGAACTTTTACGAGCAGTTAAAGCAATACTGGAAACAAAAGTAGCGTTTTCCATATGGCAAATGAAGAGAGGAAAAGAATTTGCAACTTTCGAATGCAATAAAACTGATTATCGCTAAATCTGCTTATGAGAGCAACAACTGGCTTCCTCTTTGGATGCATGCGAAAGATACTGCAAATGTTATGAAATATTTGCTGCATAAAAGATATCAAGGGCTGGCGCAGATATGTGGAATGTCGTTTGAGGACTTAAAGAAAACAGGGATACTTCTTGCATATCTTCATGACATTGGAAAAATTTCGCCGCTGTTTCAGGCTAAGATATTAGAATCGCTGCCGGAAAGAAGGACAGTATTTGAGCATTATGGTATCCATGTGCCAGAATACTCGGACTTTATTAATAAGAAATATTCTCACCACGCAAAGTGTGGCGAGGCAATATTGCTTTACATGGGATTCCCTAATGAATTTGCATCTATCGTCGGGGCACATCACGGCATGCCGGCAGAAGATGTGAAAAATCACATAGACAATTATCAAAAGCATTTTTTCGGGAGTCCCCAACAGCATATCGTTTGGGAGAATTTCTACAAAGAATGGGGAGCGTTTTCACTTGAGAGAGCGGGATTTTCTGATGTGTCTGAAATGATAAAGCTGAATAAAAGAACGCAGATACTGTTATCTGGATTGCTCATCATGGCGGACTGGTTGGCCAGCGATCAGTCTAAGTTTGAATTAATAGATGAAGATCAGATTTTGTCTGAGAGTGAATATCCCGATAAACGTTTTGAAACTGCCTTGGATAGAATGGGTCTGCCTGAAGTATGGGAGCCGGAACAGGAACGTATTTTTGAAGAGGATTTTAATGAACGTTTTGGATTCTTCATGAATGAAATACAAAAGTCGGTTATTGAAACAGTTGAAGATGTAAAATCACCAGGGCTGTTTATTTTGGAAGCGCCGATGGGGATTGGAAAAACGGAGGCAGCTCTTTCGGTAGCCGAAATTTTGGCGAATAGATTTGAAAAAACGGGGATTTTTTTTGGATTGCCTACACAGGCAACGGCTAATGGTATTTTTGAACGTGTGGCGCAGTGGGCAAAACTACAGTCCTCGGAGGCATTTCACAGCATAAATCTGGCGCATGGCAACGCGGAATTTCAACCTACATTCGTAAATATGCAAAAAAGTATTCCGTGCATTGATGAAGACGGAGGAGAGGAAAGCGGGCTGATTGTACATGCTTTTTTTATGGGGAGTAAGCAATCGCTTTTATCAGATTTTGTAGTTGGAACAGTTGATCGTCTGTTGATGTCAGTTTTAAAGAAGAAACATGCGATGTTGTTACATTTGGGACTGTCTCAAAAGGTTGTTATCGTAGACGAATGCCATGCGTACGACGCTTATATGAATCAATACCTTGACAGGGCGTTGGCATGGCTGCATGAATACAAAATCCCGGTTATTCTGTTATCGGCGACACTCCCGGCAAACAGACGGCAGGAGCTTATTAATGCATATTTGAGACGGACACAGCAAGATGATGAAGTAAATGCGATTCCCTATCCGCGACTTACTTATACTGATGGAGAACAGGTGAGAACGAAAGGGTTATCTCTGACATCTTCTGAGAAAAAAATTCAGATAGTTTCAATGGCAGAGGAAGATATCATTGAAGAAATAAAGTGTGTGGTAAAGGCAGGGGCGTGTGCTGGTATTATCTGCAATACGGTTTCCAGAGCACAGCGTTTTGCGGAATTGGCACGGGAGATTGTTGGAGCAAAAGTGATTATTTATCATGCACAATTTATCATTTCCGATCGAATAGAGAAAGAAGATGCTTTGAAAAAAGCGGTTGGGAAAAAATCTGATTTTTCGATGAGAAAAGGGACTATTGTAATTGGAACACAGGTCCTTGAACAGTCGTTGGATATTGATTTCGATTTGTTGATAACGGATTTATGTCCGATGGATCTTCTGCTTCAAAGGATTGGCAGGATGCACCGTCATGAACGTCAGGACAGGCCTTTTAACTATAACAGTGCAAAGTGTATCGTTTTGGGAGTGAAAGAACTCAACACAGAATCGGAGCATATTTATACCAAATGGCTTCTTTTGCGAACGAGAGAGCTGCTGCCTGACAGCATTGTTATTCCTAAAGACATTGACAGTTTAATTTGTGAAACATATCGGGAAGTCATTCCTAATGAGAAAGAGGGAAAAGAAGCATTTGCTGACTATAAGAATTTAATTCAAAAAAAAGAGCAACGTGCAAAAGCCTTTTTAATGTCTCCGCCAAGAGACAGTAGACGGCAAAATAACCTTCACGATTGGTTGGAAAACAGTGTGGGAGATAACGAGGATAAAGCATTGGCGGCTGTACGAGATGGGATTTCATCAATTGAGGTCATTATATTGGTGGCGTATTCGGATGGAACGCTGGGATTTTTACCATGGAACTCGAATGAGAAAAGATATTTAGCGGACATTTGTCCGCCGGAGAATGACTGTCGTTTGATTGCACAGCAAAAGCTGAGGCTTCCTACAATATTTTCTCAGGTGTGGAACGTGGACAGAACAATAGAAGAACTGGAACAGATGGATAGGTATTTGACGGGATTTCAAAAATCGCATTGGCTTAAGGGAGAGCTGGTATTGTTGCTTAATGAAAACCTGACAAATGAATTGTGTGGATATCATATTTCCTATTCTCGTGATAACGGTCTTGCATACATAAAGATGGAGGAGAAAACAAATTGAGCGACAAAGAATTTAATTTGCTTGATGAACGGTGGATATGTGTGATTGACGATAACTGTAATATGACGGAAGTTTCTCTTTTGGATGTATTTAGAGACGCGCACAGATATAGAGATTTGTGTGGTGAGCTTCCTACGCAGGATTTTGCTGTAATGAGGGTATTGCTTGCAGTTTTACATACAGTGTTTTCAAGATATGACAGACATGGAAATGCGGTAAAATTAAATGATCCTGACGAGGCGTTGGATCGCTGGGAGGAACTGTGGGAAAGGAAAAAATTTCCGGCAGAAGTGATAACGGCGTATTTGGAATCACAGAGGGAAAAATTTTATTTGTTTCATCCTGAAAGACCGTTTTTTCAGTGTGAGCGCGCGAAAATTGGGACAGCTTATACAGCGGCAAAATTAAACGGAAATTTATCTGAGAGCAGTAACAAAATTCGTTTGTTTTCTAGTGTGAGCGGACAAAGGAAGGAAACCGTAGATTTTTCGGAGGCGGCGAGGTGGCTTATTTATGTGAACGCTTATGATGATACTTCGGCAAAACCATCCAGCGAGTCTAAACTGACCGGCACAAAGTTGCCGTCTCCTGGAGTCGGCTGGCTTGGGAAATTGGGACTTATCAGTGTTTCAGGGAATACCCTTTTTGAAACCCTTATGTTAAATATGGTTTTGTTAAATGAACATGGAGAACTGTGGGGAGAAGAAAAACCGGTTTGGGAACGCGACGGAGTCGCTGATGGAGAACGAATAGAGATTCCTCTGCCCGATAATTTATCTGCACTATATACATTGCAATCAAGAAGACTATATTTAACTAGAAAAGGAGAATACGTAACAGGATATCATTTACTTGGAGGAGATTTCTTTGAAAGAGAAAATGCGTTTATCGAGCCAATGACAATTTGGAGACAGGCGGATCGAAAAAGGAATGAAATATTTGTGCCTCGCAGGCATAATCCATCAAAACAGTTCTGGAGAAATTTTTCTTCATTCCTTCAAATCAGAGAAAATGTGCATCGCCCGGGTGTTATTTCATGGGTGGATAAATTGGAGAGTGAGGATATACTAAAAGATCATTCTTTGAATGTAAAAATTGCATCGATACAATATGGAGATAAGGACTTTTTTGTAGTCAATGTATTTTCCGATTCCATTCAAATGCATGCGGCGTTAATTTCGAATATGAATCATAGTTGGCAGAACAGCATCGTTAATTGCGTTGCATTTTGTGATAGTGTTTCCGAAAAAGTATGGAACTTTGCTAAAGATGTAAATGTTGCAGAAGGAGGAGATTATATTCCAAAAGAAGAGAAATGTCCTGCCAAAGTTTATGCAAATAAATGGAAAGCGGAGTTTTATAATCGTGTGGATGCACCGTTTCGAAAATGGCTTTGTATGATTATACCGGAGACGGATGATGTGGAGCAGAAAGAGAGAGCGTGGAGAGATATTTGCTTTAGTGTTGCGGAAGATTTAGGAAAAGAGATTGTGAAGCAGACTGTTTCGACAGCAATCTTGGGAAGTTCTGAAAAAGGATATTCTGTTGCGAAAGCGATGAATCGTTTTGAGTACGAATTGAACTCATTAAAAGACGCATAATTGAGGAGGTGATACAGTGGTTAATGCGGTTGGGGAATATGTGAGAGGACGATTATTTTTATTGACAGGTAATTTGAATGCGGGAGAAGCCAAGGGACAGCTTGCGCAACTTCGTAGAGGCATTGGTAAAAGTCCGGGAGAGCTTCCGGAATTGTGGGGGATATTTTTGCAAACACTTCCGGAAGAACTGATGAGTAAAGGATGCGATCCAACTCGTGCAGAGTGGGCAATTTATACGGCTCTGACGCTTTTTGCTCTTCACCAGCAGGGGCATTCCGAGTCGGTGAATTTGCAGGGGAAAGACAACTCGTTGGGATGCTCGGCAAGAAAACTTGTACATAGTGATGAGGAGGAAGAACGTATTAGATTTAAACTTAGTCTGGCAGCACAGTCTGATGATATGGAAGAATTGGCGTATCGATTGAAAACGCTGGTTAGATTGCTCAGTGCGAAGGATATACCATTGGATTATGTTGATCTTGCAAAAGATCTGTTTCTGTTTCAGTCTGAAAAGTATGTAGATAGGATACGGCTGAAATGGGGACAGGATTTTTACCGAAAAATAAAAACAAATGAAAACGGAAAGGAAGAGAACGATGACAAGAAATAATTTGTATGTAGACATTCATGTTTTGCAAAATGTTCCCCCGAGCTGTGTAAACCGCGACGATACCGGAAGCCCTAAAACTGCTAAGTATGGCGGAACGGTGAGAGCGAGAGTTTCTTCGCAGGCATGGAAATATGAGATGAGGAAGATGTTTGAAGAGATTTTTAATCAGGAAGAGATCGGCGTTCGCACGAAAAAGATTCCCCAGATGATTGCTGAGGAGATTAAGAGGATTGACGATAGCGTAGATGATGAAAAGGCATTAAAACTTGCATCCAAGGCGTTGGATTACATAGGTGTAAAGTCCAATAAAGAGAATAAAACAGACGTGCTAATGTTTTTTAGTATGGCGCAGGCCAAGGCATTAGCAAAGCTGGCAATTGAAGGATGCGGCGATAAAAAGGAATATCAAGCGGCAGTTAAGGAATCTCCGTCTGTTGATATGGCATTATTTGGACGTATGGTAGCAGCCGACGCAGGGTTAAATATTGATGCGGCAGTTCAGGTCGCGCATGCGATATCTACGCATACGGTTCACAATGAGTACGATTATTTTACGGCTGTTGACGATTTGATAAGCGATAATGAAGCCGGCGCAGGGCATTTAGGGACGGTTGAGTTTACTTCTGCAACGCTTTATAGATATGCGACAGTGAATGTCAAAGAACTTTATAAGCAGCTTGGCGAACGTACACCTGATGTAGTGCAAGGGTTTATTGAATCTTTTATTAAATCTATGCCTACAGGGAAACAGAATACATTTGCCAATCGTACGGTTCCAGATTATATTTATATAACACTAAGAAAGGATCAGCCGATCAATCTTTGCGGCGCTTTTGAAAAGCCGGTTTCAGGAAAAGAGGGCGGTTATGTTGAAATGTCTGAAAAGGCATTAAAAGAATATTCTCAAAAAGTATATAAAAATTACGCGTGCGCTCCTGAAAAAAGTTGGACATTTGAGGACGGCAATCTTGCTCAGATTTTTCTTGCATTAGATACGGCGGTGAAGGAGAATTTGTCTGAAAGTGAGGGTAAATAGTATGTCCACATTGCTTTTAAGACTTGCGGCGCCCTTGCAGTCGTGGGGGAATAGTTCAAAATTTGAGACAAGAACAACTGAAAAAATGCCGACCAAAAGTGGTGTCGTGGGAATGTTGGCAGCGGCGTTGGGATGGGAGAGAAATGCAGATTTGACGAAACTTACTGATTTGAAATTTGGCGTCCGTGCAGATCGTGAGGGAGAGCATATAACTGACTTTCATATTGCCAGAACCCAAAAGGGAAAGGATTCTTATGTAACGTATCGGCATTACCTTTCGGATGCTGTTTTTTTAGCAGGACTTGAAGGGAATGAAAAAATAATTGAGGAGTTGGAAAATGCTTTGCAGAATCCTTGTTTTCCACTTTTTTTAGGAAGACGGTCTTGTCCGCCAACGCCGCCAATCGTGATTGGGATTCGCCATAAGACGCTTGAAGAAGCGTTGATTGAAGAACCATCCGTCTGTGAAAATAGAGAAAAAACCATACGGATACAAATAGAAACGAATGATTTGCAGGCAGGAATGGCGCAGGATGTGCCGGTATCTTTTGACCCGCAAAAACGAATCTATGGTTATCGTAAGGTCAAAGAATTTTATGTGGAGCTGAATCAAAATCCATCAGAACATGATGCTATGTCGGAATTGAGGTGAAATTATGTATTTATCACGGATCGAGCTTAATATAGGATTGCGGAAGACGATGAAAGCGCTTGTATCTCCAAGCAAGTTTCATGGTGCGATTGAGGAGTCCTTCAGCGGAGGCAGAGCTCGCCGTCTTTGGAGAATAGATGATCTAAATGGGAAAAAATATATGTTGATTTTGAGTGAAGAGATACCAAACCTAGAACATTTTGTGGGACAGTTTGGTTATGCGGGTGTGTATGAGACAAAAGATTATGCAATTCTTCTCAACAGAGTTTCGGACGGTATGAAATGGCGTTTCAAGCTAACGGCAAATCCAACGATTTCGAAATCTCATGGTAAGATAATGGCTCATGTTACACCTGAATATCAAAAAAAGTGGCTGATGGACAGGGCGGAGCGATGTGGGTTTTTGTTAGAGGATAATGAATTTCAGACAGTGTGGTCAAAGTGGTATAGCTTTAGTAAAAAGGATGGGGATAAGTCGGCAAATATCCGTTTGCTATCTGTGACATTTGAAGGTATGCTGACAATATCAGACGCCGAAAAATTTAGGGAGACGCTTTGTAAGGGGATTGGAAGAGAAAAGGCGTATGGACAAGGTCTTATGACGATCGTAAGGGTATAAAAAATGCAAAGTAACGTGGGAATGGTAAAACCGGAGCTGACTGAACTTCCCCAGGTGAGCGATAGGATGACTTTTATTTATTTGGAGCATTGTGTAATAAACAGGGAAGATAGTGCGATAAAGGTCACAGATTTAGATGGAGACGTTTATATACCAGCGGCGGCAATCACTACTTTGCTGATTGGGCCGGGATGTAAGATTACCCATCGCGCAATGGAATTGATTGGAGACAGTGGAATAGGGACGGTATGGGTTGGAGAACATGGAGTGAGATATTATGCCCATGGACGTTCTTTAAACTCTCACACAAGACTGCTTGTTAAACAAGCGGAACTTGTAAGCAATACCAGAAAACATTTGGACGTTGTGCGTAAAATGTATCAAATGAGATTTCCGAATGAAGAAGTGGGGAGCCTTACTTTGCAGCAACTTCGTGGAAGAGAGGGAAGCCGTGTCAGAGCAGCATATAGGGAACAGGCAAAGACGTGGAATATACCTTGGAAGGGCAGAGAATATGACGTTGAAGACTTCTCATCAGGTACGCCGGTAAATCAGGCGTTATCGTCCGGAAATGTCTGTCTGTATGGACTGGCACATTCTGTGATATGTGCGCTCGGTTGTTCGGCGGGGTTGGGGTTTGTGCATGTGGGACATGAGTGTTCTTTTGCATATGATATTGCTGATCTATATAAGGCACAGACAACTATCCCAATAGCGTTTGAAATGGCGGCAAAGGTACGTGATGTCTTTAATGGGAAAGTTCCGTCGGACTTTTCAGGCATGGTAAGAAGACGATTGCGCGATGAAATTGTAAAATTACATTTATTGGAAAGGATGGTTCATGATATAAAATACCTGCTTTCAGACAGCGCGGATGAAGACGTACAGCAGGCTGTTTATTTATGGGATAATATTTGTGATAAAGTTGAAAATGGCAGACAATATTGCGAAGAAAGAATAATTAGTAATGATAGTAATAACAATGACGAAATGTCCACCTAAATTGCGTGGAGATCTTTCAAAATGGTTGTGTGAAATAAATACGGGCGTATATGTCGGTCGAGTAAGCGCAAGAGTACGGGAGGCGCTTTGGAACAGAATATGTGAAAATATTGGGGATGGACAGGCCACAATGGTATATAGTTCTTCCAATGAGCAGCACTTTGACTTTCGTACCTATAATGCTTCGTGGACAATTCGTGATTTTGATGGAATTAGGCTTATGATGCGGCCAAGCCAGTCAAAAGGAAATATGGATGAATTGCCGGTGGGATTTAGCAATGCTTCTAAACGCAGAATGGTGAGTAAAGGAAAAGGCACACATGCAAGTGCGGGCAGAGAATGGGTGTTTTTAGATATTGAGACGACGGGATTAAATCCAGAAAATGATGAAATAATTGAAATAGCTGCTCTTATCGGAGATGAAAATGGAATTAGGTCAAAGTGGAGTGTGTTGATAAAAACGGAGGTGGCGGTTCCGGATGAGATAATAAAGCTCACGGGGATAAACAGGGAGATGCTTCGCAATGGCGATATGGAAATTTCTTGTGCGTTAGAGTATTTGTCTGACATAATAAAGGGAAGGAAAGTGGTGTGTTATAACAAAAAATTTGATGTGGTGTTTTTAGAAAATGTTTTTAAGAGAAACGAAATAGCTTGCCCGATTAGTAAGGTAATTGATGTATTATCGCTTGCTAGAAAGAGAGTTACAGACGTTTATAATTATAAGTTAGAGTCTCTGGCGGAGTATTTTGGAATTCCATATGAAGAGAAACATCGTGCTTTGGCAGATTGTGAGATACTATATAATGTATTTTTGAAACTGAATGAAATTCAAAAGTAGAAATACAAAAGCGCTTATATTTAGGGTTCTTTTTTAGTCTTTTCCCCGCGTAGGCGGGGGTGAACCTTCATACTATGGCTTCTTGCATGGCTATGTTGGACTTTTCCCCGCGTAGGCGGGGGTGAACCTTTGTGAGGAGATCCACATACATGGATGGACATCCTTTTCCCCGCGTAGGCGGGGGTGAACCCTTGATGTGGAGATAAAGAAGCACAGGGAGAAGCTTTTCCCCGCGTAGGCGGGGGTGAACCTACATACATTCCGGCAGATATGCCGCTTTCGCTCTTTTCCCCGCGTAGGCGGGGGTGAACCTTAAAGAAGTCTGGTTTTCCATTTGCCCGATCCCTTTTCCCCGCGTAGGCGGGGGTGAACCTATTTCTTTTTTCTTTATCACTCATAGATGTACCTTTTCCCCGCGTAGGCGGGGGTGAACCCGAGAGCGGGAACGTATTAAACCGTGCGGAGGTACTTTTCCCCGCGTAGGCGGGGGTGAACCTGCCTATCTGAACCAGATACGCCTGATCCTGAACTTTTCCCCGCGTAGGCGGGGGTGAACCTTAAAGAAGTCTGGTTTTCCATTTGCCCGATCCCTTTTCCCCGCGTAGGCGGGGGTGAACCGGACGGATAGAAAAAATAGTTCTGGACAGCACCCTTTTCCCCGCGTAGGCGGGGGTGAACCTACTGTATCTGCACCCCCCCAATGTCAGTCTTATACTTTTCCCCGCGTAGGCGGGGGTGAACCTGTGT
>CAMXIK010000006.1 GCA_947243855.1 uncultured Lachnospiraceae bacterium | reverse complement strand
AGCCGGATATTTCTACCAGCGCTGCCTTTGCGGAAATGGGAATTTTCGGGAACCGTGAACCCGACGCGGGCCGTGGATTCGGCAGCCGGGAGTCTGAGGAAGATCTCAGGTTTGGAAGACGCAGGGACGTTGTGCCTGCGCCAGTAAGCGAGGAGCCACGCGGGGTAGATATCCGCTTTGCCAAAGGCAAAGATAACGGGCGTAACAGCAATGAGAGAATTTTGGAGCTTCACAAGGCTGGAAAGTCCAACATGGCGATTGCCAAGGAACTTGGTCTTGGTCTTGGCGAAGTGAAACTGGTGATAGACCTGTTCGAGGGCGTATAGAATGGAGAAAAAATACTATTTTCGGGGACTTGGTCTCGGAATTATCGTGACGGCGGTCATTATGGGGATCGCGCTGTCGGGCGGCACAAGAAAAAGGGAAATGACAGATGAAGAAGTGATAGCCCGTGCCAAGGAACTAGGTATGACAGAGGATACCCGTCTGCTGGAACCTTCCGGGGAGGAAGGGGAAACAGAACCGACGGAGGACGATACAGCGGCGGTTCAGACGCCGGTGAAAAAAGATGTGGCCGTGAAGACAGAGGCGGAGCTTGAAAAGCAGGAGGCGGAAGAGGGGGATTCTTCCGGAACAGAGGAGGCGGCCGGGACGGAGCAGAAACCAACGGTGGACACGCCGGAACCCGTTCAGACAACCACTTCTGCGGCGGAGGCGGACACGAAACCCGCGCAGACGACAACCTCGGCAGCGTCCACAGCGGCGAAACCGAGGGCCGACACCAATGAAATGAACAAACAGGACGACGATAGGGAAGCTGCACAGGCAAAGACAGAGGAGAACGACGGCGCGAAACCAGCGGCATCCGGCGGGACGAAAAGCGTCAGCATTGTCAGCGGGGACAGTTCCTATACGATTGCGAAAAAATTAGAGGCGGCCGGAGTTATTTCTTCGGCATCCGCTTATGACACGTATCTGTGTGAGAACGGGTATGATAAGAAACTCAGAACCGGTACGTTCCAGATTCCGGCCGGTGCGACCGAAGAACAGATTGCGAAGATTGTAACGGGTCAGTAGATAGAAAATAGACGACAAAGGAGAGACATTATGAAATCAATTAAGGCAAGAATTTTGGCTACGGTAATTGTGTGTACGCTTCTGACATCTTTTATCTGCGGCGGAGTCAGCATTCTGAATTCCAGAAAGACAGTGTATGCCGATTCCCAGAAGGAAATGCAGTATGCCTGCGCCAATCAGGCGGCGGTGCTCAATGCGCAGATGAGCAGGGTGGAACAATCTGTGAACACGGCGTACAAGATTGCCCTGCAGCAGCTGACCGATGTGGAGGCGTTTAAGACAAGCAAGGCTTATGTGGATAATTTTACAGCTATTATGAACGAGATGCTCTACGAGGTGGGCGGCAACACGGAAGGCGCGCTGACAGCGTATATCCGGTATAATCCGGAATTTACCGAGCCGGACAGCGGCGTTTTCTGGAGCCGGAGCAGCGACGCAGAGGAGTTTGAGGCGCTGGTTCCTACGGATTTCACCATGTATTCGCCCGATGATTTAGAGCATGTGGGCTGGTATTACATACCCGTACAGCACGGGGAAGCGATGTGGATGGCGCCTTACCTGAATTCCAATATCAATGTATATATGATTTCCTATGTAATTCCGATTTTCATAGACGGAGAATCCATGGGTATTATCGGTATGGATATTGACTTTAATAAATTTACGGCTAATGTGGACAGCGCAACGGTATTTGAGACCGGTTCCGCGTTTCTGGCAGATGAGAACGGCAATATATCGTATCACAAGACGATTGATGCAGGAACGGCTCTTTCGGCGCTTGAAGACTCCGGCGCTATGACGAGCGCGCTGGCAGATCCCGCGATGGAGGGACAGCCCGTCAATTATACCTATCAAGGGGAATTAAAAGACATGTGTTATGTAACGCTTACGAACGGTATGCGTTATGTGCTGACGGCGCCGGAAGCGGAAATGAAGAGCGCTGCAAGCCGTATCACCATGCTGATTGTGATTGGTATGTTAATTGCAGTGGCATTTTCGGTTGTGATAGGAACTATTATGGGAATGGCGATTACGAAGCCTATTACGCAGATTAACGAGATTGTATCCAATACGGCCCGGTTTAATTTTGCCAAGAATGCGAACAGCGACAAACTCTGCAAACGGCATGACGAGAGCGGTAATATGGCCAACTCCCTTAGGGAAATGCGCGCAAGTCTCCGCTCCATGGTGGCGGATGTCCAGACGACGTATTCGGATCTGGACGAGACGCTGTTAAAGCTCTCTGACACCACCGAACAGGTGAAGGGAATGAGCGGGGAAAACTCCGAGATGACCCAAGGGCTTGCGGCGGCTATGCAGGAGACGGCGGCATCCATGGAGACGGTCAACAATACGGTCAGCCAGATCAGGGATCGGGCGCAGGCCATCCGCGACAATTCCAAGGAAGGCGAGAGAGCTTCTCAGGAGAGTAAGCAGCGCGCGGACGATCTGAAAAATACCACGGGCGAAGCCCAGAATAAGACGACCCAGATGTACCGCGGCGTACAGGAGAAGAGCGCGGAAGCCATGGAGCAGGCGCGGGCCGTGGAGAAGATCAATCAGCTCACCCAGTCCATTCTGGATATCTCCGGGCAGACGAATCTGTTGGCGTTAAATGCGTCTATTGAGGCGGCGAGAGCGGGAGAGGCAGGCAGAGGTTTTGCAGTGGTTGCGGACGAAATCGGCGGTCTGGCATCCCAGACGTCTTCTACGATCAGCAATATAAACGGCATCACCACAGAGGTGAACCAAGCGGTAGAGAATATGGAGTCCTGTCTGCAGGAGACTATTTCCTTCTTGGAAGAGACCGTGCTCAAAGATTACAGCGATTTTATGGGAGTGGCGGAAAAATACACGCAGGATGCCTCGAATTTTGAGGAGAACATGAAGGAAATCGGTAATGAAGTAGACACCCTGCTTTCCGCTATTGTGGAGATTGCGGATTCGGTCAACAATATCACACAGGTTGTCGCGGAAGCTGCCGATCATATCAGCAGTATCGCCCAGAAGACGGAAGATGTTTCCCAGTTGGTGGAGGGCAACGCGGAATTGGTGGAGACCAATTCGGAGAATGTGGTAAAATTAAAGAACATTGTGGATATGTTCCAAAATTGATGCGTGAAAGGAAGT
Organism: uncultured Lachnospiraceae bacterium; assembly: GCA_947243855.1. Taxonomy (GTDB): domain Bacteria; phylum Bacillota; class Clostridia; order Lachnospirales; family Lachnospiraceae; genus UBA3282. The sequence goes on along the minus strand of CAMXIK010000006.1, from coordinate 124,195 downwards.
GCTTCTTTGCAACTGTCTGCGGACATGAGCAAAAGAGGCACTTTTCGCGTTTTCCCCCTTGCATGGGGGATTTTTTTATGATATAGTGTTTAAGTGCGCGCAGTGTGCACAAGACGTAAGTAATCACATATGCCCAGCCCATGCCGGTGCCTCAAAACGCAGGGGTGGCAGGGAGGCGCAAGGCATATGGCAGACAACCAAACGGAGGTAGAATCATGAGCGTTATTTCAATGAAACAGTTGTTGGAAGCAGGTGTGCATTTTGGACACCAGACCAGAAGATGGAACCCTAAGATGGCTCCTTACATCTTCACAGAGAGAAACGGTATCCACATCATTGACTTACAGAAGTCTGTGGGTAAGGTGGACGAGGCCTATAAGGCAGTATTCGACGTGGTAGCGCAGGGCGGCACGATCCTTTTCGTGGGCACCAAGAAGCAGGCGCAGGATGCGGTGAAGACGGAAGCGGAGCGCTGCGGTATGTACTATGTGAATGAAAGATGGCTGGGCGGTATGCTCACCAACTTTAAGACGATCCAGTCCAGAATCGAGAGATTAAAGGCAATCGAGAGAATGGCTGAGGACGGCACGTTTGAGGTGCTTCCTAAGAAAGAAGTGATCAAGATTAAGAAAGAGTGGGAGAAGTTAGAAAAGAATCTGGGCGGTATCAAGGATATGACCAGAACGCCCGACTGTATCTTTGTAGTAGATCCCAAAAAGGAGAGAATCTGCGTACAGGAAGCTCATACTCTTGGCATTACCCTGATTGGTATCGGCGATACGAACTGTGATCCGGAGGAGCTTGACTATATCATTCCCGGCAACGACGATGCGATCCGTGCGGTTAAGCTGATTGTGTCCAAGATGGCTGATGCGGTTGTAGAGGCAAATCAGGGCGCAGAGGCTGACGATTATGCGTCTGAGGCTGAGATGGAGAAGGTTGAAGAAGCAGACGAAGAAGCATAAAACAGATTATTCAGGAGGGAAAAGATAAATGGCTATCACAGCAGCAATGGTAAAAGAATTAAGAGAGATGACCGGTGCGGGCATGATGGACTGCAAGAAGGCTCTGAACGAGACGGACGGCGACATGGAGGCAGCGGTAGAATATCTGAGAAAGAACGGACAGGCGAAGGCGGAGAAGAAAGCTGGCAGAATTGCAGCCGAGGGTCTTTGCCGCGTGGCGGTGAAAGATGAGAAGACTGCGGCTGTCGTGGAGGTAAATTCCGAGACAGACTTCGTGGCGAAGAACGAGGATTTTCAGGCTTATGTGGAAGCGGTGGCAAAGCAGGCAGTGGAGTCCGACGCGAAAGATATGGACGCTTTCCTTGCGGAGAAGTGGCATCTGGACGAGTCCAAGACCGTGAAGGATGCGCTTGTTGACAAGGTTGCCGTGATCGGTGAGAACTTGAGCATCAGAAGATTTGAGAAGGTGGTTGCAGCGGAGGGCTGCGCGGTGACTTATGTGCACGGCGGCGGCAGAATCGGCGTTATCGTGGAGGCGGCTACGGATGTTGTCAACGATGCGGTGAAGGAAGCGCTCAACAACGTTGCGATGCAGGTGGCGGCTCTCTATCCGAAGTATGTTTCCACAGACGAGGTGTCCGAGGAGTACAAGGCGCATGAGAAGGAGATTCTTGCGGAGCAGATTAAGAACGATCCGAAGATGGCCGGCAAGCCGGAGAAGGTGATCGAGGGCGCGGTGAACGGCCGTCTGAACAAGGAACTCAAGGAGGTATGTCTCTTAGAGCAGGTTTACGTGAAGGCTGAGGACGGCAAGCAGACCGTTGCGAAGTATATCGAGCAGGTTGCCAAGGAGAACAACGCAAAGCTTTCTGTGAAGAGATTCGTTCGTTTTGAGACCGGCGAGGGTCTTGAGAAGAAGGAAGAGAACTTCGCGGAAGAGGTTGCAAAGCAGATGGCAGGGAACTAAGAATCAGGAGTTTTCAAGCCTTGCAGGCGATGATAAAACGTGATAAGGCATCATTACTTATAGAAATATAAGTGATGATGCTTTTTTGTCGCAATCGGTATCTGTGTGAAACCGGAAGGCAATGGAGAAATTTTCTTGCGCTTTTTTCACAAAAATTTCTTTTCGTTGTTGATCAAATGTGATATAGTATAAGAGAATGTGGGATAAGAGAACAAAAAAGGAGCCGATGAAGATGGATGCCGAACAGGATGCACATTTTCAATTGATGAAACGGCTGCTCGTCATTATTCCGCTTTCCACGATACTGATATTGTTGATTCTTTGCATAGTTTTAGGTGTAAATCTCTATGAGGCGAAACGCGAACTGCGAGAGCTTCGGGATTCCGCGGCTCCGGCGATGGCTATGAGCCAGACCTCCGGGGATGGCGAATCGGGCGTATACACGGCGGCCGGTGTGGATGAGGTAAGACACGGCCAGTCCGACGCAGACGGTGATGTCCCAGAAACCGGCGGCGGGGAGAGAAAAGTTTATCTTACCTTTGATGACGGTCCGAGTGGTAATACCGGAGAAATACTGGATATTCTGGCAGAGTACGATGTGAAAGCGACTTTTTTTGTGGTCGGGAAAGAGGAAGAAAGATACCAGCCGTTATATAAAAGGATTGTGGAGGAGGGACATACCCTTGCGATGCATTCCTACAGCCATAAATACAATGAGATTTACCAGTCCAAAGAAAGTTTTGTGGAGGATCTCACGAAGTTACAGGAATTTCTTTACAACACAACGGGCGTTTGGTGCAGATATTGCAGATTTCCCGGCGGCAGCAGCAACACCGTGAGCCGTGTGGACATGCATGAGCTGATTGCCTATCTGGAAGAGCAGGATATGAGCTATTTTGACTGGAACATCGTTTCAGGCGATGCCTCTTCAACCTATATAAGCGCGGATGCCATCGTGAGAAATTGTACGGCGAATTTACAGAATTATCAGGAAGCGGTTATATTGATGCACGATGCTTCCGACAAAAATTCGACGGTGGAGGCGCTGCCGAGACTGATTGAGCGGATACAAGCGATGGAAGATACGAAGATCCTTCCGATCACAGACGATACGGAAGCGATTCATCATATAAGCAATGATTAAAGAATGGAGGATTAGGGAATGGGATTTTTTTCGGATTTGAAGGATGACTTATCCCAGGCGGTCAATGAGTTGATGCCGGAAGAAGAGCTGGAAGCAGCTCTGGCGGCGCAGGGACAGGCAAAAGAACAGGCCCCTGCAAACGCCGAAGCCGCGGAGACGCCCGCTATGGACATGTCGCTGGATTCGTTGGATCTAAGCGATATGCTGGATAAGATAGAGGGGCTGGAGCCGGAAATCGGGTCCGTGTCCGAGCCGGAGGCGGAGGAAGCACCCGTGGCCGAAGAGCCAGAACCTGTGGCGGAAGAACCTGCAGAAGAAGAGGCTGTGACAGAAGAGATTACGACAGAGGAGCCGGAGATTCCGGAGGAAGAAGTTGCAATAGAAGAGCCCGCGGTTCCAGAGACCGTAGAGGCCGCTGTAGAAGAGGAGGCAGAACCTGAAATGGCAGAAGAAATTTTAGCAGAGGTGGAAACACCTGAAAAAGAAGTAGAGAAAGCTGAGAACAGGGGAGGAAAAGGAAAGACTATGGAAGCACAGGCTAACCGCGTAGCGGTGGATGAGACGGCAGTTGTGACCGAAGGAATGACAATAACGGGTGATATTGTATCGGAAGGCTCTTTGGAGCTGATCGGTACGGTGAATGGTAACCTTGACATTCTCGGTAAGCTGAATGTGACAGGTACGATTCAGGGTAATTCCAAGGCGGCTGAGATTTTTGCCGAGGGTTCCAAGATCACCGGCGAGGTGAACAGCCTTGGCAGCGTTAAGATCGGACAAAACTCTGTTGTGATCGGTAATATTACGGCTACCAGCGCGGTGGTTGCAGGCGCGGTGAAGGGCGATATCGACGTGCAGGGTCCCGTTATTCTGGATACGACGGCTATTGTAATGGGTAATATCAAATCCAAGTCCGTGCAGATCAACAATGGCGCGGTCATTGAAGGTATGTGTTCGCAGTGCTATGCGGATGTGAATCCGACCTCCTTCTTCGAGGAGTTTAAGAAGAAAAAATAAATCCGGTCATACAGGGGTGAGAATATGAAACGTATACTCTTGAAGTTAAGCGGAGAAGCCCTTGCGGGCGAGAAAAAGATGGGCTTTGACGAAGAGACGGTACGGGATGTCGCCATGCAGGTGAAACAGTTGGTGGATGACGGTATTCAGGTGGGTATCGTCATCGGCGGCGGCAATTTCTGGCGAGGCAGATCCAGCGAAAATATCGACAGGACGAAGGCGGATCAGATCGGTATGCTTGCTACGATCATGAACTGTATCTATGTGTCGGAAATTTTTCGTTCCGTGGGCATGATGACTTCGGTTTTGACGCCCTTTGAGTGCGGCTCTTTTACGAAGCTTTTCTCTAAAGACAGGGCAAACAAATATTTTTCGAAAAATATGGTGGTCTTTTTTGCAGGCGGTACGGGACATCCCTATTTTTCCACGGATACGGGCGTGGTGCTGCGTGCCGTTGAGGTAGATGCGGATGTGATCCTTCTGGCTAAGGCTGTGGACGGCGTTTATAACGATGATCCGCGAAATAACCCCAACGCCCAAAAATATGAGGAGATTTCGATCGACGAAGTGATCGAAAAAAATCTTCAAGTGGTGGATATGACAGCCTCTATTCTGGCACGGGACAATAAAATGCCCATGTGGGTGTTCGGCCTGAATCAGGAGAACAGTATCGTGAACACGGTCAAGGGGAAGTTTAACGGCACAAAGGTGACGGTATGATAGGTAGGAGGATTACAGTATGGACGAGAGACTGAAGCCTTATGAGGAAAAGATGCAGAAATCCTATGATTTTTTGGTAAACGATCTGGGAGCGATCCGCGCGGGGCGCGCCAATCCCCATGTCCTCGATAAGATTAAGGTGGATTATTACGGAACGCCTACACCGATTCAGCAGGTGGGCAATATCACAGTTCCAGAGGCAAGGATTTTGCAGATTGCGCCTTGGGAGAAGAGTCTGATCAAGGAGATTGAGAAGGCGATTATGGCGTCCGATGTGGGAATTACGCCCACGAACGACGGTTCCCTGATCCGTCTGGTATTTCCGGAACTCACTGAGGAACGCCGTAAAGAGCTGGTGAAGGATATTAAGAAACGCGGCGAGGACAATAAGGTGGCGATCCGCAACACGAGACGGGACGGCAACGACGCCTTGAAGAAGCTGGCGAAGACCGAGGTCTCGGAGGATGAGATCAAGGAGTTGGAAGAGAAGCTCCAGAAGCTGACGGACAAGTTTATCAAGGATGTGGATAAGCTGGTGGAGGAGAAATCAAAAGAGATTTTGACCGTATGATAATGGGGGGCTTACAGAATCAGAGATTTTGTGGCCCTTTTTCTGTTTGGCGGCTTGTTATATTGGTTTACATAATTTAGAACTTTATAGTAATAACAAATGTTATGTCATGGAGAAAAGAAATGGCGGAAGAGAATAAAATTCCACAGCATGTAGCGATTATCTTGGATGGCAACGGCAGATGGGCGAAGAGTAAGGGGATGCCCCGTAATTACGGACATGTGCAGGGAGCAAAGACGGTGGAGGTGATCTGCGAGGAGGCCTACCGTATGGGAATCCAATATCTGACGGTGTATGCGTTCAGTACGGAAAACTGGAACAGGCCGGAGGAGGAAGTGAGCGCTTTGATGGGGCTTCTTCGCAATTATATGAAGACCTGTTTAAAGACGGCGGCTAAGAATAACATGTGTGTGCGTGTGATTGGCGAGAAATCCCGGTTGGATGAGGATATCAGGAAGCGGATCGGGGAATTGGAGGAGGCGACGAAAGAGAATACGGGCCTTCATTTTCAGATTGGCATAAATTATGGCGGAAGAGATGAGATTATCCGCGCCGCAAGGAGACTTGGGGAACAGATACAGGAGGGGATGTTAAAGCCGGAGGATATCACGCAGGAGCGGCTTGACGGTATGCTTGATACGGCGGGAATTCCAGACCCAGATCTTTTGATTCGGACCTGCGGCGAGCAGAGGATCTCCAATTTCCTGCTCTGGCAGCTTGCCTACACGGAATTTTATTTTACGCCAGTGGCTTGGCCTGATTTCTCAAAAGAAGAATTAGAGAAGGCGGTGGCGGCATATAATAAGAGGGACAGACGCTACGGTCTGGTCACGGAATAGGAGGCGGCTGATGTTTCGAACAAGGTTACTGAGCGGCATTCTGCTGGTGGCGGTCGCGCTGGTGGTGCTTCTGCGGGGAGGATCACTTTTGGCGGTGGTGCTTTTTCTTGTTTCCATGATCGCGTATATGGAGCTGACGGATGCCTGTAAGGTGCGCGGGGAGGAGTTTGAGCCGGGCGCTCTGGTCAAGGTGGGGCTGGTGATGACGCTGGTCTATTATGCAGCGCTGGGGCTTGCTCTGGCAAGGGATATCCAGTTGGCTTTGTGCACGATGGTATTGGTGATTGCGGCGGCTTTTCTTGCCTTTTTGTTCGTCTATGTGTTTGCCTTTCCGAAGTACCATGCCAATCAGGTGATGTCGGCTATGTTTTGTTTCTTTTACGGGCCGGTGATGCTGTCTTTTCTCTATCTGCTGCGGGAAGGGGTTACGGAGGGCGTTTATCTGGTATGGTTTGCGTTTCTGGCTTCCTGGGGCAGCGATACCTGCGCCTACTGTGTGGGCGTATTGATCGGCAAGCATAAGATGGCTCCGAAATTAAGTCCGAAGAAATCGATAGAGGGGGCCGTAGGCGGCGTGGCGGGAGCGGCTTTGCTGTTCGTTCTCTATACGCATTTTGTGATTAACAGCTTTTCGGAAATGAAGATGTCCCTGCCCTTTGCAGCGGCGCTGGGCGCGGTGGGGGCGCTTGTCTCCATGGTGGGGGATCTGGCGGCCTCGGCGGTGAAGCGTGATCATGAAATCAAGGATTATGGCAAGCTGATACCGGGCCACGGCGGGATCATGGATCGGTTTGACAGTGTGATCGTAGCGGCGCCCATCGTGTTTATCGGAATTTTTATCACGATGGTGCTGTCGGCGGGAGCGTGAAGGGCATCCGGCGGATGATTTTTGCGCAGGAAATACTGAAAAAAGGGCATTTTCAGACGGTGAAAAAGGGATGGACAGAAGATGAAGAAGATAGGTATTTTGGGTTCCACCGGTTCTATCGGGACACAGACACTGGATATTGTCAGAAAAGAAAAAGAGTTAGAGGTGGTTTCTCTGGCTGCGGGTTCTAACGTATCGCTGTTGGAGCAGCAGATCAGGGAGTTTAAGCCGAAACTGGCGGCTCTCTGGGAGGAGAAGGCGGCGGCCGATTTGAGAGCGCGGGTGAGCGATCTGCCAGTGCGCGTTGTGAGCGGTATGGAGGGGCTTTTGGAGGCATCCACGGCGGCGGACATGGAGGTGTTAGTCACCGGCATTGTGGGCATGATCGGCATCAGACCTACCATTGCGGCGATCGAGGCCGGAAAGGACATTGCCCTTGCCAATAAGGAGACACTGGTGACGGCGGGGCATATTATTATGCCGCTTGCAAAGAAGCAGGGCGTCAAGATTTTGCCCGTGGACAGCGAACACAGCGCCATTTTCCAGTCGATGCATGGGGAGAATCGGGCGCGGGTGGAAAAGATTCTGCTCACGGCTTCCGGCGGGCCTTTCCGGGGAAAAACAAGAAAAGAGCTTGCGGCTATGACAGTGGAGGACGCGCTCAAGCATCCCAATTGGTCTATGGGAAAGAAGGTGACCATTGATTCAGCCTCCCTTTGCAATAAGGGATTGGAAGTCATGGAAGCGAAATGGCTGTTCGACGTAGCGCTTGACCAGATCGAGGTAGTGGTGCATCCCCAAAGTATTCTGCATTCTGCGGTGCAGTATGCGGATGGCGGGATCATGGGACAGATGGGCGCGCCGGATATGAAGCTTCCGATTCAGTACGCGTTGTTTTATCCAGACAGAAGACCGATGGACATTGATCGGGTAGACTTATGTAAACTTGGAAGCCTTACTTTTGAAAAGCCGGACATGGACACCTTTCAGGGCCTTGCATTGGCTTACCGGGCCGCAAGGAGAGGCGGCTCCCTGCCAACCGTATTCAATGCGGCGAACGAAAAGGCGGTGGCTTTGTTTTTGGAGAAACGAATTCGCTTTTTGCAGATTCCGGAGTTGATCGAGGCGGCAATGGACGCCCACCGTGTAACAGAAAATCCTACGCTGGAAGAGATTTTGGCGGCGGAAGCGGAAACTTACGAGTATATCAGACAGAAATTTGGAGAATAGCGCTTTGATGATTATTCGAACGATTATTTTATTTATCATTATATTTGGACTTGTGGTGATTTCCCATGAGCTGGGACATTTCCTGATCGGCAGGAAGAACGGAATCCGGGTGGTGGAGTTTGCCGTAGGCATGGGGCCTACCCTTTTTTCCTTCATGGCGGGAGGGACAAAATGTTCCTTAAAGCTTCTGCCCTTTGGCGGCGCCTGTATGTTTGAGGGCGAGGACGGTCTGGAACGGGAGAAAGGGATCAGTGAGGAACGCGCGGAATCAGGAGAGGGCGTGGCCTTTACGGAGGCTGGCGTCTGGGCGCGGATCGCCACTGTTTTTGCAGGCCCTTTCTTTAATTTCATTCTGGCGTTTCTTGTGGCGGTGGTTTTGACCGTATTTAAGGGGGCTGACTTGCCGGTAGTGGGTTTGGTTTGGGAAGACTCCGCCGCCAGTGAGGCGGGTTTGCAGCAGGGGGACGTGATTACGAAAATCGGGCATGAGCCGATTCATTTTTACCGGGAGATTTCCATGATTTCCCAGTTGAGTCAAGGCAAAAGGATGGAGATCACCTACGAGAGAAACGGGGAGAAGGCCGTGACTACCCTTACGCCGCGGTATAGTGAAGAAGACGGGCGTTATTATATGGGAATGACCGATAATGGGGCATATCTGGATTGTAACCCGCTGCAGGCGTTCCAGTATGGTTTCTACGAGGTGGAATATTGGGTGAAACTCACTTACAAGAGTCTGGGCATGCTGGTAAGGGGGAAGGTAACGAAGGACGATGTGGCCGGCCCGGTGGGGATTGCTCAGGTGGTGGGGCAGACCTATGATCAGGCAGAAGAGAACTTTGGCACTTCCTATGCTATTTTGACCATGCTGGAGATTGTGGTGCTTCTTTCCGTCAATCTGGGGATCATGAACCTTCTGCCGATTCCGGCGCTGGACGGCGGCCGTCTGGTGTTTATGCTGGTGGAAGTGGTGAGGGGAAAACCAGTGCCGCCGGAGAAGGAGGGTATGGTGCACTTCGCCGGACTGGTGGTGTTGATGGTGTTGATGGTCTTCATCATGTATAACGATATTATGAGATTGCTGCGGTGAGCCGATAGCGGGCGGAAGGAAGAATTTCTTCCGCCTGATTGCATTTTAGGAAAAGATATAGTATGATAATCACATCGAATCCCGTTCGGGGATTTTAAGGCAGATTTAGCGGGCATCCCGCAGATTTTCTTATTTTGCTATGAAGTTAAATTGTGATTTAGCGGCTAAAGATAGGGTAACTATTGTTATTTTACATTTAAAAAGAAGGCGGTGGAATGGATGCGGTATGAAACCGGAATCTATTGGTGCGGCGGCAAAAGCGGCAGGGCAAATCAGGATGCGCTTGTGCTGCAGCAGGTGTTGACGCGGCGCGGGAGAGTCCTGATGGCGGCGGTATGCGACGGGATGGGCGGCCTATCTGCGGGGGAGGAGGCCAGCGCTTATGTGGCGGAGCAGCTCAGGGAATGGTTTTACCGGGATCTTCTCTATATGCTCCGGCAAAGAAAGCGGTTCTGGGTGATCCGGCGCTCCTTGGACAGGCTTGTTTTTCATATGCAGGAGCAGTTGAAAAGCCATGCGGTAAAGGAGGCTATTTCCATGGGAACCACCATGACGGTGATGGTTTTGTGGGAAAGGACGTATTTACTTTGGCATCTTGGGGACAGCAGGGCGTACCGCCTGCGGGGGCGGCGTGCAGAGCAGATGACGACTGATCATGTCCATACAGGGGGAGAACTTACCAAATGTCTGGGCAGCTTTGGGTATTTTAAACCGGAACACGGGATGGGATCGCTGCGGAAGGGGGAGGGGATTCTTCTGTGTACGGACGGTTTCAGGCGGCGGGTTTCTAATTCGGAATTGGGGAGCGTCCTGCATTTTGATACGGCGGCGTTTCCGCTGTCCGGGGAAGAGGAGCGGATCACGCGGCGGCTTTCGGAGATTGGGGAGGCGTGTATGAAACGCGGGGAGACGGATAATTTGTCGGCGGTGTATGTGAGGGCTGGCGTTTAGTTTACATAAAACAGAAAGAGGGTAGAAAAGAAAGTATGAAGGAAAATGACAAACTGGGAAAATACAGAATTAAGGGTGTGCTGGGAGAGGGCGGCGAAGGCCGGGTTTATCTGGCCGAGGACGAGAGCCTGTCCCGTCTTGTGGCGGTGAAGCAGTTGTGGGACGGTGAAGAAAAACAGAACGTTCAGGAAGCGGCCTTTCTGCGCGATCTGCGACACCCGATGCTGCCGGTGGTTTATGAGCTGTTTTATGAAGAGGGCTGGTATCTTGTCATGGAATATATTGCGGGAATTAGTTTACATAAGTATATTCAGGTCAAAGGCGCTGTGGGAGAGGAGCAGGCACGTCTCTGGGCGGGCGCGCTCCTAGATGTGCTCGCCTATCTGCACACAAGAGAAACGCCTGTTATTTATAGAGACCTGAGACCGGACAATATTATGGTGTGCAGGGACGGTTTGGTCAGACTGGTGGATTTCGGGGCGGCGGCCTTTCAGAGCTTCGGGGAGCGGGAAGTTGAAAGAATGGCGTACACAAGGGCATTTGCCGCGCCGGAGCAGAGGCCGGAGGCGGGGAAGAGGGCATGGGCGGATGAGCGGAGCGATATTTACGCCTTTGGAAAGACTCTTCGCTATCTGGTCACGGGTGCGGAGCCTACGGCTTCTTATGACGCGCTTTCTCCTTCCTGTTACAACCCGCTGCTCTCTGCGGAATTAGTAGAGATCATTGCCCGCTGTATCGCCGAAGCGCCAAAGGAGCGTTATCAGGTGGTTTCGGAAATCGTCCGGGATCTGGAACGGCGGGGAAGGCGAGGGGGCGTCAGAAAGAAGGAATTTGTGCGGCATGTGGAAAAACAGGTTTGTTTGGCTGCTGCGGGAAACGGGAATTTTTTCCGTTTTTTGGTTGAATGACTGTAATAAATTGGCGCGATTGGTAGTCGGAAGTTGTTTTGGAGGACGTTTTCCTATATAATAAGGTGAGAAGTGTGAACAGGCATTCTCTGCATGGCAGAGGCACGGAGGGAAAAGTGAAAAATCATAGAGAACAAACGAAAGTGATTACCATCGGGGACAGGAAAATCGGCGGGGGAAACCCTATTTTAATCCAGTCTATGACCAATACGCCAACGGAGGATGTGGCGGCTACGACAGCGCAGATTCTGCGGCTTGAGAAAGCGGGCTGTGAGATTATCCGCTGTACAGTGCCGAACGAAGAGGCGGCAAAGGCGCTTGCTGAGATGAAAAAACAGATTCACATTCCGTTGGTGGCGGATATCCATTTCGACTACCGGATGGCCATTGCGGCTATCGAAAACGGAGCGGACAAAATCCGCATCAATCCGGGCAACATCGGCGGGAAGGAAAAAGTGGCCGAGGTCGTTGCGGCGGCGAAGGAGCGCAACATTCCGATCCGCGTGGGAGTAAACAGCGGTTCTTTGGAGCGTGGGCTTGTGGAGAAATATCACGGTGTAACTGCAGAGGGAATCGTGGAAAGCGCGCTGGATAAGGTGGGTATGATAGAGGACTGCGGATATGACAACCTTGTCATCAGCATTAAGTCATCCGACGTGATGATGTGCGTCAAAGCTCATGAAATGCTGGCGGAGAAGACGAATTATCCGCTGCATGTAGGGATTACGGAGTCGGGTACGGTGAACAGCGGAAACATTAAGTCGGCCATCGGCCTTGGGCTGATTTTAAATCAGGGCATTGGCGATACCATACGGGTGTCTTTGACGGGCGATCCGGCGGAGGAAATCAAATCCGCGAAGCTGATTCTGCGCACGCTGGGGCTGAGAAAGGGCGGCATTGAGGTGGTTTCCTGCCCGACCTGCGGCCGGACGAAGATCGACCTGATCGGATTGGCAGGACAGGTGGAGGATATGGTGCAGGACATTCCACTGGATATCAAGGTGGCGGTTATGGGCTGTGCGGTGAACGGTCCCGGCGAGGCAAAGGAAGCCGATATCGGCATTGCCGGCGGAATCGGGGAAGGCCTTTTGATCAAGCGGGGCGAGATAGTAAGAAAAGTGCCGGAGCAGGAGCTTTTACATACGCTCAGAGAGGAACTGTTACACTGGAATGAGTAAAGCGTTTTTTGAGGTGTTTCCCACGTTACAATTGGATACAGGACTGCATGATCTGTTTGAGAACGTCGCCGTGGAGAAGGTGACGAGCACCAAACGGAAAGATTTTCTGCGCGTTTATATCGCCTCCGATCATCTGCTCAGCAAGGAGGATGTGTTTCGGGTGGAGAGGGAAATTGGCAGGCAGTTTTTTCCGAATATGCCTATCGTCGTGAAGTTTTACGAGCATTTTACACTCTCTGCCCAGTACGATCCGGAAAAGCTGATGGACGCTTACGGGGAGAGCATCCTTCTGGAATTGAAGGAAAACTCGCCGGTGGAGTACAGTATGTTTAAGCGGGCGGATCTTGCGTTTGAGAAAGACAAGCTGCTGCTGACGCTGGAAGATACAGTGTTTGGACGTCAAAAGGGACTGGAGCTGTCCCGCATTTTGGAAAAAATATATAACGAGCGTTGTGGAATTCCGGTACAGGTGGAGATTTCCTACAAGGAGAAAAAGGCTGACAAGAACCGCGAGGAGGAGGATCATCGCTTGGCGCTGGAAGTAGCGCAGATATCCGCAAGAGCTGGATTCCCTGTGCAGATGAAGGGAGCGGCGTTGTCTGTCGGAAAGGCGGCGGACGCCGCAGATGGGGCGCAGCCGGATGGCTTAGCGTATTTTGGAGATGCAGGACAGTCGGGAAAAGCCGGACAAGCTGGAAACGCGGGACAAGCGGGAAGCGGCGGACCGGCTGCAAGCGGAGAGCAGGCGGTGCAGAACGGACAGCCGGATGCATTGGGAGCTTCTGGCAAAGTGTCGTCTGGCAGCAGGGGAGGCGCTTTTTCACCCAGACGCTCTGCGGGCGGCAGGGAGAAATCCGATTTCAAGCGTTCCCTGAAACGTTCCGACAATCCGGACGTGATTTACGGAAGGGATTTTGAGGAGGAAGCCATGCCCATCGAGGAGATCATTGGAGAGATGGGCGAGGTCGTCATCCGTGGGAAAGTGATCCGCGCAGACAAGCGGGAAATCAAAAACGAGCGGATGATACTGATTTACGACGTTACGGATTACACAGATACCATGACGGTGAAATTTTTTGTACATAATGAACAGGCCAGTGAAATAACAGGCGCTATGAAAGAGGGGGCCTTTGTCAAGATCAAGGGCATGACCATGCTGGATAAGTTTGATCATGAGCTGACCATCGGCTCCCTTGCGGGTATTAAAAAGATACCGGATTTTACGACCTCCCGTGAGGACAGGAGCGTTAGAAAGCGGGTGGAGCTTCACTGCCATACGAAGATGAGCGATATGGACGGGGTGTCCGAGGCGAAGGATATCGTCAAGAGGGCTTACAAGTGGGGGCATCCGGCTATCGCCATCACCGATCACGGGGTCGTGCAGTCCTTTCCCGATGCGAATCATGTCTGGGAGGATCTTTGGAAGGCGGAGAAAAGCCGCTGTAAAGAGGCGGGGGAGCCAGAACCGGACAAGCAGAGCTTTTTCAAAGTAATCTATGGCGTGGAAGCCTATTTGGTGGACGATCTCCACGAGATTGCTACCAATGAAAAAGGACAGGACTTCGGGGCGGATTTTGTGGTTTTCGATATCGAGACGACAGGTTTTTCCCCGACGAAGAACCGCATCATTGAGATCGGCGCGGTGAAGGTCTGCGGCGGTAAGATTGTGGACCGTTTTTCCACATTTGTTGACCCACTGGTGCCGATCCCTTTTGAGATCGAAAAGCTGACGGGAATAACAGATGATATGGTAATGGGGGCGGAGCAGATCGACACGGTGCTTCCACAGTTTCTTGCCTTTTGCGGGGACTGTATTCTGGTAGCCCACAACGCCCAGTTCGATATGGGTTTCATTATGGAAAACTGCGACAGGCAGGGGATTTCCCATGATTTTACCTATGTGGATACCGTGGGGATCGCGAGGATACTTCTGCCCGGACAGAAAAAGCATACGCTGGATGCGGTGGCGAAGACATTAAACGTGTCGCTGGAAAACCATCACCGCGCAGTGGACGACGCGGAGGCCACGGCGGAAATCTTTGTGAAGCTGATTCCCATGATGGCAAAAGAAGGGATCGCCACACTCGCACAGATCAACGAAAGGGGAAAAGCCAGTCCGGACATTATCAAAAAATTGCCGACCTACCATGCTATTATTTTGGCAAAAAACAATGTGGGGCGGATGAATCTCTACCGGCTGGTGTCCGAGTCCCATCTGACCTATTTTGCAAGAAGACCGAGAATCCCCAAAAGTCTGCTTGCACAGTACCGGGAGGGATTGATTTTGGGAAGCGCCTGCGAGGCTGGGGAGCTTTACCGGGCGTTGTTAGAAAAAAAGTCTGATGCGGAGATCGCAAGGCTGGTGAATTTCTATGATTATTTGGAAATACAGCCACTTGGCAATAACCGCTTTATGATTGAGTCGGACCGGGTGCCGGATATCACATCCATGGAGGATATCAAAGAGATCAACAAGCAGATTGTGCGGCTGGGGGAGCAGTTCCACAAGCCGGTGGCCGCTACCTGCGACGTGCATTTTTTGAATCCGGAGGATGAGATTTACCGCCGCATCATCATGGCGGGGCAGGGATTTCCGGACGCCGACAATCAGGCTCCTTTGTATTTTAGAACGACGGAGGAAATGCTGGAGGAGTTTTCCTACCTTGGCAGCGAAAAGGCGGAGGAGGTGGTGATCACCAATACCAACCTGATTGCGGATATGATCGACGTCATGTCGCCGGTGCGGCCGGACAAGTGTCCCCCGGTCATCGAGGACAGCGACAAACAGCTTACGGAGATCTGCTACAACAGGGCGCATGAGCTTTATGGCGAGACCCTGCCGAAGATTGTGGAAGACCGCTTGGAGAAGGAGCTGCATTCCATCATTTCCAACGGGTTTGCGGTGATGTATATTATCGCGCAGAAATTGGTGTGGAAATCCGTGGAGGACGGCTATCTGGTAGGTTCCAGAGGTTCTGTGGGAAGTTCCTTTGTGGCGAACATGGCGGGGATTACGGAGGTAAATTCTCTAAGCCCCCATTATCTGTGCCCGAACTGTCATTATTATGACTTTGATTCTGAGGAGGTAAAGGCTTACGGCGGCGGCGCGGGCTGCGATATGCCGGACAAGGACTGCCCTGTCTGCGGCACGCCGCTTCGAAAGGAAGGGTTTGACATTCCCTTTGAGACCTTCCTTGGCTTTAAAGGAGATAAAGAACCGGATATCGACCTGAATTTCTCTGGCGAATACCAGAGTAAAGCCCATAAATATACGGAAGTGATTTTCGGAAACGGGCAGACTTACCGGGCCGGCACCATCGGCACGCTGGCGGATAAGACGGCCTACGGTTATGTGAAGAATTATTATGAGGAGCGGGGCAGGCATAAGCGGGCCTGCGAGATCAACCGGATTGTGACGGGATGTACGGGGGTGCGCAGAAGCACCGGACAGCATCCCGGCGGTATTGTGGTTCTGCCGGTGGGGGAGGACATCAACTCCTTTACGCCGGTACAGCATCCCGCCAACGATATGACGACGGATATTGTCACCACCCATTTTGACTATCACTCGATTGATCATAACCTGTTAAAGCTCGATATACTGGGGCATGATGACCCGACCATGATTCGTATGCTGCAGGACTTAACGGGCCTTGACCCGACGACGATCCCATTAGATGATAAAGGGGTGATGTCTCTCTTCCAGTCGACGGAGGCGCTTGGCATTACGCCGGAGCAGATCGGCGGCTGCAAACTGGGGTGCTTGGGCATTCCAGAGTTTGGCACGGAGTTTGTGATCCAGATGGTGATAGACGCCAAGCCCAAGTGTTTTACGGATCTTGTGCGGATTTCGGGATTGTCCCACGGTACGGATGTGTGGCTTGGCAATGCGCAGACTTTGATCGAGGAGGGTCTGGCGACCATTTCCACTGCCATCTGCTGTCGTGACGATATTATGATCTATTTGATGCAGCAGGGGGTGGAGCCGTCCCTGTCCTTCACGATCATGGAGAGCGTGCGTAAGGGCAAAGGCTTGAAGGACGAGTGGATCGACGCTATGAAGGAACAGGGAGTGCCGGACTGGTATATCGGTTCCTGTAAGAAGATTAAATACATGTTCCCGAAGGCCCATGCGGCGGCCTATGTCATGATGGCATGGCGCATCGCTTACTGTAAGATCAACTATCCGCTGGCCTACTATGCGGCCTATTTCAGCATTCGTGCCTCGGCTTTTTCCTATGAGATTATGTGTCAGGGCAAGGCTCATCTGGAAAGCGTGATGGCGGATTATAAGCGCAGGAACGACGAACTGTCCAAGAAGGAGCAGGATACCCAGAAGGATATGAAAATTGTACAGGAAATGTACGCGAGGGGATTCGACTTTGTGCCGATTGACATTTTTACGGCGCAGTCCAGATTGTTTCAGATTGTGGACGGAAAGCTGATGCCGTCCCTAAACAGCATCGACGGTCTGGGTGAGAAGGCGGCGGACGCTATCGTGGAGGCGGCCAAGGACGGACCGTTCTTAAGCAAAGATGATTTCTGGGAGCGGACGAGGGTTTCCAAATCGGTAACGGACTTGATGAGCCGGCTTGGGCTGCTGGGGAATATTCCGGAGTCCAACCAGATCAGTATCTTTGACCTAGTCTAACCGATTGAGCTTCGCTCAATCAAATTATGGAGGGAATAATATGAGAAAAATCGTGACAATCGGAAGAGAATTTGGCGCAGGCGGCGGCGAGATCGGCAAGCGGGTGGCGAAAGAGCTGGGAATCGAATACTATGACAAGGATATTATCTTAAAGACCGCCGTTTCCGGAAAGAGCCTGTCTCCCGAACAGGTGCGCAGATGGGACGAGCGGGTGCCGAAAAACTTCGGCTTTGCCCAGAGTCTGTTTGACTTTTACAATAAACCGCTGGAGGAGGAGCTTTGGCAGGCCCAGCGGGATGCGATCAGGGAGCTGGCGAATAAGGAAAGCTGTGTGATTGTGGGCCGAAACGGCGACTATATCCTTAGGGAGTTCGATCATTGTTTAAACGTATTTGTTCATGCGGGCTTTGAGTGGCGGGTAAAGCGCATGACGAAGATGATGGATCAGGTGCCGGCGGATCAGGTGGCGAACGACGTACGCGCGGTGGATAAGGCGAGAAAACGCTACTGCGAGTATTATACCAAGCAGACCTATGGCGATGCCAGAAACTTTGACCTGACGGTTAACACGGAAAAACTAGGGATTGACAAGGCTGTGGAACTGATTCTTGCCGCGGCGGCAGATTTGTAGACTTGTATGTTTGTATACAAAATTCTTGACAAGGAATGAAAAACTCCATATACTTAAGAAAGCGGGAAAAGACGGTGTCTATGCCAACAGTACACCGTCTTTCGCGTTAAAAAGCATTTTGCGGTAGAAAAGGAGAGGATATTATGAAAAAATTACTGGCAATGATTTTGACTGGCTGCATGGTTCTTGGCGTGACCGCGTGCGGTTCCGATGGGGGAGCGGCACAGACGGGCGAGACGGCGCCGGCTGAGGCTCCGGCAGAAGACGCATCGCAGGAGGCGCCTGCAGATAGCGCGGCAGCAGGCGATAAGGTTTGGGTGGTTGCGACTGATACCGTGTTCCGCCCGTTTGAGTTCACCAATGAAAAGGGCGAGTTTGTGGGCATCGACGTTGACGTATTGGCGGCGATTGCGGAAGATCAGGGTTTCAAATATGAGTTGAACAGCCTCGGCTGGGATGCGGGCGTAGCGGCAGTGCAGGCCGGACAGGCGGACGCGCTGATCGCTGGCGCAACGATCAAGCAGGAGCGTATCGACTCCGGCTGGATTTTCTCCGACGGTTATTATGACGCGACGCAGACTTTTGTAGTTGCGGAAGGAAGCGATATCAAGAGTTTTGCCGATCTTGCAGGCAAGAACGTGGCGGTGAAAAACGGGACCGCGGGTATGGATTTTGCCGAGAGCTTAAAGGATGAGTACGGCTTTACGACCACCGTGTTTGAGGATTCGCCGACCATGTATCAGGACGTGATCCTTGGCAATTCTGCGGCATGTGTGGAAGATACGCCGATCATGGCTGACTCCATCAAGACGGGTAATCTGGCTTTGACCATTCCCGAGGGCATGGAGAGCGAGGGCGCGCCTTATGGCTTTGCCATCATGAATGCGGAGAATCAGGAGCTTCTTGATATGTTCAACGCTGGATTGAAGAATATTAAGGCAAACGGCAAGTACGACGAGATTATTGCGAAGTATTTAGAGAAGTAGGGAGAAGTGTTTTATGGTAATGATAATACAGACATACGGGACAATGCTGTTGAAAGCAATGGGGCACACGCTTTTGCTGTGCCTGCTTTCACTGGTGTTTGCCACGGTCATCGGTATGATTTTCGGTCTGATGAATGTGGGGCATAACAGAGTGCTTAATTTTATTGGCACGGTCTATGTGGACGCTGTGCGCGGCGTGCCCCTGATTGTGTTGGCCTATTTTATTTATTTTGGCGTTCCGTCCGGCATTCAGAGTCTGGGCTTTACAAATTTCAGAATGAGTGCGCTGCAGGGCGGCACGATTGCCCTTTCGATGAACTGCGGCGCGTATATGGCTGAGATTATCCGGGCAGGCATCCAGAGCGTGGACAGGGGACAGATGGAGGCGGGAAGAAGCCTCGGGCTTTCTTACGGCGCGGGGATGGCTCTGATCGTGATTCCGCAGGCGGTCCGCACAATGATTCCGTCGATTATCAACCAGTTTATCATTACCTTGAAGGATACGTCGATTCTTTCGGTTATCGGGTTTCCGGAGCTTACAAACGTGGGTAAGACGATCATGGGTAATACGTTTAAGAATTTGCAGGCATGGGCCGTTGTAGGTATCATGTACCTGATTGTCATTACCATATTGAGTAAGATTTCCAAACAGATTGAGAGGAGGATCAACCGTGGCAGATAATACGGACGTAAAGATTTCCGTTAGGAATCTAAAAAAGAATTTTGGTTCTCTGGAAGTGCTTAAGGACATTAGTCTGGAGGTAACCGAAGGGGAAGTGGTGGTGCTGATCGGTCCTTCCGGCAGCGGCAAGTCTACCCTGTTACGGTGTCTGAACCAGTTGGAAAAGGCTACCTCCGGCCAGATTGTAATCGACGGCTTTGACGTGACCGACAAGCATACGGACATCAATAAAGTGCGTGAGAATATTGGCATGGTGTTTCAGCATTTCAATCTGTTTAACCACTTGAATGTCCTAAAGAACATGACGCTGGCGCCGGTTCATTTAAAGACTCTTTCCAAGGAGGAGGCAGGGAACAAGGCGATGCAGCTTTTGGAGCGGGTAGGGCTTGCCGACAAGGCGCAGGCCTACCCCAGCCAGCTTTCTGGCGGACAGAAACAGCGTGTGGCGATTGCAAGGGCATTGGAAATGAATCCCGATATCATGCTTTTTGACGAGCCGACCAGCGCTCTTGACCCTGAGATGGTGGGAGAGGTGCTGGCGGTGATGAAGGAGCTTGCAAGGGACGGTATGACGATGATCGTAGTGACTCATGAGATCGGATTCGCCAGAGAAGTGGCCAGCCGCGTGATTTTTATGGAGGGCGGTTACATCATCGAAGAGGGGACGCCGGAGGAGGTGCTGGATCATCCGAAGGAGCCAAGAACGATTGATTTCTTGAGTAAAGTATTATAATAGTCTAAAAAAATGAAAAAAGGACTTGCATTCTTTCCGAAAATATAATAAAATAAGCAAGTGTCAATCAGATGGCTCGTTGGTCAAGCGGTTAAGACGCCGCCCTCTCACGGCGGAAACAGGGGTTCGATTCCCCTACGAGCTGTTGACTGTTTTAGAACAGCCCAACCCTAAAGGATGCCGGAAACTGCGGATAACGCGGTTTGCGGTATTTTTTATTTACATGATCAAAATAGTATTGACAAGAACGATACAAAGTCGTATGATAATACATGGTTAGTGATAGCTAACCATTATTTTACACATGCGGTTAGTTAAAACTAATACATGTGACGTGCAAAACGTATGAAAAGGGAGGAACCTATGATGCCGCTTACATTAGCAGAAGCAGGAGAAGAAAATATCATCAGGAAAATCGGGGGCAAGCAGGAAATCAAGGCACATTTGGAGAACCTCGGATTTGTTGTGGGAGGGGCGGTCACGGTAGTCAGCGCCATCGCGGGCAACGTGATTGTGAATGTGAAGGATTCCCGCATTGCGGTTAGCAAAGAGATGGCGCAGAAGATTATGGTCTAAAAATGAGAAGTGAGGAGGAAAACGGAATGAGAACACTGAAAGAGGCAAAAGTTGGCGATACCGTCCGTGTGGTGAAGCTCCACGGCGAGGGCGCGGTCAAACGCCGGATCATGGACATGGGCTTAACGAAAGGCGTGGATGTGCAGATTCGCAAGGTGGCGCCTTTGGGCGACCCGATTGAAGTGACGGTGCGCGGCTATGAGCTTTCGATCAGGAAAGCGGATGCGGAGATGATTGAGGTGGGAGAAGGAGGAAATGGATGATGAGTATGCGAATTGCCCTTGCGGGTAACCCGAACTGCGGGAAAACGACATTATTTAACGCTTTGACCGGTTCTAACCAATTTGTCGGGAACTGGCCGGGCGTTACGGTGGAAAAGAAGGAAGGAAAACTGAAAAAGCATGACGGTGTGACGATCACCGACCTTCCGGGTATTTATTCCCTTTCTCCGTATACGCTGGAGGAAGTGGTGGCGAGAAACTATCTGATTAACGAACGTCCCGACGCGATCCTGAATCTCGTTGACGGCACGAACCTAGAGAGAAACCTGTATCTGACCACACAACTCACCGAGCTTGGCATTCCGGTTGTCGTCGCTATCAACATGATGGACGTGGTGGAGAAAAACGGCGATCAGATTAATACGGAGGAGCTGGCAAGACAGTTAGGCTGTAAGGTAATCAAGATTTCCGCGCTGAAAGGCAGCGGTATCATGGAAGCGGCGGAGGCGGCAATCGACGCGGCGAAGAACGGAAAGACCGTTCCCATGCACACTTTTTCGGGGACGGTGGAACACGCCCTTGCCCATATTGAGGAGGCAGCGGTGCACGGACTGCCGGAGGAGCAGCAACGGTGGTATGCGATCAAGCTGTTTGAGCGTGATGATAAAGTTTTAGAGCAGTTAAGTTTGGATCTGGCGGTTCAAAATCATATTGAAGAGGATATCAAGGCGGCGGAAAAGGAGATGGACGACGACGCGGAATCCATCATTACTAATGAGCGTTATGTTTATATCGGGAGCATCATCAAAGGGTGCTTAAAGAAAAAGTCTGCTGGAAAGTTGACCTCCTCCGATAAAATTGATAGGATTGTCACAAACAGATTTTTAGGACTGCCGATTTTTGCGGCTGTCATGTTCCTTGTGTATTATATTTCCATGGTGACGGTGGGCGCAAACGCCACGGATTGGGCAAACGACGGACTGTTTGGCGACGGTTTCCATCTGTTTGGGATCGGTTCCTCCGATTATGAGGAGGCGGCCGGGAAATACGGCGACGCGGCGCTGATCGTGGATGGCTACGACGCTTATGTGGAAGAAAATGGGGCGGAGCCAGCGGGCGATTTCCCTTATGAGGTGGAGGACGAGGAAACGCTGGAAGTGGCGGTGGAGACGGCATCCCTCGCAGATTACGAGGCGGCGCTTGCGGTTGTGGAAGGATATGGCGAAGAGCCAGACCCAGCAGCTTACGGCGTATGGGTTCCCGGTATTCCGGTATTTGTAGGCAATGCGTTGGAGGCAGCGGGCGCGGCGGATTGGCTGTCTGGCCTGATCAACGACGGTATCGTAGCTGGCGTGGGCGCGGTGCTTGGCTTTGTTCCACAGATGCTTGTTTTGTTCCTGCTTCTTGCGTTCCTTGAGGCCTGCGGCTATATGGCGCGTATCGCCTTTGTGCTCGACCGTGTTTTCCGTAAGTTTGGTTTGTCAGGTAAGTCCTTTATCCCGATGCTCATCGGTACGGGCTGCGGCATTCCGGGCATCATGGCGTCGAGGACGATTGAGAACGAGCGCGACCGCAGAATGACGATTATGACGACGACCTTTATTCCCTGCGGTGCGAAGGTTCCGTTTATTTCGATGGTTGCGGGCGCAATTTTCGGCGGCTCGGCCTGGGTAGCGACGAGCGCCTACTTTGTAGGGATGGCGGCGATCATTATTTCCGGTATTATGTTAAAGAAGACGAAGATGTTTTCCGGTGATCCGGCTCCTTTCGTGATGGAGCTTCCGGCTTACCATATGCCTACGGCGGGCAATGTGCTGCGCTCCATGTGGGAACGCGGATGGTCTTTTATCAAGAAGGCGGGCACAATTATCCTCCTTTCCACGATCGTGATCTGGTTTACGACTTACTTTGGATTTACGGCGGAAGGATTCCGGATGCTTGCGGAGGAGGAAATGGATCAGTCGCTTCTTGGGGCAATCGGCGGTGCGATCGCATGGATTTTCACCCCTCTTGGCTGGGGAAGCTGGCAGGCGGCGGTGGCTTCCATCACGGGCCTTGTGGCGAAGGAAAATATCGTCGGCACCATGGGTATCCTCTATCCGGGCGGATGGCCTGAGATCGGCGCAAACTTTAGCCAAGTTGCGGGTTATTCCTTCCTTGTGTTCAATCTTTTGTGCGCACCCTGCTTTGCGGCCATCGGCGCGATTAAGCGGGAGATGAACAGTGCGAAGTGGACGTGGTTTGCGATTCTGTATCAGTGCGGGCTGGCCTACGCGGTGGCGCTGATGGTTTACCAGATTGGTTCTGCATTTACAGGAAACTTGAATATCATTGGTCTGTTGGCGGCGGTCGTTGTTCTCGGCGGCATGATCTATATGCTGTTTAGACCGTACAAAGAGGCGACGAAGCTGACGAAAAAGGTGAAAATGGCAAACTCATAACAACGCGAGAAGAACAGGAGGGATTCCGATGTTTACATGGCTTATGGAAAATATGGCGACAATCATTATTAGTGCGGTTTTGCTTCTCATGGTGGCGGCTGCCATCGCCAGCATCGTGCGTGGTAAAAGGAAAGGGAATTCTTCTTGTGGCTGCGGATGTGCAGGCTGCGCTATGAATGGCGCCTGCCATCCGAAGAGAGAGGAATAAAAAATGGCGCATGGCAGAGTATGCCGTGCGCCATAAAAATTTGTGGTTTCAGTCCCGCCCTAAAACGGACAGAATACATTTTTTCATCGCTTCATAGCTTTCCGGAGTGATGTCATGCTCCATCTTGCAGGCGTCGCTTGCGGCAATTTGGGGATCGACGCCAAGGTGAACCAGCCAGTCCGTTAAAAGGGTGTGACGCTCGTAGACGCTCTCCGCGATTTTTTGCCCCTCGTCTGTTAATTGGAGGTAGCCGTCCTCTGAGACGGTGATGTATTCGCGGTTTTTCAGATTTTTTACGGCGACGCTCACGCTGGGTTTGGAAAAATTCATTTCAGTCGCTACGTCGATGGAACGCACGACAGAAAGGCGTTTGCTCAGGATCAGTATGGTTTCAAGGTAATCCTCAAGGGATTCCTCGGCTTTGTGTTGGATATAGTTCATATGATTACGGTACTCCTTCTCGGGATAGAATGACCCGTAAGCCTATCCTAACACGTTAGGGTAGGCAGCGTCAATAAAAAGACAGCTCCGCCGCCTTTGGCATCTGCGACAGTAAGCGCCCCTTTGTGGGCGGAAACGATTTCTTTGGCTACCGCGAGTCCCAGACCGTGGTGGCCTTTTTCGTCCTTTCCTGTGGAAGAACTGGATTTCGTGCGATAGAAGCGGTCAAAGATGTGTTCCTTTTCTTCGTCGGGAATGCCGGGCCCGTTATCCTGTACGCCGATGGTGATTTCCTTCTCATAGGTTCCCTCAGATAGGAAGAGAAGCACGGCGCTCCCGGCGGGCGTGTAGGACAGGGCATTATGGAGAAGAATGTGGCATACCTGCTGTATTCTTGCTGCGTCGCAGGGACAGAGAGGCAGATCGGCTTCCGGCAGACGAATGGAGAGAAGGTGCCCGCTGTCGGCGGCCAAAGGCAGAAAATTTTCGTAGGTTTCTAGGAGCAATGTCTGCAAATCGGACTCCTCGATCCGAAGAGACAATCCGTGGCTGTCCGCCCGGGAGAGGGTGAGAAGCTGCTCTAACATGACGGACATCTGCGCGCCTTCTCTTGCAATTACCTGAAAAAAGGTCTTTTGCGCTGCCTGAGGCGCTTTTTCGCAGGCGGAAGCGTTGGAGAGGATGACGGCTAACGGGGTGCGCAGTTCGTGGGAGACGCTTGCGATGAAGCGGTTCTGGCTCTCTTGGGAAGCGAGCAGCGGCTGCAGAAGCCGCCCCGTGAAATACCAGCAAAAGAGCGCGAGGAGGCACAGAGAGGAGAAAAACAGAGTGAGATAGAGAAAAAGACTGCTTCCGATACGGACATAGAGCGGCTTGAGCGATTGCAAGAAACAGACTTGCAGAAGACTGTTGTTTTTTACCAGATGTTTTTGATAATATAAAACTTCAGGCAGGAGGCCGTGTTTTCCCACTGATACGTCAACGGCTTTTTCCTGCGGATGCAGGGTGCGCCCGTCGGTCTGCGCGGAAAGATAGTGGAGATATTCGGGCTGGATCTGGTTGGCGTGGTCCCGGTTATGGAACAATTCCACCCCGTTATCCCACAGATAAATACGAAATCCGGCGTTTTCCTCATGGGAAGCCAGCCAGCGGGAAGTGAGGACAGACTGTTCGCTGAGAGATTCAAACACTGTGTAGGACTGGCCCGTAAAAGAAGATAACTGCAGGGAGAACTGCTGCCTGACGGAAAAAGAAAAGCAGACGCCAAGCAGTACAGCCAGTAAACCCGAAAGGACAGCGGTGAAAAGTTTGGTCAGCCGAAGCCGTACATCATGATACATAAGAGCTCCTCTATTCTTTGTGACTATTCGGCATCGGACAGTTTCTGTATGCCGCTGTATTCCAGACGGTAGCCGAGGCCGCGGCGGTTGACAATGGTGACGTGGCTTTCCAGAGTTTTTAAGCGCTTGCGCAGGAAATAGATGTAGTTATCCAGATTACTGCTTTCCACGGAAGTGTCCAGTCCCCATACTTTGTGCAGCAGTACGGTGCGGTCGGTGGTCTTGCTGCCGGACTGCAGGAGCAGGCGCATCAGTTCGCTTTCCGTCTGGGAGAGAGCGCATTTTTTATCTTTGCAGATCAGGCTGTTTTCCGCGCTGTCCAAGGATAGGTCGCCGTAGGAGAGGGCTGGGGTTTCAAAGGCGTTTTTGCGGCGGAACAGGGAAGCGATTCTGGCAGAAAGCTCCGAGTAGGCAAAGGGCTTTACCAGATAGTCGTCCGCGCCCGCATTGAGTCCGGTTACCCGGTCGTCCACCTCGCCGAGGGCGGAGAGGATAATGACGGGTGTCAGATTCCCTTCGGCGCGTATCTCCCGAAGAATGTGAAGCCCGTCCTCACCGGGCAGCATGCAGTCCAACAGGATCAGGTCATAAATGCCCTGACGAATATACAAGATGGCTTCGCCGCCGTCATGGCAGCAGTCCACCCGGTTTCCCTCCTGCTGTAGCTGCCAGGATATGGCGTGGCATAAGTCTTTGTCATCCTCAATGATCAGAATATTCATGATAGCGTCCTCTGTTCTAGATCCATACTGCAAATCTGCAAAACGATTTCTTACTTTTGTGAACATTTTACCACATTTTTTCTTTAAATAAATCATAAATATTTTAGTTTTTTAAAAAATATTTGATTTAGAGATTTCTTAGAATCTTCTTAGAAGATATTTAGAAGAAATTTTTATTATAATATAGTTTAAAAGCCAGATAGGCAGGAGATAGGTGCGTCGGTAGGATGTGGGGTGGGAAATTATGACGGATAGAGAAATACGATGGAAAAGCGGTCAAAAAGACAGGGGCTTAACGAGGAGCAGGCTGTACGCGGCGTTGCTTGCGGCGGTCATGTGCGTGGGACTTTTGGGATGCGGCAGTTTGGAGGAAGAAATTCCCATGGGCCGCTATGCGGACAGGGAAGTGAAGCTGCCGTCCGGCACGTTCACTTATATGCGCGCATGTCCGGACGGGAGCTATTATCTTTATGGCCTAGATACAAATCTGACCTATGTGGACGCGCAGGGCGAGAGCAGGGAAAAGAATTGGAGCTGGGAGACCAACGCCAATATCCATGTCAAATACGAGGTGGGGGTGGCGGACAACGGGGCGGCTGTTTTTGCTTATACGCCTAAATTCTGGGTGGATCAGGAACTGGAGGCGCTGTGGCTTTCCGGAGACAATCGTTATCTGTACTGCTATGTGGATGAGGCCGGTAAAAACCATGCGCTGGAACCCCATGGAGAAGGGTATCAGAAAGGGACGAACTTGAATACCCTTGTTTTTTCTCAGAAGGGAGAGCTGTATGCGGCGTCCGCAAACCAGATGTACCGGATTAATGTGGAGAATGGGGAGGCGGACAGTCTGTTTGCCACGTCAGGGCAGGTAGAGTCCATTGTATTTGCGGATGATGTGATGCTTGCGGCGGACAGGGAAAAGGCTTATTTCTACGATCTTACGGCAGGAAAACTGCTTGACGGCAGCAGCGTGTTGGATGAGTTTATAAAAAGCCATAGCAGCGGCGGTCTTGTCATGACGCTTGCGGACAGGGATCGGCAAGCGGATACCGCGGAGGATGCGGCAGAGGCAGAACTTGACGGCGCAGGCGGCACGCAGATTTTATATCTGGCATGCCGTACCGGGGTATACCGCTATATATGGGGCGGTTCGATCATTGAGCAGATCGCAGACGGGCAGATGACGGCGCTCGGTGATACCCAGAGAGAGCCTTTAGCCCTGCAGGCGCTTGACAATGGGGAGTTCCGCCTCCTGTTCAGCGGCAATTATATGACGGAGATGTATTATGACGAGACGCTTCCTGCCAGACCGTCTAAGGAACTGGCCGTGTACAGTCTGGAGGAAATCGGGTGGATTCGCTATGCGGGGCAGCTTTTCCAGAAAGAGCATCCGGATGTGCTGGTGCGGTATGAGACGGGCATGGACGGCGACAACGCGGTTAGTAAAGAGGATGCGCTGAAAAACCTGAACACACGTCTGCTGGCCGGGGATGTGCCGGATGTGATCGTCATGGATCAGATGGATATGGAACAGTATGCGGACAAGGGCGTGCTGAGGGAGTTGGACGGGATCTTGCAGCCTTATCTGGACGACGGCATTCTGTATCGGAACATTGTCGAGGGAATGCGGATGACAGACACAGAAAAAATATACGGTGTGCCGATGATGGTTTATCTGCCGCTGTGGCTAAGTGAGGAAATGTATCTGGAGGGTGAGGACGGTCTCGACGATATTGTGGCGGGCGTGGAGCTTGCAAGGCAGAAGCATCCTGAGGGGCCGGTTCTCTATACCCCATATCCCAAGGACGTTCTGTTACAGACGATACCGGTCTGCCTGCCCGCATGGACGAAGGAGGACGGCAGTTTGGATGGGGAGAAGCTGACGGCCTATTATGAAGCGGTGAAAAAGCTGTGGGAACTGGACAGCGCCGGATTTGACGAGGCGGGACGCGAAGCATGGCAGAAAAACAATATGGAATATTATGAGCCTGCGGATATGGATATGGCGGATATCGGATTCAATTATCAGTACAACGCCCAACAAAACTTTGGCGAGACATGGCTGCAGCTTGGCTTTCTGATGACCCCGCAGGTCGGCATGACGGGTATTCATGTGGAAAAGGCAAATATGGCGGCGGATTGGCAGCAGAAAGAGCTGGATGATGAGGTGACTTACGGAGCCTATACGGGACAGGCGGACAATGTCTATTGGGCAAGGATGATTGTGGGGCTGTGCGAACAGGCGAAAGAGCCGGAGCTTGCAGAGGAATTTTTTGAGGCGCTCCTCTCCGATGAGATGATGCGTAAATGGTGGCTTGACAGGCCGCGCAATCACAGCGGCCTCACCATACGGAAAGATTCGCTGAGCGATATTCTGGATATCAGCAACATAGAGTTCGGTCAGACCATGGGATTTAAAGATCCTACCGGAATCAATTATCCTGATTTCTGGCCCACGGAGGAAGAAAAGCAGTGGCTTTATCAGATGATGGAGGACGCGGATTGTTGTTACCGTCCCGGCACGATGTTAGAGGAGTGCGCGATGGAAACCGGCATCCGGGTGCTTAATGGCGAACTGACGCCGGAGGAAGGGGCGAAAGAGGTTGAGAGGAAGATGGCGATTGCGATGGAAGAGTAAGAGGCTGCTGTTTCTTTTGCCGGGATTTGCAGGGGTCATGCTTTTTTATCTGCTTCCCTTTTTTGAGGTGGCGCGGCGCTCGTTTGTAAAATCAGGCAACAATGCCTTTGTGGGGATGGATCATTACCGCGCGGTGGTGGAAAACGGCGCTTTCATGCTGGCCGTGCGCAATACGTTTTTGTATATGGCGGTGGGCGTGCCGCTTCTGATGGGAATTAGTCTGATGCTGTCGCTGTTATTACGAGGTCTCCTGCAGAGGCGCAGATTGGTGTCGGCAATGCTCTTGCCTATGGCGGTGCCGGCGGCGGTCATGGTTTTGACGCTGCAGATTCTGATTGACAGACAGGGAGTGATTAACGGCGTAGTGACGAAAGTATCGGAACAGATCGCGGCGCTCCCTGTTTTTGACGCGATCGACTATCTCAATACCGAATGGGCATTAGCGGTGGTGGTGTGCAGTTTCTTGTGGAAAAATACGGGGTATATGGTCATTCTCTGGCTTGCGGGACTTTCGGCGCTGCCGAAGGAAGTGGAGGAGGCAGCGCAGGTGGACGGCGCAAACAGATGGCAGAACTGGCATTATATCATTCGGCCGGGACTTTCCGGCAGCTTTTTCACGATAGGGATGCTGTCCGTATTGCAGATTTTTAAAAGCTACCGGGAGGTTTGGATGGTGGCGGGCAGTTATCCGCAGGAACATATTTATTTTTTACAGCATCTTTTGCAGAACTGGTATTTGAAACTGGAGTTTGACAGGATGGCGGCGCTGACGGTGATTCTGTCGCTTGTATTGCTTTGTGTGTGCCTGCTTTTGCAGAAAAGACTGGAGGCGGGGTAATGCGGAAAAAGATAAGGGTATGGTTTGCCACGGGAATCTGTGCGGCAGCGGCGGCTCTGATCTGTGCGCCGCTTTTGATGATTCCAAGCGGTTCTCTGATGGATAGTGTGGAGATGAGGCGGATTCTTGCGCCGATTCTGGGTGAGGGGAAGGGCTTTGCGGTCTGGCATTTGATTCCCTTTTATCCGACGATAGGCCATTTTTACAGACTGTTAATCGAATCGCCGGCGTTCTATCAGTTGTTCTGGAATACGGTGGGGATGACGGCCGCGATTCTGGCCGGCCAGTTGGTGGTGGGACTGCCTTCGGCATGGGCTTTTGCCGCTTTCCGCTTCCGGGGCAGGGATTTTCTGTTCGGGCTCTATGTGGTGCTGATGCTTCTGCCTTTTCAGGTGATGCTTCTGCCGCAGTACATCGTATTACAGAAGCTGCAGTTGTACAATCATCCTGCGGCGGTGATTCTTCCGGCTATCTTTTCTACCTTTCCGGTATTCATCATGTACCGGGGATTTACCCAGATTGAGGGGGAGATCTTGGAAGCGGCCAGACTGGACGGCGCGGGGGAGATGCAGATTTTTTTACAGATTGGACTGCCCTTGGGAAAGATGGGAATACAGGCGGCTATCGTCTTGAGCTTTTTAGAGTATTGGAATCTGGTAGAGCAGCCCATGGCTTTTTTGGAAGAGCAGGCAATGTGGCCGTTGTCTCTTTATCTGCCGCAGATTGCCGTCAGCCAGGCGGGTTTCGCCTTTGCAGTGGCGGTTATGGTGTTGATCCCCGCACTGTTTGTCTTTGCACTTGGGCAGGACGCGTTGGAGGAGGGAATCGCCTATATCGGGGTCAAAACGTGAAAAAACTTTTATTTGCGTATCAGCAGAAGGAAAAAGGCTGGGAGGCGTAATGGAATCGAAGAAAAAATTGTGGAAAGGGTTTGCGGTTTTTATGACGGCTATGCTAATTATGACATATGTGTCGCGAATAGTCTATGTCAGTCAGATGCCGCGGATTCGGTGGACAAATCCTGTCGCAGCTTCCATTCAAAAGAAGCTGCAGGTGGACGGAACGGTGGAGGCGGTTCATTCGCAGGCGGTTACCGGTTTGGAAGGACTGCTGGTGAAAAAGGTGTGTGTAGCGGCAGGAGACCGGATGGAGGCTGGAAGTGTTCTCTATGAGGTGGACACGGAAGATTTGCAGGCGCAGCTTGCCGGGCTTAACGCGCAGGAGCAGGCGTGGCAGCAGCAGGAGCAGGTCAGACGGCGGGACGCAGCTACGAACACTACCCGGGCGCAGGAAGATTATGATATGAGCGTCACGGAACTGGACAGAAAAATTGCGGAGGAGACAAAGAAGCTGGAAGAGCTTATGGAGGATCTGGACACCCATATGTTCCGGATTCCCGAGGAGGACGCCTCGGACGAAATCTGGATTGCATGGGCGGATGAGCGGCAGCGGTTTGACAGGGAGATTGCAGAGAAAAAGCGGGCGATCGAGGATGTGCAGCTTGAGAAGGAAAAAATATTGAGGCAGGCGGACAGAGACATTGAGGATGCCAGACGCGCCCAAAATGCGGCGGAGAGCGGCCTTGACATGGGAGTCGCCGGCATTAGCCAAGTGCGGGAGAGGCAGGAACGGATCGCGTTCCTGACGGAGCTTTTACTGGAGGAGGGCAGGGTGAAGGCCAAAGAGGAGGGTACGGTTCTGGAAGTCATGGTACAGTCCGGTATGCGGATGGGATCGGAGGCGGTGATCCGTTATGCCGATGACGAGAGCGGTCTGTTGTTTTCCACGGTGATTACACAGGAACAAAAATCTATGCTCCATACGGGTGACAGCGTGCGGCTGAGCTTTCCGGGAAGCTCAGAGGAGGCTTCTGAGACGGTGGATTCCATTGTGCAGGAAAACGGCGCCTATACGGTGAAGATTTATTTGGATGCGGGCGTCGGCAGAGGACGGACGGAAGGAGTCATGGAGGTGACCACCACCTCGGAGATTTATGATTATGTCATTCCGCTCAAGGCGTTACGCGATGAGGGCGGTAAATGCGTTTATGTTTTGGAAGAAAAGAACGGGATTCTTGGAACGGAGATCAGCGCGAGGAGCCTGACGGTGCGGCTTCTCGACCAGAATGAGGACTACGTGGCGATTGCGGACGAACTGCTTGCAGGCGATATGAAGATTGTGACGGAGTGCGATAAAGAACTGGCAAACGGGATGGTTGTCAAGGAGTGGGGCGAGTGAATAGGCGGATTGTGGGCATGGGCAAAAAATGCTATAATGGAGGCAGAAGATAGGAATAGACAAACGGCAGGCGCGGATATCCGGCAGGGAGGGCTTATATGACATTACGGGAAGAGGCGGATCAGATCATACAAAAGTCAATTCAGGCGGTGCTGCCGGACGAGGCGGTGAAAAGGGCGCTGCAGGGAAGAAAGTTTGGCCCGGGAAAAATTTATATGGTTGCAGCCGGGAAGGCTGGCTGGCAGATGGGAAGAGCAGCGGCCGAGATACTGGGAGACAGGCTGGAAGCAGGCGTGGTGGTGACTAAGTACGGTCATGTGAAAGGAGAGATTTCCCGAACCCGGTGTTTTGAAGCAGGGCATCCGGTGCCGGATGAAAATTCCTATCAGGCGACAAGGGAGGCTTTGGAGCTTGTGGAGCGGGCTTCGGCGCAGGATGAAGTGATTTTCCTTTTGTCGGGCGGCGGTTCGGCTCTGTTTGAAAAACCTCTGGTGAGCGGGGAGGAACTTGCGGATATTACGGGACAGCTTTTGGCCTGCGGAGCGGACATTGTGGAGATGAATATCATTCGGAAACGGCTTTCTGCGGTGAAGGGAGGGCGGTTTGCCAAGGTCTGTGAGCCGGCGTATGTCTTCGGCATTGTTTTGAGCGATATTCTGGGCGATCCGCTTGACATGATTGCCTCGGGACCAGCTTATCCCGATTCTTCCACCTGTGGAGAGGCGCTTGCAGTCGTGAAGAAATATAAATTGCGGATGAGCGAAAGGGCGATGTCGCTGCTTGCGCAGGAGACGCCGAAAACCCTTGCCAATGTGGAAACGCAGATTACGGGCAGTGTGTCCGATTTGTGCAGGGCCGCCGCAGCGGCCTGTAAGGAGTTGGGGTATGAACCGGTGATCCTGACAGACCAGTTGTCCTGTGAGGCCAGGGAGGCCGGGCGGTTTCTCTCGGCGATCGCGAAAACCCATCGGGATACCCAAAAGAGTCTTGCTTTTTTAGCAGGAGGAGAGACGGTGGTGCATCTGACAGGAAAGGGGAAGGGCGGCAGGAATCAGGAGCTTGCGCTGGCAGCGGCGGAGGGGATCGCTGGACTTCCCGGTACGGCGGTGTTCAGCGTGGGAAGCGACGGGACGGACGGCCCTACCGATGCGGCAGGCGGCTACAGCGATACCTTCACGAAGGAGAAGCTTGCGAAACTGGGTATTTCTATTTACGACGTTTTGCAGGACAACGACGCCTACCACGCGTTAAAGAAGACAGAAGGTCTGATTGTAACGGGCGCTACGGGCACTAACGTAAACGATGTGGCGGCGCTTCTGATCAGACGGTGAAATTGGCTTGTAAAAGCCATTTAGAAGGAAGCGGAAACGAAAAACGCTTTGAAAGGGGAAGGGAAGAACTATGGTGGTTCTGCGCACATTGTTAGAAAATAATCTCTCCCGGAATCGGTCGCTCATTGCGGAGCACGGGCTGTCTTTTCTGGTGGAGACGGAGCGGGTAAAAATTTTGTTTGACTGCAGCGCGGGCAGCGCGGCCAGAAAAAATGCGGAGAAGATGAACGTATCTCTGACCGGGGTGGATTATGTGGTATTGAGCCACAGCCACTACGACCATGCGGGCGGATATCCCGATATGGCAGCCCACGGCGTCCATGCGCCGCTCATCACGGGGCCGCGGTTTTTTGAGGAAAAATATGCCAGCGAGGGCAGCAAATACACGTATCTGGGCTGTGGGTTCGGGGAGTCGTTTCTTGCGGACAACGGCATAGAACGGCGGATCTGCGAGGATTGCGAGACCCTGACGGAGGGCTGTCATGTGGTGGGAGGCTTTCAACGGGTTTACGGCTTCGAAAAAGCGCCGTCCCGTTTTGTACGGCGGACGGCGGAGGGAATGGTACTGGATGATTTCCCAGACGAAATCTGTCTGGTACTGGAAAGCGAAAAGGGACTGGTTTTGATTGTGGGCTGCGCGCATCCGGGCATTTTAAATATGATCAGGAGCGTGAGGGAACGTTTCGGACAGCCAGTGTACGCAGTCTTTGGCGGCTCTCATTTAGTGGAAGCCGACGAGGCGAGACTAACGAAAACGATTAAAATACTCAAGGATATGGGAATTGCGGTTGCGGGGTTCAATCATTGTACGGGCGACGCGGCGCAGAGCCGTCTGGCGCAGGAGGGCGAGGGCGCGCAGTACCTGCATTTAAAAACAGGGGACTGTTTCTTTTTACCGTAGCCTGTTTCTATGCGCCCGATTGCTAATCTTGGACATCCCCGTCCGCCCCGGCCGGCAGAATGGCCGTGATCAGATAGAAGGGAAGAGAGAGCACCATAAAATAAACATAGCGAAACTCCGTGGCGACCGGGGTGGCGGCCAATACCGTGAGCAGTAAGGCGACGCTTGGCAGATAGCAGATGAGTTTGTGATAGTCCTTGCGGATGATCACCACGCTGATACCGAACAGCATAATCCAGCAGGCCACGCCCATGCTCCAGAGCGTGCCGTAAACGGGCACCATACTGCCGAGCTTGATCGCGATTTCCTTGGCTTTTATGACGAGGGGGCCGCCGATCAACGGCGTATGGGAGACGCCAAGATCCGTGGCGCTGACGCCTTCCGCTTCGGCAACCAGATAGAAGGAGTCGGGATACCAGTAACCGTAAGTCTGATTCACATAAGCGGTTAGGTAATCCCCGGGATACCGAAGTCCCAGTTCGACCCAGAGTTTCAAAAATTCTTTCTTGTGCGCTATCAGATAATCTTGATTTCCCGCGCGGACAAGCTCCTTGATGTTGTCGGCGAAGGTGGGATTATAAAGCTCGTGGATGTAGGTTAAGTCTACCACCTCTTCGATCAGGGACAATTCTTCTTCGGTGAGAGCTCTGTCATTACAAATAACGGCTGTGATCTGCTGCATGGGAATGCAGACAGACTCGATAAAATCGGGCGGTTCCACATGAAAGGCGCGCATAACAGGATATCTGACAACCGCAGCCAAAAGAAGAATGGTAAACAGCGGCGGATAGACCGATCTGGCTTTATGCCGGAAGCCGAAAAGCAGGAAAGGCACGGCAAGAAGAAAGGCATACCATCCATTGGAGCGGAAAAGACATATCATAACGCCTGATATTGTAAATACACAGAGGTTTTTGGGGCAAATTTTTTCCTGCACAGAAAGGCGCAGGATGGAACAGCTAAAAAACAGTACCGCCGCCGCAAAGGGAATATCTTTCCACACGGTAACGGAAAAGACGGCATGGTAGGGGATCAGGGCATAGAAGGCTGTGATCAGAATGAGGATAAAGGGCCGGATTCTGTGAGCGCGCAGGGTGGAAATGAAGAAGGCTACGCTGCCGGCCAAAAGGCACATTTGAAAAAGGGTATAAACGGATACGGCAATCACCATATTGTTTGTCAGCGCAAAGCCAAGGTGGTAAAAAAAGCCGAAAACCAGCGTATGAATCCATGGGTGGTGGTTGGAATAAGGCACGACGCCCAAAATCTGTTCGAGCTGATTGATGCTGTCCGGGGTCATGATGCCCGGATATTGATAGAGATAATAGGGCAGCCAGCCGGCCATACAGGCCAGAAAGGCACACAGGGCCGTATGGCTGCGTATGAAATTGATAACCGCCGCAAGACAGGCGGACAGCTTTTGATAGCGGCCGTTATGGGAATAGGGAATATCCTGATAACGGGTGAGCAGAACGCGGTACAGCCTGTCTTTGTCGCAGGCGTAGGAATACAAAAAGTGCAGCAGATAATAAAACAGGCAGACAAAGCCGGTAAAAATAATGGTAAGAACCACAGCGCGGTACAGTCTGCTTGTAAGCAGCTCGATGTAGTGGGGATAGTCCACCAGCATGTATAGAAGCGTAAAAAGAACCGCTGTGACAAGGGCCACACGGTTGGAAAGCTGTAACAGGTTCATGCGGCGGTTTACGTGCCGGTAGAAAAAGAACACCAGAAGGAAGAAGACGAAGGTCAGGATATTGCCCGGTTCCATGCGGGAGGCCTTCATCAACGCCCAAGTGGTGACAAAGCTCTGGAATAGGTGAGCCAGTAAAATACGGTCCGGTTTGTTAGTCATGTTTTGCGTTCCCCCAAATGAAAACTACTTATAGAATAGAGTAATAGATATCGGCCTCCCTGTCAAATATGGAAAAAAACTTGCAATGGATGAAAAAGGGTGCTATAATGCTATGAGAATCAATAATGATTACTGAGATAAAGAGTGGACTTGCGAGTCCGCTCTTTTCCGTGCAGGGGGCCGTTATGTCAAAAAGAGAAACCTATGAGGAAAAAACGGAAAGTCTCCTTACTCCTATCGTGGAGCGCTGCGGCGTGGAAATCTACGATGTGGAGTACATAAAGGAGGGGAAGGAGTATTATCTGCGGGTTTATATCGATAAGCCGGAGGGCGTGAACATTCAGGATTGTGAGAATGTGAGCCGGGCTTTGTCGGATGCGCTCGATGCGGAGGATTTCATTCCGGACGCCTATATTCTGGAAGTGAGCAGTCCGGGATTAGGCAGAGTCCTGAAGAAGGACCGGCATCTGGAAAAGAGTCTGGGTGAGGCGGTGGAGCTGAAAACCTATAAGCCTATCGATAAGAAGAAGGAATTTTCCGGCATTCTAAGGGCCTATGATGCAGAGTCGGTCACCATCGAGGAGGACGGCGTTTTGCACAGATTTGAGAGACCGGATATCGTAACGGTCAGATTGTCATTGGATTTTTAAAGCGTTTATCATAGTAAGGAGACATAGGAGGACAATGGAAAATGAATAAGGAATTGATGGAGGCGCTGGATATTCTGGAGAGAGAGAAGGAGATCAGTAAGGATACTCTCTTTGAGGCGATTGAAAACTCACTGATTACCGCTTACAAAAACCATTATGGCAAGGCGGATAACGTGAAGGTGGAGATCGACAGGGAAACCTGCGACTACTATTGCTACGCGGAAAAAGAGGTAGCGGAAGAGGTGGAGGATTCCGTTATGCAGATTTCCGTGGAGGAGGCGAAGGAGATCGATCCGAAGGCCAAGGTGGGCGATATCGTCCGCGTGGAGATCCGCTCCAAAGAATTTGGACGTATTGCCACCCAGAACGCTAAGAGCGTGATCTTGCAGAAGATCCGCGAGGAGGAGCGGAGCGTTATCTACAACCAGTATTTTGAAAAGGAAAAGGATGTGGTGACGGGTATCGTCCAGCGGTACATGGGAAAGAACATATCCATTAATCTGGGTAAGGCGGACGCTATTTTAAATGAGAACGAGCAGGTACGCACCGAGCATTTCAAACCGACGGAGAGAATTAAAGTGTATATCCTTGAGGTGAGGAATACCCCTAAAGGCCCAAGAATTTTGGTCAGCAGAACCCATCCAGAGTTAGTAAAACGCCTTTTTGAATCCGAAGTGACAGAGATTAAGGACGGCACGGTGGAGATCATGAGCATCGCCAGAGAGGCGGGAAGCAGGACGAAGATCGCGGTGCGTTCCAATAATCCCAATGTGGATGCCGTTGGCGCTTGTGTGGGAATCAACGGTTCCAGAGTCAATTCTATTGTGGATGAACTTTGCGGCGAGAAGATTGACATTGTAAATTGGGATGATAACCCGGGAAATCTGATTCAGAATGCGCTCTCCCCGGCAAAGATCGTGGCGGTGTTTGCTGATCCGGATGAGAAGACGGCTAAGGTTGTGGTGCCAGATTACCAGTTGTCCCTTGCCATTGGTAAGGAGGGACAGAATGCAAGACTGGCGGCAAGGCTGACGGGATATAAGATCGATATTAAGAGCGAGACGCAGGCCAAGGATGCGCCCGGCTTCCGCTATGAGGATTATCTCTACGACGACGAGGAGTACGATGAAGAAGGCGGGTATACGGAGGAAGACGGTTACGCGGAAGAAGAGTATCCTGATGAAGAGTACGCCGGGGAAGAGTATGTAGAGGAAGAGGCAGACGGCGAAGAAGCATAAAAGCGAGGAATGGCATGGCAAAAAAGATTTCACTGCGCCAGTGCGTTGGCTGCGGAGAGATGAAAAATAAAAAAGAGATGATGCGCGTGTTGAAGAGTACGGAAGGCTCGATTCTTCTGGATATGAGCGGAAGAAAAAACGGCAGGGGCGCTTACCTATGTAAGAACGGGGCGTGTCTTTTGCAGGCGAGGAAGAATAAAGGATTGGAACGTTCTTTCAAGATGTGCATACCAGATGAAATATACGAGAATCTGGAAAAGGAGTTTGAGGAGGGCAGGCATGAGTCAGATACCGGAGAAGGATAAGGTGTTATCTCTGCTGGGACTCGCCGAACGCTCCAGAAATGTTGTCAGTGGCGGATTTGCGACGGAACAGGCTGTCAAGAGCGGTAAGGCAAGTCTGGTTATGATAGCCGAGGATGCGTCGGGTAATACCAGAAAGAAGTATAGTAACATGTGTGATTTTTATAAAGTTCCCTGTGTGGTCCATGGGACGAAAGAGACGCTTGGACATTCCATGGGCAAGGAGGAGAGATCCGTTCTTGCGGTGACAGAAGAGGGATTTGCAAATTCGATACGGAAGCATTTAGGAGACTCGAAATAGGTGGAGGTAGTGAGTATGGCGAAGATGAAAGTACATGAGCTGGCAAAAGAGCTGGACAGGAAGAGCAAAGAACTGATCGACTTTTTGCAGGCCAAAGGATATGAGGTGAAGGTAGCGCAGAGTTCCATTGAGGATGAGGCGATTGCGCTTGTGAGAAAGGAATTCGGCGCTCCGGAACAGGGGAAGGCGGCTGCTGCGGAGAACAAAGCGGCGGAGGAAAAGGCTGGTAAGGCGGAGGACGCTCCGAAAAAGAAGGAAGCGCCTGCGGTTGAGAATGCCAAAAAAGAGGAGAAGGCGGAAGCCCCCAAAAAGAAACGGATCATCTTCGTGAGCAATCCTCACAACTCTAAGATGTCGGGCCGTCCGTCCCAAGGCCAAGGCGCGGGAGGCGGACAGCAGAACAGGGGAAATAACAGGCCCTCAAACGGCGCCCGTCCGGTACAGGCTCAGAATGCGCCCCACAAAATTGTGCGCCCGACGCAGAAGCCGATCCCGGTGACTGCGGAGCCTTATGAGGTTAGGCAAAAGCAGCAGCAGGAGAGAAGGCTGGAGCAGCGGCAGCAGGAGAAACGGGAAAACAGTAAGAATGCGGCGGCCGGCAGCAGACCGGCACAAGAACAGGAGAGAGCAGGCAGTGCAGGGGAAAATCGCAGACCTGAGAGTCAGGGCAGAACGAATTATAACGGCGGTCAGACTGATCGCAAAGGCGGCGGCGCTCCCTTCTCTGGCGGCAGGAACAGCGGCGGTGGTGAACGCCCTCAGAGAGGAAATGGCGGGCAGGACAATCGATTTCGGAAAAATAACGGTCCGAAGGACTTTGTCGCTGAAGCGCCCGCTAAGGATTCGCAGAACCATAGGGACGATGAGAAGCGCAGGGCGAACCAAGACAGGAATAAACGGTCCAAGAAGGATCATATCTATGAGGAGGATGAAGCGGCAGTAAAGAACCGCAATAAGGCGGGCCGGTTCATCAAGCCGGAGAAGAAGCCGGAGGAGTCTAAGGAAGAGCAGATCAAAGTGATCACGATTCCGGACAGCCTGACCATCAGGGAATTGGCGGATAAGATGAAAATACAGCCCTCCGCAATCATCAAGAAATTGTTCCTGCAGGGACAGATTGTGACCCTGAATTCGGACGTCAGCTTTGAGGAGGCGGAGAATATCGCCATCGAGTACGAGATCATCTGTGAAAAAGAGGTGAAGGTTGACGTCATAGAGGAACTTCTCCGGGAGGAAGAAGAAGACACTTCCACTATGGTGTCGCGTCCGCCGGTGATCTGCGTGATGGGTCACGTGGATCATGGTAAAACTTCCCTGCTCGATGCCATCCGTAAGACAAATGTGACGGATAAGGAAGCGGGCGGCATTACGCAGGCCATCGGCGCATATACGGTAAGCGCCAAGGGGCAGAGCATTACTTTTTTGGATACGCCCGGCCATGAGGCGTTCACGGCCATGCGTATGCGCGGCGCAAACTCCACGGATATCGCGGTGCTGGTGGTGGCGGCCGACGACGGCGTTATGCCGCAGACGGTAGAGGCGATCAACCACGCCAAGGCGGCGGGGATCGAGATTATCGTTGCGGTCAACAAGATCGACAAACCGAACGCTAACATCGACCGCGTAAAGCAGGAAATGACGGAATACGAGCTGATCCCGGTAGACTGGGGCGGATCGACAGAATTTGTTCCCGTGTCCGCAAAGTCCGGGGAAGGGATTGAGAACCTTTTGGAGACCATTCTGCTGACGGCGGAAATTCTGGAATTAAAGGCGAAT
Organism: uncultured Lachnospiraceae bacterium; assembly: GCA_947243855.1. GTDB lineage: Bacteria > Bacillota > Clostridia > Lachnospirales > Lachnospiraceae > UBA3282. Next base: position 84,050 of record CAMXIK010000006.1, on the reverse strand, counting down.
CCCGACAGAAATGCAAGGGGTCTTGTCATCGAGGCGGAGCTTGACAAAGGCAGGGGCCCGGTGGCTACCGTACTGGTGCAGAAGGGCACGCTGCATGTGGGAGATTTTATTTCCGCAGGGGCAAGCCACGGCAAGGTAAGAGCTATGATCGACGATAAGGGCAGGCGTGTGAAGGATGCGACGCCTTCTACGCCGGTGGAGATTCTCGGCTTATCCGATGTGCCCAGCGCAGGCGAGGTATTTATTGTCCACGAGAACGATAAGAGCGCGAAATCTTATGCGGAAACCTATATGGCGCAGCATAAGGAAGAAATGCTTGCAGATACTAAGACAAAGATGTCTCTTGACGATCTGTTTAATCAGATTCAGGAGGGCAACCTCAAGGAGCTGAATCTGATTGTCAAGGCGGACGTACAGGGCAGTGTGGAGGCGGTGAAGCAGAGCCTGATGAAACTGTCCAACGAGGAAGTGGTAGTGAAGTGCATTCACGGCGGCGTGGGCGCGATCAACGAGTCCGACGTGTCTCTCGCTTCCGCATCTTCGGCTATTATTATCGGCTTTAACGTGAGACCGGACGCAACCGCAAAGACTGTGGCGGAGCGCGAGGGCGTGGATGTGCGTCTCTATAAGGTGATTTATCAGGCCATCGAGGATATCGAAGCGGCTATGAAGGGTATGTTAGACCCGATCTTTGAGGAGAAGATCATCGGCCATGCCGAAGTGCGTCAGATTTTCAAGGCGTCCGCAATCGGCAACATTGCCGGATCGTATGTGCTTGACGGCGAGTTCCAGAGAGGATGCAAGATTCGTATCCGCAGGGGCGAGGAGCAGATTTACGAGGGCCAGCTTGCTTCCCTGAAACGCTTTAAGGATGATGTGAAAGAAGTGAAGGCCGGATTTGAGTGCGGTCTTGTGTTCGAAGGCTTTGATAAGATGGAAGAGCTTGATATCGTGGAGGCTTATATTATGGTGGAAGTGCCGCGCTAGCAAATAATAACGTATGTTATAAATAAAGCGCAGAGGAAAGGATTTATAGGAATGCGTAAGAATAGTGTCAAAAATACCCGCATCAACGGGGAAGTACAGCGCGCTTTGGCGGAGATGATCCGCGGGGAGATCAAAGACCCCAGAATTGCGCCTATGACCTCGGTGGTGGCGGTGGAGGTCGCTCCGGATTTAAAGACCTGTAAAGCGTGGATCAGCGTGCTTGGGGACGAGAAAGCGCAGGCGGATACGCTTGCAGGGCTTGAGAGCGCGGAAGGTTATATCAGGGGGCAGTTAGCCCGCACCATCAATTTGAGAAATACGCCGCAGATTCAGTTTATTATGGACCAGTCGATCGCTTACGGGGTGAATATGTCGAAGCGGATCGAGGAAGTGGTGGCGTCGGATCGGGAAGCCGCCGGGATGAATAAGGGGAACGAGAATGAAGAGGATTAGCAGCGAATTAAAAGAGGCAAAGACCATAGCGATCGGCGGTCATGTGAGGCCGGATGGGGATTGCGTCTGCTCGGTGATGGCATTATACCGTTATCTGCAAAAGAAACTGCCGCAGGCGGAGATCGATATTTATCTGGAGGAACCGCCGGCGCCGTTTCATGTTTTACAGGGAATAGAGGATATTAAATCAGAATTTAACACTGATAAGAGTTATGATCTTTTCTTTGCGCTGGATTGTAATGACGAGCGGTTGGGAGACGCGCTGCCTATTTTCAGGCGGGCAAAAAAACGCGTCAATATCGATCATCATATCAGCAATACCGGCTGTGGGGATATTAATATTGTGGAGCCGGAGAGAAGCTCTACGGCGGAACTGCTCTACGATCTCATGGAGCCGGAATTCGTGGATGAGGAGATTGCCAAGGCTGTGTACATCGGCATTGCCCATGATACGGGCGTGTTCCGGTATTCGAACACTTCTCCGCACACGATGCAGATTGCCGCAGATTTACTTAAATTTGGATTTGATTTCTCGGCATTGATAGAGGAGACCTATTACGAGAAGACTTATTTTCAGACGCAGATCATGGGCAGGGCGATTCTGGGGAGCGTTCGCTTTATGGACGGCAGATGCATTGTCAGCATGGTGAGCCGGCGTATGATGGAGTTTTACTGTGTAACGCCGAAAGATCTGGACGGGATCGTGAACCAGTTACAGGGTGTCAAGGGTGTGGACTGCGCGATTTTCATGTATGAGACCGGCACGCTGGAATATAAAGTCAGTATGCGTTCAAACGGCCTTGTGGATGTGTCGAAGGTAGCTGTGAAATTCGGCGGCGGCGGACATGTGCGTGCAGCCGGCTGTACGATGAACGGTACATACCACGACAATATTAATAATCTTTCCCGCGAGATTGCGGCCCAGTTACCGAAATGAGGAATTTATGTATAACGGGATTATGAATGTTTATAAAGAGGCGGGTTTTACGTCTCACGATGTGGTGGCAAAGCTTCGGGGTATCTGTAAACAGAAAAAAATAGGGCATACAGGGACACTCGACCCGGACGCGGTCGGCGTGCTTCCTGTATGTTTTGGTTCGGGCACTAAGCTGTGCGATCTGCTCACGGACTGGGACAAGGAATATATTGCTGTTCTGCGTCTGGGGGTAGCGACCGATACGCAGGATTTGACAGGACGGGTGTTATTGAAAGCGGATGAGGAGAGGCTTTCGGCTGTCACGGAGGAACAGGTACGGGAAACGCTTATGTCTTTTCTTGGCGGCTATGAGCAGATTCCGCCCATGTATTCCGCCCTCAAGGTAAACGGGAAAAAGCTCTATGAGCTTGCCAGAGCGGGAAAAGAAGTGGAGCGCAGGCCCAGACGGGTAACGATCAGCGAATTGGAGATTTTGGAGACCGCGCTTCCGACGGTGCGTTTTCGTGTGGTCTGCTCCAAAGGGACGTATATCCGCACGCTCTGTCACGATATCGGGGAGAAACTTGGCTGCGGCGGCGCGATGGCGTCTCTGACACGAAGCAGGGTCGGCATCTTCGGACTCGATCAGGCGCTTCGGCTTTCAGAGATTGAAGCGCTGCGGGATGAAGATAAAATATCAGATGTTATCATTCCGCCAGACGCTGTGTTTGCCCAGTATCGGGCTTTGACGGTAAAGCCGGAAGGGAAACGCCTGTTAGAGAACGGGAACAAGCTTTCGGCGGCCATGTTTTTGGAAGTGGAAGGCCTGCGGGAGGAAGAACAGCTTCGTATGTATGATGAGGCGGGCCGGTTTTACGGGATTTATCAGTACCGGGCAGGGGAAGCGAGTCCGGTGAAGATGTTTTTGCCGGAGAAATGAGGCGGACGGCATGGAGATTATAGAAAATACAACGGAATTTTATCTGGACAGGCCAAGCGCGGCAGCTCTTGGCAAGTTTGACGGCGTTCATCTGGGGCATCGCAGGCTTTTGAACCAAGTGTTGGAACAAAAAAAACGAGGGCTTCAGGCGGTGGTATTTACTTTTGACACTTCTGCGGCTTCTTTTTTCGGCGGAGAGGAGAAAGAGCTGTCCACGAGAGAGGAAAAACGCGCCGTTTTTTCGCAGATGGGGATCGACGTGCTGATTGAATTTCCTTTAAACAAGGATACGGCGGCTACGCCGCCCGTGGATTTTCTATCCCGATATTTGGCAAAGCAGATGCGGGCGGCCTGTATTTGCGCGGGACCGGACATTTCCTTTGGGAAAGGCGGCGCCGGAAATGCCAGGCTTCTTGCCCAATACGCGGAGCGATTCGGCTATCAGGTGGAACTGATCGAAAAAGTCCGCGTGGATGGAGAGGCGGTCAGCTCTACGAGGGTGCGGGAGGCGGTTCGCGCGGGGAGGATGCAGGACGCCGCCCGGATGCTGGGAGCGCCTTACAGTGTGAGCGGCAAGGTAGTACACGGCAGGGCGCTTGGAAGAAGGCTGGGAATGCCTACGGCAAATTTGCTGCCGGACGACAGTAAGCTCCTTCCGCCAAACGGCGTTTACTATTCCGAAACACTTCTGAACGGGAAATCCTACCGGGGAATCACCAATGTGGGCTGTAAACCTACGGTTTCCGAGGAACGGGTCATGGGAGTGGAGACCTATCTCTATGATTTCGAGGGAGAAATTTATGACAGGGATATGAAGGTGGCGCTTCTGGCGTTTCGCCGGCCTGAACGGGCTTTTGACAGCGTGGAAGCGCTTCGCCGACAGATCGGGGAGGACGTGGAAGCGGGCAGAAACGCTTTTTTTTGACATAGGGACTTGTAAGAGGATTTTTTTTTAGATACAATAAAGAAGTGTAGCTTTTCAATGGGGAAAAGAACAAAGGAAGGACGTTTGAATTAACATGAGTCTATCGATCATTCTATCCATGGCGGGCGGCCTTGGGCTGTTTTTGTATGGTATGCGGATTATGAGCGACAGCATTGAGAAGGTTGCCGGCGCGAAGCTGAGAGGGATTTTGGAGCGGTTAACGACCAACCGTTTTACGGCGATTCTGGTGGGCGTGTTCTTTACGGCGGTGATCCAGTCTTCATCGGCCTGCACGGTCATGGTGGTCAGTTTCGTAAACTCCGGTCTGATGACGCTAACCCAGGCGGCGGGCGTGATCTTTGGCGCTAATATCGGTACGACGGTGACGGCGCTCCTCGTTTCCTTTAAATTAGAAAAAGCGGCCCCGGTGATCCTGCTTACAGGCGTGCTGATCCTTATGTTTGTTAAGAAACAGAAGGTTTCCCGCTGGGGAGAGGTCATCATTGGCTTTGGCGTTTTGTTTATGGGACTAGGCACGATGTCCGGCGCTATGTCGGGTATGAAGGATTCGCCGGTGATTCTGGATTTGTTTGCCTCCCTGCAGTCACCGTTTCTGGCCGTATTGCTGGGAACCGTTCTCACGGCGGTGATTCAAAGCTCTTCGGTGACAGTCAGTATCATGGTGCTTCTTGCCAATCAAGGGCTTCTCAGTATGGAGATCGGTATGTTTATCATTTTGGGCTGTAATATCGGCGCGTGTACGTCGGCGCTTTTGGCTTCGCTAAATGGTAAGAAGGACGCGAAGCGGGCGGCGGCGATCCATCTGGTGTTCAATATCATCGGTACGGTTATCGTTTATGTGATTTTCTCGCTGGCGGTGGAAGAGATCGTCGCCGGTCTTACATATCTGGCTCGTGGGGATGCGGGCCGCACGGTTGCTTACGCCCATATTCTGATTAAGGTATTTCAAGTTATCATGATGATGCCGTTTATCAAGCAGATCGTGAAGCTGACCTATCTGCTGGTGCCCGGCGACGACAAGAAGATCGGTTACCGCGACAGCTATCAGTTAAAATACATCGGTGAAAAAGTGGTCTTAAACCCCGCTACGGCTGTGGTGGAGGTGATTAAAGAGCTGGATCGTATGGGTTCCCTTGCGGATGAGAATTTAAACCGCGCGATGAACGCTTTGATCACGCTGGATCAGGAGGAGATCGAAGAGGTTTACGAGGTGGAGAAAAATATCGACTTCCTCAGCCACGCGATCACAAACTACTTGGTAAAGATCAACCAGACAACACTGCCCATCGAGGACTTGAAGAGTATCGGCGCCCTTTTCCATGTGGTCAACGACATTGAGAGAATCGGCGATCACGCGGAGAATATCGCAGACTCGGCGGTGCGCAGGCAGGAGACGGGAGTGGGCTTTTCCAAGGCGGCGCAGCGTGAGCTTGGAGAGATGATGGATATGGTCAACACGGTTCTGCGCTTTTCTTTTGAGATGTTTGTTAAAAGCACGGAGGAGCACGTGGAGGATATCAGGAATCTCGAGGAGGCCATTGACGAGAAAGAGAAGGAATTACAGCAAAAGCATATCGAGCGTCTCTCGAACAACGAGTGTACGCCGGAGGCCGGAGCTCTGTTTTCGGATATCGTGTCGGGGTTGGAGAGAGTGGCGGACCATGCGACGAATATCGCGTTTGCCAACAGCTATTACGAGCCAACCTAACAGGAAATGGCGGATGACAGGGAGAGGAATTGGTTTCGTATTATGAAGAAACAAAGGATTTTGCTAATCATAGCGGGTGTTATGATTATGAGTATCGTGCTGCCGGCACATGCCACGATGCCAGTGCCGAATCTGCTTCCGTTCGGACAGTTGGAGCTGGATGAAGAACCCGCGCAGACAGAGGAAGGTTCGGACGGCGGGGAAGAGAACGTTTCGGACAATGGAGCGGAAACGGCGCAGGATGTGTTGCAGGAAGACGCCATCGGCGTCGGCGTGGTTTTGATTGCGGATAAGACGGCGGAAGACTATGCGCTGGCCTATGAGCGGGGAAAGGAGAAAAACTGGGGTTACACCAACCTTGGAATCTCCGATGTGAGCGATAATTTGAATATCCGGGCGATTGCTGCGGAGGATGGCAGATTGGTGGGAAAACTGCCGAAGGACGCCGCCTGCGAGGTGATTGACATGGATGATACGTGGGCGCACATCCAGTCCGGCAATGTGGACGGTTATGTGAGCAGAGAGTATCTTTTGACCGGAATCCCCGCGAAACTCAGGGCGGAGGAGCTGGCGACAACCGTCGCTACGGTTACCACGGACAGCTTAAAGGTCAGGGCGGAAGCAAATACGGATTCAGAGGTCATCACGCTGGTGCCAAGAGGAGAGGAGCTTGAGGTGTCAGCCGTGGAAGGTGATTGGGTGAAGGTGTTTCTGGATGACGACGAGGTGTATGTTTCCGGGGAATATGTGGAAGTCAGCGCGGAGCTGGGGACGGCGGTTACCATGTCGGAGCTGCTCTATGGACAGGGAATCGCGGATGTGAGGGTGGATATCTGCCAGTATGCGAAGGAGTTTTTGGGAAATCCTTATGTGTGGGGCGGCACCAGCTTGACCAAGGGGACAGACTGTTCCGGTTTTGTGATGAAAGTTTTTCAAAAATACGGTGTGAAGCTTCCGAGAAATTCCAGAGCGCAGGCGAACTGCGGTACCACCATCAAGGTGTCCGAGGCGAAGCCGGGAGACTTGATCTTTTATGCAAAGGGCAAGACGATCAATCACGTGGCGATTTACATCGGGAACGGACAGGTGATCCACGCCAGCAATCCCAGAACGGGTATCCGCATTTCCGGCGTATCCTACCGCTCGCCGTTTAAAGCGGTCAGGGTCTTACAGGACTGATTCATAAAAATGCTTTACAATACTGGAACATTGTGCTACGATACTATGGTATGAGTTTTGGCCGACACGCAGAGGCGGGACACTCCGACCCCTTCTTGGTGTCCGGCGTTGATTCTGGGAAATCCCAGAAAGAAAGGAGAAAACATGATTTCTAAGGAAAAGAAGACAGCGATTATCAAAGAGTATGCCAGATCTGAGGGTGACACCGGTTCGCCGGAGGTACAGATTGCGGTTTTGACTGAGAGGATTCAGGAGCTTACCGAGCATTTGAAAGAGCATCCGAAGGATCATCATTCCAGAAGAGGACTTCTGAAAATGGTGGGTCAGAGACGCGGCCTGCTTGGTTATCTGAAAGAGAAGGATATCGAGAGATATCGTGCACTGATCGAGAAACTTGGACTTCGTAAATAAGTAAGGTTGATGAGCGGAGATAGGGTTGGCAGGTCCGACCCTAAATCCGCTTTACTCATTTATAAAGAAGAGAAGAAGGAGAGAAGACTATGTACAAGAGTTATACCATGGAACTTGCCGGGCGTACCCTGCGGGTAGATATCGACAGAGTCGGCAAACAGGCAAACGGCTGCGCGTTTATGCAGTATGGCGAGACCACCGTATTATCTACGGCGACGGCCTCCGATAAACCGAGGGAGGGGATAGATTTCTTCCCCTGCAGTGTGGAGTATGAGGAGAAATTTTATTCCGTAGGAAAGATTCCGGGCGGATTTAATAAAAGAGAGGGAAAGCCTTCCGAGAATGCGATCCTGACAAGCCGTGTGATCGACCGGCCGATGAGACCGCTGTTTCCCAAGGATTACCGCAATGACGTGACCTTAAACAATCTGGTGATGAGCGTGGACCCGGCGTGTCGTCCGGAGCTGGTAGCTATGATCGGCACGGCGATTGCCACCTGTATTTCAGATATTCCCTTTGCGGGTCCCTGCGCGATGACCCAGATGGGTATGGTGGACGGGGAGCTGATTGTGAACCCGTCTCAGGAACAGTGGGACAAGGGCGACTTGAAGATGACGGTTGCTTCCACCTCTGAAAAGGTGATGATGATAGAGGCGGGCGCTAACGAGGTGCCGGAGGCAAAGGTGTTAGAGGCAATCTTTAAGGCACATGAGATCAACCAGACCTTGATTGCATTTATCAATAAGATCGTGGCCGAGGTTGGCAAGCCGAAGCACTCCTATGAGAGCTGTGCAGTTCCCGAGGAGTTGTTTGAGGAGATGAAGAAAATTGTGACGCCGGAGGAGATGGAGAAAGCTGTCTTCACCGACGAGAAGCAGGTGCGCGAGGAGAATATCAGAAATATCACCGCGAAGCTGGAAGAGGCGTTTGCGGACAAAGAAGATTACCTTGCAGTGCTCGGCGAGGCAGTTTACCAGTATCAGAAGAAGACCGTGCGCAAAATGATTTTGAAGGATCACAAGCGTCCGGACGGAAGAGCGCTTGACCAGATCAGACCGCTTGCCGCAGAGGTTGATATCATTCCGAGAGTGCACGGTTCCGCCATGTTTACCAGAGGACAGACGCAGATTTGTAACGTCTGCACGCTGGCGCCGCTTTCCGAAATGCAGAAAGTGGACGGGCTGGATGAGAATATTACGTCTAAGAGATATATGCACCACTATAATTTCCCGTCCTACTCCGTAGGCGAGACAAAGGTGAGCAGAGGGCCCGGCAGAAGAGAGATCGGCCACGGCGCGTTGGCTGAGAGAGCGCTGCTTCCGGTGCTTCCCTCCGAGGAAGAGTTCCCCTATGCAATCCGCACGGTGTCCGAGACCTTTGAGTCCAACGGTTCCACTTCCATGGCTTCCACCTGCGCGTCCTGTATGTCCCTGATGGCGGCGGGCGTGCCGATCAAGAAGATGGTGGCGGGTATTTCCTGCGGTCTGGTAACGGGCGATACGGATGATGATTTCGTACTTCTGACAGATATTCAGGGTCTTGAGGACTTCTTTGGCGATATGGACTTCAAGGTAACCGGTACCCATGACGGTATTACGGCGATTCAGATGGATATTAAGATTCACGGATTGACCAAGGCTATCGTGGAGGGAGCGATCGGCAGATGCCGTGAGGCAAGAGAGTATATTATGGCAAACTGCATGAAGCCGGCTATCGCAGAGCCCCGCAAGGAGGTTGGCCCTTATGCGCCTAAGATCATTTCCATCCAGATCGATCAGGAGAGGATCGGCGATGTGGTCGGCCAGCGCGGAAAGACGATCAACGAGATCATTGCCCGCACGGGTGTGAAGATTGATATCAACGACGAGGGACAGGTTTCCGTCTGCGGCACCGATCATGAAATGATGGACAAGGCTGTGGATATGATTAAGATGATTACCACGGATTTTGAGGAAGGACAGATCTTCCAAGGCACGGTGGTAAGCATTAAGGAATTCGGTGCGTTCATTGAATTTGCACCGGGTAAGGAAGGCATGGTTCATATCTCCAAGATTGCCAAGGAGAGAATCAACCGCGTGGAGGATGTGCTTACGCTTGGCGACAAGGTGACGGTAGTGTGCCTTGGCAAAGATAAGATGGGGCGGATCAGCTTCTCCATGAAGGATGTAGCGCAGGTATAACTATTTAAGAAAGAAAAAGGCGGCAGGCGCCTCCTACCAAGTAGAGGAGGTGCCTGCTTTTTCTTCGCAGTATTTACAGCGGTAGATTTCTTTCTCTTCGTCCGCCAGTACAAAAATATGCGGCAGTTCCTGTTCGATCGAGGTGATACAGCGGGGATTTTTGCACTTGATTACATTATGGATTTCCCGCGGAAGCACTAACTCTTTTTTGTCCACGATCTCTCCGTCCTTAATGACGTTGACGGTGATGTTGTGGTCAATGAAAGCGAGGATATCCAGATTCAGTGTGTTGATATCGCATTCTACTTTCAAAATATCTTTTTTTCCCATCTTATTGCTGCGGGCATTCTTGATAATTGCAACCGTGCAGTCCAGTTTATCCAGTTTTAAATGGTGATAGATGTCGAGGCTTTTGCCGGCTTCGATATGGTCGAGTACGAAGCCCTCCTCAATTTTTCCTACATTTAACATGGTAGTCCTCCTTTTTTATTGATATTCGGGTTTGCGAAGCAAATCCCGCGGCGTTAAATCCGAAGGATTTTACGGCGTTAAATTCAAAGAATTTTACGCCAGTTTACGCCAAATTAAGCAGCGTTAGGATCAGCGCCATTCTCACGTAGACGCCGTACTGCGCCTGTTTGAAATAGACGGCCCGGGGATCGTCGTCGACCTCCACCGAGATTTCATTGACCCTCGGAAGGGGATGGAGGATGAGCATATCCTCTTTTGCGGCGGAGAGTTTCACTTTATCCAGAATATAAAAATCTTTCAGCCGCACATAATCCTCTTCATTGAAAAAGCGTTCCTTCTGCACCCTTGTCATGTAGAGCAGATCGAGCTGGGGCATACAGTCTTCCAGACGGATAACTTCTTCATAAGGGATGCCCTTTTCGGTCAGCATATCCGTGATATAGTCCGGAACCTTTAATTCTTCGGGGGAGATGAAGATAAAACGGATTTCGGGATAACGGATCAGGGCGTTTATAAGGGAATGCACGGTGCGGCCGAATTTCAGGTCGCCGCAGAGTCCGATGGTAAAGCCGCCAAGCTTTCCTTTCAGGGAGCGGATGGTGAGCAGATCCGTGAGGGTCTGCGTAGGGTGCTGGTGTCCGCCGTCCCCGGCGTTGATCACTGGAATGCCGGAGCGGGAGGCCGCTACCATGGGAGCGCCCTCCTTGGGGTGGCGCATAGCGCAGATATCCGCATAGCAGGAAATGATACGGATGGTGTCGGATACGCTTTCGCCCTTGGCGGCGGAGGAAGAGGCCGCGTCCGAAAAACCGAGAACCTGTCCGCCCAGATTCAGCATGGCGGCTTCAAAACTCAGGCGCGTGCGCGTGCTCGGTTCATAGAAACAGGTGGCCATTTTCTTTCCATCGCAGATGTGGGCGTATTTGGCGGGATCAGCTTCGATTTTGTTAGCCAAATCAAAGAGCTTTTCCAATTCTTCAACTGAAAAATCCAGCGGGTTCATCAAATGTCTCATAACAATCATACACTCCTTTGCAAGATAGTCGAAAAAAATAGAAGAGACGGTTCTCTTCTATTTTCAGAAATTCAAGATTGATAGGATAATAATTCCTCCACCGGCTTTCTCTTGGGAGCAACAGGCGTCTCGTCGGGATAGCCTATGGGGATAAGCGCTACAAGTTCACGGTCTTCCGGAATCTGCAAAAGGGACTCTATCGGGCTCTGGTCAAAAAGACCAAGAATCACGGAACCAAGCCCCTGTTCATAGGCCGCAAGACAGAGGCTCTGGGATGCGATCCCAGCGTCGTACATTTGCCAGCCGTCCCCTTTGGGGGTGCTGAATGAGCCGTCGCGCTCGTAGCCGCTGCGGTTTTTGATAATGGTAACGGCTATCAAAACGGGCGCAGCCGCAATGATATCGCCATTAGGGGGATACAGGGAAGTGCACTCTCTGGCGATCTTGTCCTTCAAGGCGCCTTCTACAGCAATGTAACGGGTGATCTGCGTGTGTTTCCAGCTCGGAGAGTAGGAAGCGGTCTCGACAATCTGGGAGATCAGATCGTGGGAAACAGCGTCAGCCTTATACTTACGGATGCTTCTGCGCCCTAAGATACAATCTTTAGCGGTCATGTGGAGTCCTCCTTATCATGTGGCGGGGTTAATGGGTTCTTACTATATTTTGTATATCATAGCACAAAGGAGGGGGGTGCGCAAGTGGGACAAAAGGACGGGAGGGAGACTGCGGGTAGAACTTGTGAATCGGCGGTAAATGTGGTAAGCTAGAGGAGCAGCCGCAGGTTACTGAGCTGGCACTGCGGGATGAAGAAAGTATCGAAGGAGATCATAGATATGGAAGAAAAACGGGAAGAAGCTTTCAGGGAAGAAGACCATGTAGACGAGGGAGAGGAAAAGCAGTATGTAGAACGCAAACGCTGGCTGTTTTTCGGACTGCCCTTCACCTTTACGAAATACACGATTAACAGGCAGGTAATTACGATTAACGCGGGTTTGCTTAGCACAACTGAAAACGACTGTTATTTATATAAGGTGCAGGATGTGGAGCTGCAGACCAGTTTCGTGGAGCGTATCTTCAGGCTTGGTACGGTGGCCTGCTTTACGGGCGACAATACCCATCCGCAGCTCTATCTGGAGCACATTAAGAATGCGAAGGAGATCAAAAACTACATCCTGCATGCGTCCGAGGAGGCCAGAAGAAAGAGGCGGACCTTAAATACGCTGAATATCGACGCCGACGATATCGACATGGATTGATCCGGCGTTTAGTCCGGGCGCAGGGAAGGATCGTTTTCCCGAAGAAGACGCTCAAAGAGAAGACCGGTGATAAACCAGAAGGGGGCGTAGTCAAGCCGGATTACCTTTCCCAGATTCCAACGGGAACGCTCGTAATTCCAAGGACAGAGTTCCCGACGGTTCAGCCACATACCGGTAAGAAATTCTCCGGTGAAGATCAGCCCGGTGTAGGTGAGACCGCGAAATAACACAGAGCGGTTTTTCAGCAGACGGCAGACAGGGGCGAGCAGGGCTGCCAGACCGTAGATGGGGAACATCCATACGGAGGTGGCGCCGGGCAGTTTAAAGTCTCTTTTGCGGAAAGAGTGAAAGGCTGTGAAGGTGATTTCCAGAAACCACCCCAACAGGCCGCAATGAATAAAGTTGTGCAATAATTTTTTCATACCCATAGTATAAGCTAATTGGAATTTGTTTATACAGGGATGTGGCAATGGACGGAGTCAAGGATGAAACGAGGTGCAGATGACCATGAACTATCGGGAAGCCATGCAGTATATCGACGAATTGAGGCCTCTTGGCAGAGTGATGGGGTTGGAGAGTATGCGCCGGCTGTGCGGGAAATTGGGAAATCCGCAGGAGCAGTTGAAATTTGTGCATATTGCGGGAACCAACGGCAAGGGTTCCGTACTTGCTTATGTTTCCACTGTGATGCAGGAGGCGGGATACCGGATTGGAAGATATTTGTCTCCGGCAGTGAAGGAGTACAGGGAGTCTTTTCAGGTGGATGGCAGGAACATTACACAGTCTGGACTCTGTAAATATTTGGAGCCGGTAAAAGCGGCGGCGGCGTCTATGACGGCGGAGGGATTTCCGCATCCCACACTCTTCGAGGTGGAAACGGCGGTGGCGTTTTTATTCTTTCAGGATAAGGAATGCGATTTGGTGGTCTTGGAGACGGGACTTGGCGGTGCGCTGGATGCCACCAATGTGGTAGAGCAGACGCTGGCGGCGGTTTTTTCCTCGATCAGTATGGATCATATGGATATCTTGGGGGACAGTTTAGAGGAGATTGCAGCCGCTAAGGCGGGGATTATAAAAAACAAATGTTATGTCATATCTATGCAGCAGCCTCCGGAAGTGATGAAGGTTCTGCGTCAGGCGGCTCTCTTGAAGAAGGGAAAGTTTTTGACGGCGGACGCGTCCCGTGCAAAACATGTTAAGTACGGCGTGACGAAACAGAGCTTCGATTATGACCGCTATAAGAATCTAGAGATTTCCATGCTTGGAAAGTTTCAGGTGGAGAACGCCGTGTTGGCGGTGGAGACGGTTATGGCGCTGGGACGAAGCGGATTTAAAATTCCGGAGGAGAAGCTGCGCAAAGGCCTTTTAGAGACGCGGTGGCCCGGCCGGTTTGACGTGATCGCGAAGAATCCTCTTTTCATTGCGGACGGCGCGCACAATGAGGACGCTGCGAAAAAATTGGCGGAAAGTATTCGGTTTTATTTTACAAATAGGAAAATTATTTATATAATGGGAATGTTACAGGACAAAGAGATCGACAAGGTGATCCGCAGTACCTTTGAACTGGCTTCCCATATTATTACCGTGACGCCGCCCGCAGGAGAGCGCGCCCTGCCGGCTCTCGACTTGGCGCAGGCGGCAAGAGAGTACCACAGCGCCGTGACTGCCGCGGACTGTGTGCAGGAGGCGGTGGAGATCGCTTATCTGCTTGCAGGGAAGGATAAGGAAGCGGTGATCATTGCCTTTGGATCGCTCTCCTATCTGGGAGAGCTGATAGATATTGTGATACATAGAGATACGATCAGGAGAGACACCCATGGTAGATCAGACGAAAATTAAAGAGGCTGTACGGCTTCTTTTGGAAGGCATCGGTGAGGATGTTACCAGAGAGGGCCTGCGGGAGACGCCAGACAGGATCGCCCGCATGTACGGCGAAATTTTTGCCGGGATGGAGGAGGATGCGGGAGAGCATCTGTCGAAGACATTTTCGGTGGCAAGCAACGAGATCGTTCTCTTAAAAAATATCACCTTTTATTCTACATGCGAGCACCATCTTATGCCGTTCTATGGAAAGGCGCATATTGCCTATCTTCCCGACGGGAAGGTCGTGGGATTGAGCAAGCTGGCGAGAACGGTGGAGGTTTACGCCAGAAGGCCGCAGATTCAAGAACAGATGACGATACAGATTGTGGAAGCGGTTATGAAGTATCTGAAACCCCAAGGCGCGATGGTGATGCTGGAGGCGGAACATATGTGTATGACCATGAGAGGGGTGGAAAAGCCGGGAAGCAGGACAGTGACGCTGGCGTCCAGAGGATGTTTTCAGGAAAATCCTAAGTGGCAGGAGCTTTTCTTCCGCATGGTAGGAACGGACAAAGTGTATAATCAGGATTTAACATGATTAAATCCTGTGGATAAATGCAGTAAGAATAAAAAATACGGAGGGCGGAAAATGAGAATAGGACAGAGAGATTTCAGGACAAAAGGACATGCTTATGTAATGGGAATACTTAACGTAACACCTGATTCTTTTTCCGATGGTGGAAAGTATGCTCAGCTTGATCAGGCGCTGTACCATGTAGAACAAATGATAACGGATGGTATGGATATTGTGGATGTGGGCGGACAGTCCACGAGGCCGGGGTATACGCAGATTTCCGTAGAGGAAGAGACGGAGAGAGTGGTTCCGGTGATCGAAGCTATCAAATCCAGATTTAATGTACCGATTTCGCTGGATACCCACAGGGCTGAGGTGGCAAAGGCCGGCATCGCGGCGGGTACGGATATGATCAACGATATCTGGGGCTTAAAATACGATGACAATATGGCCGCTGTGATTGCGGAGGCGGGGATACCCTGCTGTCTGGGGCACAACCGCAAGGAGACCAAATACACGAACCTGATCGAGGAGATGCTCTGGGATATGGAGTCCTCACTGGAGCTTGCGAACCAGAAGGGAATCGCCTATGACAAAATCATATTGGACCCGGGCATCGGCTTTGGAAAAACCTATGAGAATAATCTGGAGATTATCGACAATCTGCAGAAATTCCATTCTCTTGGATATCCGCTGCTTCTTGGCGCAAGCCGTAAATCTGTGATCGGTATGGGCTTGGATCTGCCCGTCAACGAGCGCATGGAAGGGACGTTAGTGACGACTGTTTACGGCGTAAAGCAGGGCGTTATGTTTGTCCGCGTGCATGATGTGAAAGAAAATGTGCGTGCGATCAGAATGACAGAGGCGATTCGCGACGGATATAAGAACTGACGGGGCGGCAGGTATGGATCAGATTATTGTGGAAGATTTGCAGATATTCGCCCATCACGGGGTTTATCAGCAGGAAAATGAAAAAGGACAGAATTTTTATGTCAGCGCGGTTCTCGATACGGATACCAGAGCGGCGGGCAAGGCGGACGATTTGGGGTTATCGACGAATTACGGCGTGGTATGCCGCTTCCTGCACACCTTTCTCACGGAGCATACCTACAAACTGATCGAAACGGCGGCGGAGAGAGCGTCGGAGGAGCTTCTTTTGCAGTTCCCGTATGTGCGTCAAGTTACCATGGAGATCAAGAAGCCCGAAGCGCCGATTACCGTTCCCTTTGGTTCGGTTTCCGTCAAGATCGTGAGAGGCTGGCGGCGGGCTTATGTTGCCTGCGGTTCCAATATCGGGGATAAGAAAGCGCATCTGCAGGCGGCGGTGGACGCCCTGTCGGCGGATAAGAAGTGCAGGGCGCTTCGCGTTTCAGACTGGATGGAGACGACGCCCTACGGCGGCGTGGCGCAGGCGGATTACTTAAACGGGGCGATTGCACTGGAAACGCTCTATACGCCGGAGGAGCTCTTGGAGAAGCTGCATGAGATTGAAAAAGCGGAGGCAAGGGAGCGCAAGGAACGCTGGGGGCCGAGGACGCTTGATCTGGATCTTCTTCTGTATGAGGGATGCGTGATGGATACGGAGAGGCTTACGATTCCCCACAAGGATATGTGCAACCGGGATTTTGTGTTGAAGCCGCTTGCGCAGATTGCGCCTTATGAGAGGCATCCGGTCGTGGGCAGGGCGGTGGTCGAGCTGCTTGCGGAAGTGGAGAAAAACGGAGAAAAACACGTGTTATCTGAATGAGATAAAAAAAGCTGCCCTTTCGGCGAACGATCATTCGCGGGGGCAGCTTTTTTACGTGTATTTCAGGTTGTTAGGTTTCATCGCTCTTTTTTTCGGGTTTTGCATTGGCGAGGGCAGCTTCCCTTGCGGCGTCAAAGGTGGTCACATTGACAGGGCCGTAGGTGTAGGTTTTGTAAACCGGCGTATCCTCGTGAAACGCGTTGAAGTATACATATTGCGAGGTGATATTGATATTCTGGTATACGCCTTCGCGGATGATTTCCTGTGAACTTCCGTCGGTCAGCATACGTTTGAGAGCGGGAGAATCAGAGGAACTCACCTGATAATAAATATAATTGCCATAGACGTTAAACATGTCAATCCGATCGTTGGTTAAAACCTCTACTACGTTGGAGGAGAGATTGTAGCGGCACAGGCGGTAGTTTTCCGGGACGTCCATATAGTAAACGTAGCCGTCCTGCACAATGGGATTCCAGAGATTTCCGCGCCATACCACGCTTTCCTGATCCGAAGAGACGTCAAGCGCGTAGAGGTAATGATCCTCCGCCGCGCCATTATAATAAATCCTGCCGTTCACGAAGCAGTTGGGATTGATGATCGCTTCCGCCACGGTCTGTCTGTCTTTCTTGTCAATTCTGACTTTATCCAAAGAGGTGCCGACCTGTTTATCATATTTTTCGTAGTAAAGGTAATTTCCGCATAACTGCATGCTGACAATATCGCAGCGGTCCAAACCGACAACGGATTTTCCTTTGAGATTGCTCCGGTAGATGCCGGCCATCCGTACGGCGCTGCCAATGCCGCCTTCTTCGCCGTCGCCGCCGCTGACTTGGGCGTAATAGAGATATTTCCCGGCAGCGTTGATAGAGGAGACGGCGCCGCTGTTGAGCTTGGTTAATTCCGATTCGTCGGGATTCATGGAATAGAGCGCGAAGTTGTCGTAAGCGTTCGCAAAGTACACTTTCCCGTCCGCCTCACAGAAATATCCGCCGTTGTTTAGGTTTCCCGGCGTGTTGCCTACGGTAAACTCATCGTTCATGGGAATGCGCCCGCTTAAGAGTACGCCTACAAAGATGGCTATTAATATAACGCCTGATATTGAAAGGACCAGGATGTTTTTCTGGCTGCTTGTCATGGAATTTTCCTCCCTGCTTTTCTGCGTCAATGATATCATTAAACTGGCTTGCTATCAAGAACAAATTGCGGTAAACTTAAGAAGCAAGACAGCGAAAGGACAGAAGAAAATGGATTTATTGGAATTGCGTGGTCAATTGGATGAAATTGACGCAAAAATAGTTGGGCTATATGAGGAGCGCATGGAAATCTGCGCGAAAGTGGCCGATTACAAGATAGAGACGGGCAAGAAGGTATTTGACAGGGAGCGGGAGGAAGAGAAGCTGAAAACGGTGCGCTCCCTGACGCACAATGCCTTTAACGCCCATGGGGTGCAGGAGCTTTTTGAACAGATTATGTCCATGAGTAGAAAGATGCAGTACGGCAAGCTGGTGGAGGCCGGCTCTATGGGGCGGCTTCCTTTTATCGGCGTGGACAGTTTGGAGACGCAGAAGGCGAGGGTGGTTTTTCAAGGAGCGGAGGGCGCGTATTCCCATATGGCGATGCTCACGTATTTTGGGGAGCAGGTAAACAGCTTCCATGTGGATACCTTTCGGGAGGCCATGACGTCCATAGAGGAGGGAAGCGCGGATTTTGCGGTGCTCCCGATCGAAAATTCTACGGCGGGAACCGTGAGCGAGATTTACGATCTGCTGGTGGAGTTTGAAAATTATATTGTGGGGGAACAGATTATCAGGATTGAACACTGTCTGCTGGGACTGCCGGGGACGGAGCTTTCACAGATCAAGACCGTTTATTCCCACCCGCAGTCGCTGATGCAGAGCGCCAGATATTTGGGAGAACACGAAGACTGGAAGCAGGTCAGTTTAAAGAATAACGCCTTCGCGGCCCGCAAAGTGAGCGAGGAAGGCGACAGGACGCAGGCGGCCATTGCCAGCGAACAGGCGGCAAAAATTTACGGCCTTGAGATTTTGGAGCGGGGCGTCAACCAGTCGGAAAGCAATTCCACCCGGTTTATTATTGTCACCAACCAGAAGATATTCAGGAAGGATGCGGGGAAGATTAGTATTTGTCTGGAAGTGCCCCACGAGAGCGGCTCCCTCTATCACATGCTGTCCCATTTTATCTACAATAACCTGAATATGACAAAGATTGAAAGCCGGCCCATTGAGGACCGGAACTGGGAGTACCGGTTTTTTATCGACTTTGAGGGCAATCTTGCGGACGGCGCTGTGAAGAACGCTTTGCGGGGACTGCGGGATGAGGCGCGGAACATGAAAATACTGGGAAATTACTAGCGGAGGGTGGAAAGGAATGAGAGAAGAGGAACTGATCGTATATAAAGAATTTGAGGACGGGGATATCCTGCGGGATGTGGTCTGGCTGATGGAGCATTACCGCTCCGGGGACGGCAGGGCCAGGCCTCTTTTTTACAAATGTATGCACCGGCTTTCCCAGCAGGCGGCGGATCACGGTTTTTACGGGAACCTCTGGCACTGTTATTTGACCAATCTGCTTGTGAATAATGAGAACAGCTATAGCTGTGCCTGCGAGATGCGGGGCGAGGTGGAGGGCAGCATCAACGAACTGGTGCTGCATGACATTGCTATTTTTAAGGAGTTTTTCGATTACGATTTTACGGAAATGATGGAGGTGTTAAAGGCGCCGGAGTTTTCCGTGGTTTTGCACTATGAGGGACCTTCGGAGGACAGTAAGGTCTACAATAGACGTATCCGCGACCGGATCTGCACGCTGGCGCAGCATTTTGTGAAAAATGAAGACGCTGCGTCCATGAAGGCGACGCTCACCCAGTTTTACCGGGAATACGGCGTGGGCGATCTGGGACTGCATAAGGCTTTCCGCGTAGAGCATACGGAAAAGGGAGCGGCCATTGTCCCCATACGGAATATTGCCCATGTATATCTGGACGATTTGGTGGGCTATGAGATTCCGAAACAGAAGCTGTGCGACAATACGGAAGCTTTTGTGGCGGGAAGGCGTGCCAACAACTGCCTGCTGTTCGGGGATGCGGGGACGGGGAAATCCTCCTGTGTGAAAGCCATTGCCAACGAATATTACGAGAAGGGCCTGCGTATTATTGAACTGTACAAGCATCAACTGCAGGATCTGAACGCGGTGATCGCTCAAGTCAAGAACAGAAATTATAAGTTTATTATTTATATGGATGATTTAAGTTTTGAAGATTTTGAGGTCGAGTATAAGTACCTGAAAGCGCTGATTGAGGGCGGGCTGGAGAAGAAACCGGCGAATGTCCTGATTTATGCCACATCCAACAGACGGCATCTGATCCGGGAGAACTACAGCGATAAGGCGGACAGACGGGACGAGGATATGCACGCGGGAGATACGGTGCAGGAAAAATTGTCTCTGGTATACCGTTTCGGCGTGACCATCTTTTTCGGCTCGCCGGATAAGAAGCAGTTCCAGCAGATCGTAAAGACGCTGGCGGACAGAAACGGGTTGAAGGTGCCGGAGGAGGATCTCTTCCTGCTGGCAAACAAGTGGGAGCTGTCCCACGGAGGGCTGTCCGGCAGGACGGCGCAGCAGTTCATTGATTTCCTGCTTGGCCAGACGGGGAGGGGCGCATGAAAACATTTGCGGCGATCGATGTAGGCTCTTATGAGCTTGCTATGAAAATTTTTGAGATATCCGCTGAGAACGGCCTTAAGGAGATTGATCATATCAGACACCGGATCGATCTGGGGACGGATACCTTTGCTACAGGTAAGATCAGCTATGAACGCGTGGATGAGCTTTCCCGGGTGCTTCGGGAGTATCGGGATACGATGAAAAGCTACCGTGTGGACGATTACACCGCCTATGGCACGAGCGCCATCAGGGAGACCGAAAACACTGCGATTGTGCTCGATCAGATTGCCCAGCGCACGGGTATCCGCATCGGGGTGGTGAGCAACTCGGAGCAGCGGTTTTTAAATTATAAAGCAATCGCTTCCAGAGGGCGGTTTAATAAGGTTGTGGAGAAGGGAACCGCCATCGTGGATATCGGCGGCGGCAGCATTCAGATTTCCCTGTTTGACAAGGATGCGCTGGTGACGACCCAGAATCTGCGGCTGGGGGTGCTGCGTCTTCAAGACCAGCTTGGGCGGCTGAATGTCAGCCCCAGACATTACGGGGAGATCTTGGATGAAATGGTAAGCTCCCAGATTATGGTATTTAAAAAGCTCCATATGAAGGAACGGCAGATTGAGAATATTATTGTGGTGGACGACTATATCTCCTCCATCGTGGGAAAAGGCGTGACGGGTCTTGAGGACAGCAGTGTGGAGGCGTCCGCCGTCGAACGGTTTTTGGAACGGATTCACTCGAAATCTTCACAGCAGGCAGCCAAGGCGCTCGATATACCGGAGGAGAATGTGCCGCTTTTGTATATTTCGGGAGTGTTGGTGAACCGCATTGCCAAGATGATGGACGCCAAAATGATATGGGCGCCGGGGGCGACGCTCTGCGACGGCATGGCATACGAGTATGCCCAGAAGCATAAGATCATCAAGGAAGAACATGATTTTGAACAGGATATCATCGCCTGCGCGCAGAATATCAGTAAGCGCTATATGGGCAGTAAGCGCCGGGGAGAGACGTTAGAAAAGATTGCCATGACCATTTTTGACAGCATGAAAAAGGTGCATGGGCTGGGGAAACGGGAAGGCCTGCTTTTGCGGATCGCCACGCTTTTACATGACTGCGGGAAATACATCAGTCTGGTAAATCTGGGCGAGTGTTCTTACAATATCATTATGTCTACGGAGATCATCGGCCTCTCCCATAAGGAGCGGGAGATTGTGGCCAATGTGGTGAAGTACAATCATATCGATTTCAATTACAGGGAAGTGACGGGCAGCGGCAGCATTGACAGGGACGCGTATCTGACGATTGCCAAGCTGACTGCCATTTTAAAGGTTGCCAACGGACTGGACCGCAGCCACAAGCAAAAGTTTAAGGACGTCAAGGCGACGCTCAAGGAACGGGAGTTAATTATCACGCTGGACGACTCGGTGGATATTACGCTGGAAAAGGGACTGTTTACCAGACGATCGGACTTTTTCGAGGAGGTTTACAGCGTGCGGCCGGTGATCAGGCAGCGCGGGGGTGTGTGACACAATCCGGAATGACAGAAAAGGAGGCCATAGGGGGATGGCAAAGGAGAGTACATTTTCTGACGAAACGTATTATACAAACAGGGAATTGAGCTGGCTGCTCTTTAATGAAAGGGTGCTTTCGGAGGCGAGAGACAAGCAGATGCCGCTGTTTGAACGGCTGAAATTTTTAAGCATCACGGCGTCAAATCTGGATGAATTTTTTATGGTGAGAGTGGCGTCTTTGATGGACATGGTAGACGCCGGTTATAAAAAGCGGGACATCGCAGGCATGACGGCTTCCGAGCAGCTTGCCGCGGTGAATGAGGAAACCCATCAACTGGTGGAAAGACAATATTACACATACAACCGTTCTCTTCTGCCGCAGTTGTCGGCAAACGGCCTTCGTATTATTATCCATCATGAGGACATGACGAAGGAGGAGAGCGTCTTTGCGGACAGTTTCTTTATGGAAAATGTTTATCCGGTGCTCACGCCTATGGCGGTGGACTCTTCCAGACCTTTTCCGCTGATCCGCAACAAATCCCTGAATCTGGGAGCGCTGATGACGAAGAAGAACGGAGACGGGGAGATGGAGTTTGCCATGGTGCAGGTCCCCAGCGTTCTCGACCGCTTGGTAGAGCTCCCTTCGGACGAGGGAAGAAAGCTGATTCTTCTGGAAGAGATCATCGAGCGAAACATTCATAAGCTTTTCTTAAACTACGACATTGTCTGCACCCATCCTTTCCGGGTTATGCGGAACGCGGATTTGACCATTGAGGAGGAGGAAGCGGAGGATCTTTTGCAGGAGATCGAGAAGCAGCTCAAAAAGAGGCAGTGGGGACAGGTTATCCGGTTGGAAGTGGAGGAGGGCATTGACAATAGGCTTCTGAAATTGATCAGGGAGGAGCTGAGGGTGCCAAAGGAGGATGTTTTCGCCATAGCGGGGCCTCTGGATCTGACCTTTTTGATGAAGCTTTACGGCATGGAAGGGTTTGACCATCTGAAAGAGCATCGGTATCTGCCGCCCCAGACGGTGCCTGAATTACCGGAGGACGCCAATGTGTTCGAAAAGATCCGGGAGGGCGATATCCTCATGCACCATCCTTACCAAAGCTTTGAGCCGGTGGTGCGGTTTGTCAGACAGGCGGCCAAGGACCCGGATGTGCTTGCCATCAAGCAGACTCTCTATCGTGTCAGCGGCAATTCACCGATTATCGCGGCTTTGGAACAGGCGGCGGAGAACGGCAAACAGGTTTCCGTGCTGGTAGAGCTAAAAGCCAGATTTGATGAGGAAAATAACATTGTCTGGGCGAAGAAACTGGAGAAAGCGGGCTGTCATGTGATCTATGGACTGGTAGGCCTTAAGACGCACAGTAAAATAACACTTGTTGTTAGAAGGGAGGAAAACGGAATCCGTCGGTATGTGCATCTGGGCACCGGTAATTACAATGATTCCACGGCAAAGCTCTATACCGACATTGGATATTTCACCTGCTCCGAGATCATCGGGGAAGATGCGACGGCAGTGTTTAATATGCTGTCGGGGTATTCGGAACCGAGAAGCTGGAACCGGCTTTCCCTCGCGCCCCATTGGCTCAAAGATCGCTTCTTGCGTTTGATTGAACGGGAGAAAGAGCATGCTTTGGCGGGAAGGCCCGCTGGAATCATTGCGAAGATGAACGCGCTGTGCGACAAAGATGTGATAGAGGCCCTTTACGGGGCGAGCGCGGCCGGCGTGAAGATTGACCTGATTGTGAGGGGAATCTGCTGTCTGCGCGTGGGCATTCCGGGTATCAGCGAAAATATCACGGTGCGTTCCATTGTGGGGAATTTCTTGGAACATGCCAGAATCTTTTACTTTGAGAACGACGGGAAGCCGGAATACTACTGTGCCAGCGCGGACTGGATGCCAAGGAATCTGGAACGGAGGGTGGAAATTCTTTTCCCGATTGAAAAACCGGCGCTGCAGGAAAAACTAAAGCTGATATTGGACAATCAGCTGAAAGATACGGTAAAGGCGCAGATGCTGCAGCCGGACGGCAGTTATGCAAAAGTAGACGGAAGGGGGAAGGAAAAGTTTAACGCCCAGTTGTTCTTTTGCGAAGAGGCAAGGGCGGCGGCGAGAGAAGAGGCCGGGACGGCGCACAAGAGGGTCTTTATCCCGAAGGTACATCACACGTAAATGGTAAATGTTACGAACTGCACTGCGACTTAAACTGGCAAAACGGCTGTGCACTGCGAGAGAGGAGACTTGTAAATGAAACTATATCTGGCTTCGGCGTCGCCCAGACGAAAAGAACTGCTCAGGCAGGTGGGACTTTCCTTCAAAGTCGTGCCGAGTACGGTGGAGGAGAAGATCACGAAAAAGGAACCCGACGGGGTGGTGGAAGAGTTAGCCTACCAGAAAGCGGTGGACGTCTGCGGGCGGCTTGCGGCGGAGGGAAAGGAAGACTTTATCGTCATCGGGGCGGATACGGTGGTGAGCGCATGGGGAAAGATACTCGGAAAGCCGGCGGACAAGGAAGACGCAAAGCGGATGCTTAAGGAGTTGCAGGGCGGCAGCCATCAGGTCTACACGGGCGTGACGCTTGCGTGGAAGTACAAGGATATGGCGCCCATGTACGCTGCTTTTTCCGAGTGCACCGACGTAACCATGTATTCCATGACCGACGAGGAGATTCAGAGGTATGTGGACAGCGGGGAGCCATTGGATAAGGCGGGAGCCTATGCGATTCAGGGACTCTGTGCGGCGTATATTCAAGGAATCTGTGGGGACTATAACAATGTAGTGGGCCTGCCGGTAGGGCGGCTTTGTCAGGAATTGAAGCGGCGTGGGCTGGTGTGAGGGTCATGGTTTTGCTGTGGAGTATAAAGTTATGTAAACTATAATGAGATGGGGAGGGATGAACCATGTTTGACGAGAAGGTTGTGCAGTGTTTTTTAGAAAACCAATTGCAGCTTTATCCGGAGAAGGTAGCCGAAACGTATGAGGAGGCGGAGAACTTTTTGGAAGAATGTATGGCTGTGGTGGTTAATTCTGTGAAAGAGGTGTGGGAATTTTTTGAGGAGGAGGGCGTCGATATGGAGGGCGCCGACGAGGAAGAAATTTTAGAGGCAGACGAGGTATTTGACGTGGGAGACGGCAGATACCTCATCGTCGAGGGATAAACGATTGAGCGTCTGGCGCTCAATTCAGAGGATGCTTTGCATGTTCCGATAACAGTTTATACATCATGTCTGCAAGCCCATTCTGGTCGTTGTCAAGGTCTGTGATTACGTTGGCGTGGGCTTTCACTTTGTCCGTGGCGTTTTTCATGGCGATGCCGCAGCCGGCGGCTTCCAGCATGGAGATGTCATTGTCTGCGTCTCCGGCAGCGTAGGCATCGGAGACGGGAACACCGAGATAATCGCATAGAAAGAGGAGGGAACTGCCCTTGCCCGCGCTTTTGTCAAAGAGTTCCAGATATTGTTTGCTGGAATAGATGGTTTGGATTTTGTCTTTTGCCCAGTCCGCGATGTTTCTGCGAAAAGCTTCTAATTTTTCGGGGTTATGTAAACTTATAGCCAGCAGCTTACAGGGGCCTTCCTTGAGAGGAGCGCACAGGTTTTCGTTGATGATAAGAGGCAGGTGCACTCTTCGGCGGTAATATGCGATTTCCTCATTGTCTAAGGCGGAAATGATGGCGTCGCTCTTCCCTTCCTCCTCGCGATAGGTGTGAATATGGAGGGAGAGCGCGTCCGCCTGCTCCTGCAGATAAGAGACATAGGAGAGGGGCAGACACTTTTTCATGATGATACGCCGTTTGTCGCAGTCGTAGACCAGCGTACCGTTGGAGCTGCTTACAAAGATACCGGGCTGGTTGAGGCCCGCCTGTTCTTTTACTTCCAGAACGCTTGCAAGGGGCCTGCCGGAGGAGAGAATCAGGCGGTTGCCGTCCGCCAGAAATTCATTCAAAAAAGCTTTGGATTCAGAGGAAACCAGACTTTGATTATTTAAGAGCGTATCGTCTAAATCTGTGAATAGCAGTTTCATTGCTTTGCCTCCTTGATTTTAATAAGCAGTTCTTCCGGAACAAACAGCTTTCCGTAGCCGCAGCCCAGATCCAGTCCCGGTTTGTTAGCCCCGTGGAAATCGGAGCCGCCGCTTAAAAGCAGTTCGTATTTTTCCGCAAGCCGTAACATATCCCGTATGTCTTGATTCGTATAGGTGCTGTAGAAGCTTTCGATGCCCATAAGTCCTTCGTCTTTCAGGGAGGAGACCAGTGCGTCCAGCCGCTCGTTTCCCATGTGGTAGAGGGGCGGGTGGGCTAAGATGGGAACGCCGCCAGCCTTAAGGATCAGGTCTACGGCCTGTGCGGGCGTCACCTTTTCCCGCGGGACAAAATATTTGGTGTGGTCCCCGAGATATTTGGCGAAAGCGTCCTGCCGGTTTTTGACGTAGCCGTACTCGCAGAGAAAAGAGGCGTAGTGCGCCCTTGTGATGACTGCGCCAGGATACATTTCCTGTAATTTTTCGTAGGAGATGCCGATACCTGCCTCCTGTAGATTTTTGCACATTTTGATATTCCGGCCTTCGCGGGAGTCTATAAAATGATCGAGCGCCTCTTGAAAGACGGCGCCGTCGTAGGCAATATAGAGGCCTACGATGTGCACGTCCTGTTTTTCATATTTCGTGGAAAATTCAATGCCCGGCACGACCTCCACAGAAGGGAGGCCTTTTTCTTGTAAGGCGGCCGCATGGGAGAGGGCTTCGTCCAGCCCTGCGATGCTGTCGTGATCTGTGATGGCGACTGCCGCCAGATTCTTTTCGACGGCATAGTCTACCAACTCTACAGGGGTATAGCTGCCGTCCGACTTGGCGGTGTGCGTGTGCAGATCGATGGCCCTCATGCTCAGTCGTCCTCTTCTTCGCTTGCGGTGCTTGTGTAGACGGTACGCTTTCTCGCCATTTCGTCATTTTCCAGATACTCGTCGTAGGTGGTGATCTTATCAATCAGGCTGCCGTCGGGAAGGATCTCCATAATGCGGTTGGCTGTGGTCTGTACCACCTGATGGTCGTGACAGGAGAAAAGTTCCACGCCCTTGAATTTCTTCATGCCCTCGTTTAAGGCGGTAATGGCTTCCATATCCAGATGGTTTGTCGGCTCGTCGAAGAGCAGGCAGTTTGCGCCGCTGATCATCATTTTGGAGAGAAGACACCGTACTTTCTCGCCGCCGGAGAGCACCTTTACCTTCTTTACGCCGTCTTCGCCGGCAAAGAGCATACGGCCAAGGAAGCCGCGCACATAGGTGACGTCCTTGACGGGGGAGTAGCCCATGAGCCAGTCGGTGATGGTGTAGTCGTTGTCGAACTCCGCCGTATTGTCCTTCGGGAAATAAGCCTGAGAGGTGGTAACGCCCCATTTGTAAGTGCCCTCGTCCGGCTCGATCTCTCCTGTCAAAATCTGGAAGAGAGTGGTTTTTGCCAGCTCGTTGCCGCCCACGAAAGCAATCTTATCGTCGTGGCCTACGATAAAGGAAATATTGTCGAGTACCTTTTCGCCGTTTACGGTTTTGCTGATGCCCTCCACAGTGAGCACTTCATTGCCGATCTCGCGTTCGGGCCGGAAATCGATGTAAGGGTACTTCCGGCTGGAGGGGCGGATGTCGTCCAGTTCGATTTTTTCCAAGGCGCGCTTTCTGGAAGTCGCCTGTTTCGATTTACTTGCGTTAGCGGAGAAGCGGGAGATAAACTCCTGCAGCTCCTTGATCTGCTCCTCTTTTTTCTTGTTCGCTTCCTTGCGCTGCTTGATGATCAACTGGCTGGATTCATACCAGAAGTCGTAGTTGCCTGCATAGAGCTGGATTTTCCCATAGTCGATATCCGCGATATGGGTGCAGACTTTGTTCAGGAAATAGCGGTCGTGGGAGACCACGATCACTGTGTTTTCAAAGTTAATTAAAAATTCTTCCAGCCAGGCGATGGCGTCCAGATCAAGGTGGTTTGTAGGCTCGTCCAAAAGCAGGATGTCGGGATTGCCAAAAAGGGCTTTGGCGAGGAGCACCTTGACTTTTTCGTTACCGTTTAAGGTGGACATTTCGCTGTAGTGCATGTCGGTTTCGATGCCGAGGCCGTTTAAGAGCATGGCGGCGTTGGTCTCCGCGTCCCAGCCGTCCATTTCTGCAAATTCCGCTTCCAGTTCGCTTGCGCGGATGCCGTCCTCATCGGAAAAATCTTCCTTGGCATAAATGGCGTCCTTTTCTTTCATGATCTGATAAAGCCGCTCGTTGCCCATGATGACCGTATCCATAACCGGATAGGCGTCGTATTTGAAGTGATCCTGTTCCAGTACCGAGAGACGCTGGCCGGGGGTGAGAGTCACATCGCCGTTTGTGGTCTCTAAGACGCCGGACAGGATTTTCAGAAAGGTGGATTTCCCGGCTCCGTTTGCACCAATCAAGCCGTAGCAGTTGCCTTCGGTGAATTTGATATTTACGTCCTCAAAGAGGGCCTTTTTTCCTACGCGTAACGTTACGTTGTTTGCCTGTATCATGTTAATCCTCGTTTTTTTCTGTATTTTTGACTTTGGGTTACTCCTACCATTATACATAAAACAGGGGGATTTTCAAGGAAAATAACCGTTTCCTGCAAATATTGCCGTTTTGAAACTTTTCGTTCTTCTGAATCGTATTATTATATATAGAAGAAATACAGTTGACTTACGATCACGAAGGAGCGGGTTTATGGACGGATTTATTGGGACAGAGCGGGAGATACCGTGGAAAAAAGAGCAGGATACATCATGGAGGAAAAAGCCGGAATGTAACCGCAGCAAGCGCAAGAAACGTGCGGACTACGCAAGGAAACAGCAGGAGAAAAACCTCTTGGAAAAGAAGGCTAAGCGGCGAAAGCTGTTTCTGGATCTGGCGCAGAAAGCGTGGTATAAACACGAGAACGAATTGGAATTTCAGCAGCAGATCGCATTTGCGAGAAAAGAGGTGAGCAGCGCGCTCTTAAAACAGCATTCGATCGAGCGGGCTACGGGCGAGCCCGCCGGACTGGACGCCAACCCTGCCGTACTCTCGGAGGCATCCACGAGACTGGCGCAGTCCTATGTGTTTTTCAAGATTCCCAGCGCGCGGGTGAATCCGCGGGGGAAGGGAAAATGATAAAATAAACCGATTAATTCAATAAGCAAAAGAGGGAGATTCTTGAAAAATGGAAAAAATTAAGCAGGGAAAAATGGATAAAAAGGCATACTGGATCACGATGGCTGTACTCTGGGTTTTGATCATTATATTGGCCGTAGCAGGGGAGGCGCTTGGAAATAACGGAAGAGTGAGTGTAGGAATTATTGGGGTATTGATTATAGTTGTGTCGGCTGTCATGCGTCTTAGAGATGCAGGCAAAAGCATGATACATCTGCTTTTGGTATTTATCTTACCAATGTATATCTATGTTATTGGATTTTATAACAGCGAGGAACCGCACGGTTTTAATGACTCGGAGGCAATGGGAACAGACATAGAAAAATCGTAACGTTGCTTTACATTTCATATCATCTGTGTTATAGTTGAAATAACATATCTGGGAGTCTGAAATTCTGATACATCTGTATGACACGTCATGGAACCTGAATCCCTTATATGAAAAAATAAAATAAGGGAGGAAGACTGATGGGAAAAAAGGACGAGTATCAGTTTGATTATCTGGATGATAACGGAAGATTCGCAGACCAGATAAACGGTGCGCTGTTTCACGGAAGGCAGATTGTAAAGCCAGAAGAACTGGAGCCGGAGGATTCACAGACCGTAGCCCTTAGTAAAAGGGCTGGAACAGAAAACATGAAAATGATCGTAGATAAGGCGCGTATCTGGAACGGGAAGAAGCTGCATATTCTTGTGGTGGAGAATCAAAATTACATAGACTACCGCATGGTGTTGCGGAATATGCTTTCAGAGAGTATCGGCTACCGGAAACAGTGGAGGCAAAAGAAACGCATCCATGAAGAAATGCAGGATTTGAAAGACAAGGATGAATTTCTGTCCGGTATGAAAAA
Source organism: uncultured Lachnospiraceae bacterium (assembly GCA_947243855.1). Classification (GTDB taxonomy): domain Bacteria; phylum Bacillota; class Clostridia; order Lachnospirales; family Lachnospiraceae; genus UBA3282. The sequence goes on along the minus strand of CAMXIK010000006.1, from coordinate 54,233 downwards.
AGATGAAAAATTTGCACCGATCATAACGCTGGTCGTGTATTTTGGAACAGACGGCGCATGGGATGGCGCAAGGTGCCTGCATGATCTGCTGGACATTGATGAAGAGTTAAAGGAATATGTGTCAAACTATAGACTGAACTTGTATGACTGCCACGAGCATGACACCTTCGATGAATACAAGACTGGCCTGCGGCAGGTCTTTGAGACAGTTCGGTATGCGAAGGAGAAAGAGAAGCTCCAGGAGGTAATGGAGAAAAACCGGGAAGCGTACAGCAGGATAGACAGCGACACGAGAAGTATGCTGGAAGTGATGGCGAACATAAAGATACCGGAGGAGTGCAAAGTGTTAGAAAACGGAAAGGAGAGCTACAATATGTGTCAAGCGTTTGAAGAAATGAAGCAGGAAGCATTTGAGGAAGGGATGGAGGAAGGAATAGAAAAAGGGATAGAAAAAGGCATTGAGAAAGGAATAGAAAAAGGGATACGAGCCCTGATACAGACATGTACGGAACTAGGCATTTCCGATGACATTATCTTAGAGAAATGTGTGGAAAAATATGAAATGACAAGGGACGAAGCAGGCCGGTACATGAAAGAATGCTGTATCTGACAGGCAGTACAGTGACGCTGCCTCTGTTTTTTACGGCAGCGCCACCGTAAACACACTCCCTCCGCCAACCCGCTCCCCGACAGTGATAGAGCCGTGGTGGAGTTTTACAATTTCAGAAGCGATAGACAGACCTAGCCCGAAGTGCCCTTTGGCGCTTCGGGATTTTTCCGCCCTGTAAAAACGTTCGAAGATCTTTTTCCTGTCCTCCGCCGGGATGCCGGGGCCATTGTCCGATACGGAGAGGTAAAAGCGGTTCTTTTTATGGGTAAGGGATAGTTCGATGCAACCGCCCTCCGGCGTATAGCTGATGGCGTTGTGCAGCAGGATGGAGAGGAGCTGCACGATGCGTTCCCCGTCAGCCGTACAGGGTGGCAGGGCGTTTTCCGGCAAGGAGACGGAAAGAGACTGTTTTTTCTTTGCGGCCAGAGGTTCAAAGGCCTCGCTTGTATTGATCAGCAGGGTGTCCAATTCGACGGGGCAGGGATGCATGGAGAAACTGTGGCTGTCGGAAGCGCTCAGAGTCAGCATATCGTTGACTAAAGAAGACATAAATTCGCTCTCCTGCCGGATGGTATCCAGAAATCTGATGCGGTTTTCTTTTTCAGCGTTCCGGCAGCACTCGGCGGCGGAGAGGATGACGGCCAAAGGAGTGCGCAGCTCATGGGAGGCTGCCGCCACAAAGGCGGTCTGCTGGCGGCGGCTTTCAATGACTGGCTGTAGAACCCTGCCGGTGAAGAAAAAGGAAAAAAGCGTCAGAAGAACGATGGCTGTCACACCGATCAAAAGAAAACGGATTCTCTGCCGCATGATTTGTTCCTGCAGAAATTGCAGGGGAGAGAGGATCACGATCTGCAGGGAAGCGGCGTTTTTTTCCAATTCAATGACGCCGGCGTAATACTCGTGCTTCCCGCCTGCGGGATTGAAGGGGAATTCTGAGTGAAAACAGGTGTTGTAGAGACCGCCGTTGTTTAATTCTTCCTGAATATAGGTATACTCGAAGCTGTTTTTGTAAGCGTCCAGACAGGAGGAAAGAAGATCCGGCATGTCCGGGTTAGCGGAAAGGCTGGTGAGACGGTTATAGAGAAAAGGGACGTCGTTATCCAGCGCATAAAAGGTATAACCGCTGCGGGATTCCATCTTGGAGAGCCATTCCATAGAGATCACGGACTGTTGTTCCAAGCTGGTGGCAATGGTATTGATATCGTTTTGGAAGGAACGGTATTGGGTTTCATACAGCTCTTTTTCAGACAGAAATAGGTACAGCAGGGACATCACAAGGATGATGACGGTGGTGATGCCGGCGCACAGCGCCGTCAGATAAAGATGGACTTTTCGGAACATATTTTCCTCCCGTCGGCTAACTTGTTATAGAGAACGCTATGAAAGTCCCGTCAGGGAATATCCCACGCCGCGGACAGTTTTGATGGTAAGTACGCTGCCGACTGTTTTTAAGCGTCTGCGCAGAAAGTGAATATAATTGTCTAGATTTCCCTCTTCCACGTCGCTTTCGGGCCCCCAGACTTTTAAAAGAAGGAGGCTTCTGGGTAGGGTCGTGCCGCCGCTTTTTAGGAAGGTTTCAAGAAGAGCCGCTTCCCGTTTGGAGAGTGTGCAGCTTGCCTTGGGACCGGTCAGCCGGTTTTCGGCTGGGAGCCATGAGATATCAGAGAGCGAGACGGACGCTTCGTCTATAATCCGGCCGGGCCGTCTGGTAACACAGCGGATTCTGGCAAGAAGCTCTTCCTGTGCAAACGGTTTTACCAGATAATCATCCGCACCCAGATCCAGCCCGGTTACTTTGTCGGAGAGGGTGCCAAGGGCGGTGATCAGGATAATGGGGGTTGCAATGCCTTTTTGCCGAAGTGCCGTAAGCACGTCGGTGCCCTGCATACAGGGCAGCATACGGTCTAGGAGAATCACGTCGTAGATATTCTGCTCTCCATAGAAAAGAGCTTCCTCCCCGTCAAAGCAGGCGTCCACCATAAAACCGGCCTGCGTCAGTCCGTAGACCAGCGTCTCATTCAGTTTTTCATCATCTTCCGCAAGAAGTATCCGCATGTCAGTTTCTCCCTTTTTAAGAGTGTAACACAGATTTCTTTAAAAAGTCTCTAAAGTCTTTTCTTTTTTTTTCAAAAATGGTATGATCAAATCTGGGAGGAAAGGCAGTGAGACAATACGGAGAGAAAGAAGATTTTACAATCAGTTTTGATGAACAGACACTGCCCATTATCGAGCAGATTTCGGAGGGAATGCCCGGCGGCTTTTTCATTTACCATGCGGATGGCGCTGAGGAGCTGATTTATATCAACCGTGCGATGCTGCGGATCTTCGGCTGCGACACGCTGGAGGAATTTAAAGAGCTGACAGGCTATACGTTTAAGGGGCTGGTTCATCCGGCCGATATCGATAAGGTGGAAGAGAGCATTGAGACCCAGATTGCACGCGGTACGGATAATCTTGACTATGTAGAGTACCGGATTATCCGTAAGGATGGCACGGTACGCTGGGTGGAGGATTATGGCCATTTTGTTCATACGCAGGTTTATGGGGATCTCTTTTACGTTTTTATTGAGGATGCGACGGAGCGGATTCAGAAACGGATGGCGGAGCTTGAGCGGGTGAACGAAGCGCTTTACGGGGCCCATCTGCGGGAGGATTACTTTAAGCGGGCGCTTTTGTATGACGCGGTTTCTTTTGTGGAGATCAATCTGACAAGGGACGAATTTATCTCGGCTTCCGTGCTGAATGCGGAAGGGGAGGTGCAAAATCTTTTTACCTTTATGGGAATCCGGCCCTTTGAAAAATATTCGGATTTTGCGGAATTTTGGGCGGATTTCACGGAGGCCGGCGAATTGGACGAGTACCATCGGTTTTTTGACATAGAACGGCTGATTGGCTGTTATGAAGAAGGGGAGCGGGAACAGGTTTACGACAGCTGGGTGACAGATATGTACGGCAGAAAACGGCTGAGCCACTACACCTTCTTTTTGGAGAAAAACGAGCATACTGGAGATGTGACAGCCCTTTCTGTGTCAAGGGATATCACAGAACAGGTGGAGAGGCAGTCTCTTTTAAAATCCGCGCTTCGGCAGGCTGAGACGGAGCGGTTGACGAGGAACACCTTTTTTGCCAATATGTCCCATGATATTCGGACGCCGTTAAATGCTATTATCGGTTATGCAGAGCTTTTGAAAGGATGTGTCGGAGACCCGGGAAAGGTCGGGGAGTGTATCGAAAAGATCAATCGTTCCGGCGAGGAGCTTTTGGCAGTCTTCAATGAGTTTTTAAAGGATAACCTAAACGAGCCGTCCAGAGCGGAACTCACAGAGCGGGAGTATCATTTGGGGGAACTGCTCAGGGAAGTGGAGAAGAGCGCGGAGCGTCCGATCAAGGCAAAGAATATCCAATTTCAGCTGGACAAGACGGGACTTTCCCATTTCACAGTGGAGGTAGATTATATCAGGCTGCGGGAGATTTTAAACCAGCTGCTTGACAATGCGATTAAATATACGCCGGCAGATGGACAGGTTGGCCTGACGGTGAGAGAGAGCAAGAGTGACGCGAAGGGGCGCGGACTCTATCGCTTTATCATTTCCGATACGGGCTGCGGCATTCCGGAGGAACAGCTGGAAGCCATTTTCCAGCCGGCCAGACAGGACAGAAGCGCTGTCTATAACGGGATGCCCGGTGCGGGACTGGCAGTTGTGAAAAGCTACGCCCAGACCATGGGCGGTACGGTCAGCGTGGAGAGCAGGGTTGGAGAGGGGAGCACGTTTACGGTAGAGCTGCCCATCAAGTTTCCTGTGTGCGGGTCCTTTATGGAACAGGAGAATTTTGTCGATGACCATGTGGGAGAGGATAAGGGCTGTATTCTTCTGGTGGAGGATAACGGCATCAATCGAGAGATTGAGAAAGAACTTCTCAAAAATCTGGGCTATCGGGTGGAGACGGCCTGCGACGGCGTGAGCGCCTATGAGCTTTTGAAAGCTTCGAAACCCGGCAGATTTGCGTTGGTGCTGATGGATATTGAAATGCCCGGAATGAACGGCTACGAGGCTGCCGGGGCGATCCGCAGGCTGGAAGACGAAGCGATTTCCAAAATTCCGATTATCGCGCTCTCTTCGGATGCGATGGAGGGGGATCGGCAAAAATCGCTGAGGGCCGGGATGAACGAGCATTTTTCCAAACCGGTTGACATAGAAGCGCTGCAGGAAATGATACAAAAAATTTTAGAGGGTACTGATTATGAGTATAAATATGAATAAGAGAAAAGTATTTCATTCTGTTGTTTACGCACTTCCGCTGCTGATCATAGTGTTTTTACTATTTAATTTCTATACGGTGCAGAATAAGGCGAGGATTGCGGAGCAGAACAAAAATTATGCGGAGGACGCCATGCGTCAGACCGCTCAGCAGATATCGGACCGGTTTACAAATGGAATGAGCGTGATCACTACCTATGCTTATTTTTTTGACACCTATCTGGAAGATGAGGGCATTACGGCGGAGACGCTGAAGGGAATTGAGACAACTTCTGTTTTTGATACGGTCCGGTTTACCGATGCGGAAGGCATTACGTATTTGTCGGACGGCAGGACAGTGGATTCTTCCGACCGTGAGTATTATAAACGCGGTATGGAAGGAGAGGGCGGGATTACAGCCGTATTTGATGAGCGTCTCGCTGAGGAAGAAAAGAGAATTATGTTTTATGCGCCGGTGGAAAAGGATGGAGAAATCCTTGGTATTATCCGGGGTTCCTATGTGGCGGAACAGTATCTGAAAGAAATTTTGCGTACCACTTATTTCGGCGAACCGGCAACCACATGGCTTTGTATGCCAAACGGCGTGGTAATCGCAAGCTCCGATGAGTTGGTGGATTATGGCAATGGCAATCTGGTGGATCGGTTGGAAAGCGACGGCTTTATCGACAGTAATACGGCGAAGGAAGCCAGAACCGTATTTGAGAATGGCAGTGAGGGCGCTTTTATCTGTGAAAAAGGCAGCAGAACCGACAATCTCTGTGTGTCTTATATTCCCGGCAGCCAGTATGTGCTGGTGCAGGCGTTCCCGCCTAATGTCACTAAGAATATGATAAACAAGGCTAATGCGGCGGGTATTGGTCTGGAGATTGCCCTGATCGCCCTGTTTGCGGTCTATTTCATCTTTGTGATCGTTAATTCTGTGAAACAGCGCAAGGTGCTTGAGAAAGAAAACCGTCAGATCAATTATGTGCTGACGGGGTTAAATACTCTCTTTTCATCCAGTTATTTGACTGTGGATCTGGAAACCGGCGTTTATTCCTACTCCGCCGGCGTGAAGCTTTCGGACAATCAGGCGCTGCGGGAGGGCGCTTACAAGGATATTGTGGAGAGTCACAGCCGGGAAATTATCGGCGAGGAGGAGCAGGAGAATTTCAGACAGACGCTGCAAGCCGATTCCATTGTTCAAAGTCTGGCCGATCAGGATACGTTTACTTATGAGTGTCATGTGATGCGGGATGGGCAGGAAGCATGGGAGCAGATGACCGTCGTCTGTATTGAACGGAAAGAGGGCAGAGCGGTTAAAATGCTGTATCTGCGTCAGGACATTTCCGAGATGAAGCAGCGTGAGCAGAGGCAGAAAGAGGAAATGGCGGTGATGAACCGCAAGGAGACGCAGTACCGAATTGCCATTACCTCCAACGCGTTCAGCTCCTTTGAATGCAACCTGACCAAGGATCTGATTGAGCAGGATATTGTTCGTGAGAACGCGGAAGGGGAGCTGATTTCGCTGCTGGAAAGAGGGGGATTACAGGCTCCGTGTAAGGCGTCGGAATGCTTTGAGAGTTGGAAACAGTTTGTCCTTCCGGAATCGATAGAAGACTACAGCCGCGTGGTGAACGTGGATTATCTGAGGCGCTGCTTTGAAAAAGGCGAGGTAGAGGTCGATGTGGATTACTGGGGTAAGACGGACAGCGCCGGATCTCAGATGTGCATGCGCCAGACCTTTATCATGACCAAGGACGATATGACAGACGATGTGATCGCATTGGTGGTATCAAGGGATATCACGGAACAGGTGATCAAACAGAAGGAACAGACGGAGGCGCTGCAGGATGCGTTGATGCACGCCAGACAGGCCAATGAGGCGAAGACCACGTTCCTCTCCAATATGAGCCATGATATCCGCACGCCGATGAATGCCATTATCGGTTTTGCTACCATTGCGGCAAGCCGTATTGACAGCAGGGATCAGGTGAAGGAATGTCTGCAAAAGGTGCTTGCATCCAGCAACCATCTGCTCAGCCTGATTAACGATATTCTGGATATGAGCCGTATTGAGAGCGGCAAGATGCAGATTCACGAGCAGGAGTGTAACATTTCAGAATTGATGCACAATCTGGTCAATATCATCCAGCCGCAGGTGAAGGCAAAGCAGCTAGAACTCTTTATCGACACCTTCGAGGTAACAAACGAGGATGTGATCGCAGATCCTTTGAAGCTGAACCAGATATTTATCAATCTCATGAGCAATGCGGTGAAGTATACGCCGGCTGGCGGCGTGATCACCTTCCGTATTATTCAGCATACCACTTTTAAGCATGGGTATGGTGATTATGAATTTATCATAAAGGATAACGGCATCGGTATGTCGGAGGAGTTCGTGCAGCATATTTTCGAACCCTTTGAGAGAGAGTCAACGACCACGAGAAGCGGTATTCAGGGCACGGGTCTTGGCATGGCGATTACCAAGAATATCGTGGAGATGATGAACGGTACCGTTACCGTGGAGAGTAAGGTGGGGCATGGCAGCACCTTTGTTGTAAACTTAAGTTTAAAGCTGCAGGATGTGGAGAAGAACGCGGAGCAGATCAAAGAGCTGGAAGGACTCAGGGCCCTTGTGGTGGATGATGATTTCAATGTTTGCGACAGCGTGAGCAAGATGCTAAAGACCATCGGTATGCGCGCCGAGTGGACCACTTCCGGCAAGGAAGCTGTGTATCGTGCCAGAAGCGCCCGCGATGAAGGGGATTCCTACCATACCTATATCATTGACTGGCAGATGCCGGAGACCAGCGGGGTGGAGACCGCCAGAAAGATTCGCAGCGCGGTGGGGGAAGAATCGCCGATTATTATTTTGACGGCTTACGACTGGACGGATATCGAGGACGAGGCGAAGGACGCGGGCGTTACCGCATTCTGCGCAAAGCCGCTCTTTATGTCGGATTTGAAGTCTGCGCTCCTTGCGGCCAACAATATGGATCTAATGGGAGGGAAACCGGACGAGGCTGTCTGGCAGATGGAAGACTTTAGCGGTAAGCGTGTTCTTCTTGTGGAGGACATAGAGATGAACCGGGAGATCGCCGAAGTGATTCTGACGGAGAGCGGGTTTGAGGTGGAATCTGCGCCGGATGGAACGGACGCGGTGGATATGGTCAAGAAATCGCCGGAGAACTATTACGATGTGGTGCTGATGGATGTGCAGATGCCGATTATGAACGGTTACGAGGCGACGAGGACGATCCGCTCGCTGCCAAGGGAGGATGTGAAGAAGCTGCCGATTATCGCGATGACGGCGAATGCGCTGGAGGAGGATAAGGCTGCAGCTTTAAAGAGCGGTATGAACGATCATATTGCGAAACCGCTTGATATTGAGCTGTTTATGGAGGTGCTCAGTAAACATCTTCGGTAATAAAAGAAAATGACAGAAAAGCAAAAGGCTCTCCTTTTTTCAGGGAGAGTTTTTGTGTATCCAATCATAAAGTTATGTAAACTATATGCAAATAATGCCGAAAAAAATGCGGATTATACCATGAAGCATACGAAACTGCAGATAATGTCGTAAAATGGTTTTTGAGAAATTGGCTAAAGGAAGGTGCATAAGTATGGTAAAGACCATGAAAGGAAAACTAACGATCAGCGTGATCTGCATTGTCGCTGCAAGCATCCTGCTTACTACGCTGGGGATTGTAATGATCGCGGGACGGCGTATGATGGCGGAGCAAAAGGATATTTTGCAGCTTTATGCGGATAAGTATGCGGAGGAAATCAACACATGGATAGAGAATGAAAAAATGCTGGCGGACGGGACGGCAGGCAGTATTGAGGCGACGGGCAGCCTAGAGACGGGTTTTCTGCAGTCGGTGGTGGATACCCATGCGGCGGGCAGGCAGGAGCTTCTAAATTTATACTGCGGCACGAAGGACAGCGCGTTTATCCAGTCCAATAAGGATGCGGAAATTCCGGAGGGCTACGATCCGGTACAGCGGGGATGGTATCAACAGGCGGATGCGGCGGGAGAAACCATTGTGACAGATCCTTACTGGGATGTGCTGACAGGACAGATGTGTACGACGATTGCATCGCCGGTGTATGTGGACGGGAAGCTGGCGGCGGTGATTGGCCTTGATGTGACGCTGGGGACGGTGACGGATCTGACGGGGAGCATCAATTACGCGGAGGGAGTATACGGCTTTTTGGCGGACAGCAGCGGCAGGTATGTGGCCCATAAAAATAAGGACTATGAACCTTCCGAGGAGACGGCGGTGGCGGTTATGGATATTATGCCAGCCCTAAAGTCCCTGATAGAGGGGAATGGCAGGGATGTGGTCAGGACGCTGGACTATGACGGAACGGCCTGCTATTTTGCGGCGTCGCAGATTTTGGGCAGTAACTGGAAACTTGGCGTAGTCTGTCCCACTTCTCATGTGTGGGGATCGTTAGTGACGATGATTCTTGTGGCTGTGGTGACCGCCCTTATTATCATTGCGCTGGTGGCGGTATTTATGGCGGGTCTGATCGGCAGAACGCTTGCTCCCGTGCAGATGCTCAAGCAGTTTGCCTCCGGCGACTTCTCGGAAAACCCGGTGGAGGAAAAAGGGATTCCCGCTCAGTATAAAAATGAGACGGAACAGATCAGGACGGCTACCGTTGAAGTCAAACAGCAGATCAGGGGGATCATCCTTAGTACGAAGGAGGAGGCAGAGAGCATCAATCATATTTCAGAGGAAACCTCCGAAAAAATGACGGTGCTGAGCGGTGATATCTCCCTGATTGCGGAAACGGCCGGCAGGGTCATGAAACAGACGGCCGAGGCAAGGGAGCTGGCGGAACAGATGAAACTGATGGGAGAGGAGCTTGGCAGAGCGATTGATACCGTGGCCGGAAAAGCGCTGGAAGCGGCAGATCAGTCCGGGGACATTATGGAACGGGCCGGAAAGCAGCATGAGGCGTCACGGAAATCGACGGCGGAGGCGGTGGAACTGTGTGGCACTACCATGAAAGAACTGGGAACCGCCATAAAGGAGAGCCAGAAGGTGAAGGAGATCGACACCCTGACGGAGGAGATCCTTGCCATTAGTTCACAGACCAATCTGTTGGCTTTGAACGCATCCATCGAGGCTTCCAGGGCCGGTGAGGCAGGCCGCGGTTTTGCTGTGGTGGCGGATGAGATCAGGGAGCTTGCCGATCATTCCAGACAGGCGGTAGATCAGATTCGTAAAGTGACGGAGGATGTGGTGCACAGTGTGGCCTTTCTTTCTGAAAGTGCGGAAAAGCTTCTTACTTTTATGAATGAGAAGGTCATGAAGGATTATCAGGGGATGACGGAGCTTGCGGGAATGTACGAGAATGACGCTGTATTTTACAGCAATATTTCCGCCGATCTGGGCGCTTCCTCCCATGAGATGAGCGCCAGCATGGCGGGCATCGGTGACTCCCTGCTGGTGATTACCCGATTAGTGGGGGAGATTGCGGAATTTATGCAAAAGATGGAACAGTCGGCTGCCGTTTCCAACGAGAGCTCTCGTGCGGTGCTCTCCAAGATGGAGGAATTGTCGGGGCTGAGTGCGGAACTGAAAGACACCGTGGCTGGATTTAGAGTTTGATGTAATAGGATCGTGATACGATAGTTATCTTTACAAGAAAAGGATATTTGGTGGGTGTGCCCCGTCCCACATTTCTTTTGACCCAAAGGGTGCGTAGCAGCACAATCTCTACTTCAAATATCCTATTCTTATGATATTCAAATTATAGCCTACTTACTCTTTTTTGTAAAGTAAGGCGTTTTTTGCAATTAGTTTTTCGAGGTTGCGCTGCCTGATACGATAAAATGTCATGACAGAATTTTTAATCCATTTTTATGAGCGTCTAACGCTAATTTTGATACTACATTTAAGTTGGTATCAGGCAGCTTTTTAATCATAAATATAGTATTGGGATGTTTGTTGTCCTTTATGATAAAATCTGGGTTTTCGACGCATTCTGCGGCATATTTTTCAAATAGCTTAAAATCGATCTGGTGTCGTTCTCTGATGTGCGCAAGGCGCTCGTCTGTCACAATAATTTCGCTTGTCGGTATTTTTCCAAATGTTTTTTCTAACAGGGAAGTGTTTATGTGTCCGAGAGATATTGCGGTCATTGATTTGAGGTCCTCTTAAGAGATTATGTGAAAGATTGTGATGTGTTTCTATTTGCGCTTATTATAGCAGAGTTATAGGAACAGAGACAAGGAAAATGACAAAAAATTAAAATCTTTTCTTAAAAATGCCATAAGAAAATCTTTCGTTTTTTTAGAGAGAATTTAGAGAAACGGCTGTTAAGATGGAAAAAAGCGGGTTACATAAAACAGTACAAAAGATACCGCGCGGAAAGGATGACAGCAGGATGAAAAGCAGAAAAGTGGTGGCGGAGATTGGCTTTGTATTCCTCATAGGAATCATGACAGCAGGGTGTGCGGGGACAGCACAGGAGGTTCCGCAGACAGAAGAGAGGGAAATATCCCTGATCGATGAAGGGCAGGAGGATACAGGAAAGAAAACTGATCAGGAGGATAACGAAAAGCCGAACAGCAGCGAGGCTGGAGAGACCAGACAAGACGACGGTGAGGCGGATGAAACCAAGCAAAATGCGGATAAGGCAGAAGAGAACGCGGATGGAAAGGACACTGATGGAGCGGCAACGGGCGAATCCGGGGAAGGTCAGAGCATGCGCGCATCGGAGGGGACGGAATATCTCGGCGGAAAAGTGCAGAGTCCGCAGGAGGACGGCATGACGTTAGCCCAGACCACTTTGACGGATGAAGACGGATCGGTCACGCTGTTGGAGGTGAAGGACGCAAAAAAAATCCCAGTGAAATTTACGGCGGACACTAAAGTAGAGCACTGGACGATTCAGGGCGGCGGAGCCGGCATTGATAGAAAAGAGGCCGCGCTCTCAGATTTACAGGAGGGCATGGGCGTGGAACTGGAAGGGTATTTTGAAGGGGAAACGTTTGTGGCGGTGAGGGTCATGATAGAAGTATATGTTTAAATACGGAAAGAGGAAAAGATTCTTAGAGATTATTTAGAGAAAAGACTGATATGATAGGAAGGAGCTACTTATGTCTGATTTACAAAGGAAAAGAAAACTGGCGAGAAAGGGAATGATTCTGTCGGCGGCCTGCGGGTTTCTGCTGGCAGCTGCGGCGGGATGCGGCAAGACGGAGGAAGAAGGACTGCAAATCGAAGCAATCGGAGAAGAGCGGGACGCTTCCGAGGACGACGCGGCAGAGAACGGCGAAGACGCTTCCGGAGACGACGCGGCAGAGAACGGGGAAGACGCTTCCGAGGACGACGCGGCAGAGAATGACGGGAATACTTCTGAGGACAATGCGGAGGAAAACGCTGGGACGGCTGATGGGGAAAAGAAGGATGCCGCACAGTCCGTGGGAAATGTGGAAGTAGAAGGAAGCGTGACGAGCCTTTCGGCAGACAGCTTCGTAATCAGCAAGATCGAGATATGGTCGGAGGATGGCGCTAGTTTTGCGGCATCGGCAGCGCCGGGCTATGAGGAGGAAGAGAATCTGATCACGGTACATGTAGCGGAAAGCTGTGCGTATGAGTATAAAACTGTGAAAAACGGCGGCGTCAATCCAGAGGATATCTCCGCAAGGGAGGGAGCCTTTACAGATTTAAAGGAAGGATTGACGGTCATCATAAAGGGAAGCTGGCAGGAGGACGGGAGTTTTCTTGCGGATCATATTGAGATGGAGGAGTTTGTATGATGAAAAGGCATGGCGATAGAAGAAAACGGATGCTTGCGTTTTTGCTTGTTCTCGCGACTACGGCAGGGCTCTTTGGCGGCTGCGGAAAGAGCGAGAGCGGACAGAAAAATGCGCCGGGAATGCAGGGCGCGGCTTCGGGCGATACGGCAGGGACAGATACGGCGAACACGGGAACAGAAACGGAGAATGGGAAAGGCGGCGAACAGGAGGACGGCGAAGCAAAAGCCATGGGGCGGTATGTGGAATCCAAGATGGATCTCTCCGCCTATGTGACGAGGGACTTTGGCGTGACGCAGCTTTCCGACGGAAGCCTCTTGGTTTTGGACGAGAAGGCGGGACAGATCATTTCCACGGACGGCGGGGAGACTTGGGAGACGAAGGGCATTCCGGGAATCGACGATCTGGAAGCTTTTACGAAAGATAACTATATTTTCCAGATGCGGGCAGGACAGGACGGCACGGTTTATGTGCTGTCTTCCCCCAACACCGGCGGCACGGGCGAATTTCATACGGGACTGGTTGTGGGAAGGCCGGACGGCAGTTCGCAGGTGATCACAGAGCTGGAAGCGAAGGAAGGCTGGGTGCAGAATCTTTGGGTTTCTCCGGAGAACAGGGTGTTTGCGAAGGTCTTGGGAGCAAACTGTCTCTATGAGGTAAATTTGGAAGACAGCTCCATGAGCAGTTATATGATGGTGGAGCAGCTACCTGATCTGGTGCAGTTTCAAGGCGATACAATGATTCTGATGACGGCCTATGATGGCGTTACCTTCTATGACATGAAGGAAGAAAAGACCGTGGCCGACGATGAGCTTCAAAAATTTATGGAAGAAAATTATCTGGGAGAATACTATGCGGACGAATCCTTTACGGTTTATGTAACGCCGGGGGAAGAAGACGTCGTGTATGTGGCGGGAAAGGGCGGCGTATACCGCCATGTGATCGGTGGCAGCGCCATGGAACAGATCATAGACGGATCGCTTTCCAGTTTCAGCAATCCGGCCATGGGACTTCGGTGCATGATTACGCTTCCGCAGGATGAATTTCTGGTGCTCTTTTCCGGCGGACAGCTCGTCCGCTATACCTACGATCCGAATGTGCCTACGGTGCCGGAGGATCTGGTGACGGTGTATTCTCTGGAGGAGTGGGATGCTGTGCGGCAGGCGATCGCCCAATATCAGACGGAGCATCCCGACACCTTTGTGAAATATGAAGTGGCGCTTAGTGGTACGGACGGTAAATCCAGAGAGGATGCGGTGAAGAAGCTGAACACGGAGCTGATGGCGGGTAAGGGGCCGGACGTGATCATTTTGGACGAGCTTCCCGCGAAGTCCTATATCGAAAAGGGGATTTTGGCGGACTTAAAGCCCCACATAGACGGGCTGACAGGAGAGGCGGCCCTGCTTCCCAATATGGTGGACGCTTTCACGGAAAACGGCGGCGTCTATATGATGCCGGTGGTTTTCACCCTTCCCATGGTGGGCGGCAGACAGACGGATGTGGCGGGCGTTACAGATTACGCGTCTTTGGCGGATACGATGGAGAGACTGCGGGAAGAAAATCCCGAAGAAGGAATCTGCGATTTCTTTGCCTCGGAAGCGACCGTGCGCTGGTTTTTGCCGGTGGGGGCTACGGCTTTTGTGGAGGAATCGGGAAAGCTCAACGAAGCGCTGTTAAGGGAGTATCTGTCCGATACGGAACAGATTTACCGTGCTGCCAACGAGGGAATTTCCAGCGACCTGAAAGAGCAGTATGTACGTCAGGAAACCTATTATAAGGAGAGCGCTGCGGAGAGAAGTTATTATTACCACCATCTAGGCGATGTGGGAAACTCGGCCTCTGAATTTTTGCTGGGAGGAGAAAAGCTTTTTACGGCGGGTATGCTGTTCAATACTTATGGCTACCAACAGGCTATGTCTATCAGTCGGGCGGAGGGATTTGAGGATATGGAATTTGCGTTCTTTGACGGGATGAGCAGCGATGTTTTTGCGCCTTCCGTGCTAGTAGGTCTGAACGCCTCATCCGCCCATAAGGAGCAGGCGGAGCAGTTCTTTGACGTGATCATGGGGACGGAGGTGCAGAGTCTTCTTTACGATGGGTTTATGACAAACCAGAGCGCGCTGGCGCAGCAGCTTTCTCCCCAGTGGCAGGTAATGAAAAACGGCGGTATGGATGCGGATTACGGCGAGGTGTCCAGCTCGATCGGCGGCAGCACGGGGGACGGCAGAGAGTTTCATATGGCTATTTACATGCCCACTAAGGAGGAGTATCAGGCATTGTATGATCACTGCTGTAAGGTGCGCACGCCCTATGTGGCGGATTCCGTGGTGGAGGATGCGGTGATCAGCGTCGGCGGACAGTATTTGGACGGGTATCTGACGCTGGACGAGGCGGTGCAGAAGATCATGGCAAAGGTAGAAATCTACGCGGCAGAGTAGAATTTACAAGAATGTTGTCGAAAACTATCCTAAAATGGTAGAGTTTGTAGGCAATACGGCATGGAGGGAAACATGAACAGATCAAAAAAATGGCTGGCAGCGATTTTAGCAGGCGTGATGGCCGCATCCTTAACGGGATGCGGCAGCCCTGCGCAGACAGAGGGGAACGGACAGGGAGGTGCAGCGGACGGCGCAGGCAATGCGGACGGCGGCGATGTGGCTATGGGCCGGTATATGGAATCCTCCCAGAAACTTGATATCGGAGAGGTGACGGATCTGGTAGTGTTGTCGGACGGGCGGTTAGAGCTTCTGGAAAACGGAGCGGAGGGGCGTTATCTGTCCTCGGACGGCGGCGTTACATGGGAGGAATCCATACTGCCGGGGTGGTACGATCTGGTGATGGAAGCCTACGTGTTGGATATGAAGGGGACTGCCGACGGGAGTGTGGCAATGCTTTGTAAGGATTATAAGGCTGCCACCAGCAGGGATGGAATTTGGCTGTGTCTGATTTCACCAGAAGGCGAGTCGGAGCGGTTTTCTGCCCCGGTTAATGAAGAAACGATATTTCTTTCCAAACTGTGTTTTTCGGAGGATGGGGAGAAGCTCTATCTTTCCGCAGGGGAAGAGGGGATTTATGAGATTGACAGGGAGACGGGAGAGAGCAGGCTTGTGATGAAGACTAGCGTCACTCCGGATTTTTTCTGTGTCTGGGAACATTATCTTGCCGTGAAGAGTGAATTTGCGGGCGTGCTTGTGTATGATCTGGACACAAAGGAGGAGATCGAGGATCAGGTGCTCTCGGATTTTGTGAAGCAGAATTACTTGAAAGACGACAACATTACCTCTTTTACTTTTACCATTTTCCCGGCGGAGGACGGCGGCATCTATCTGGCCGGAGCCGCGGGACTGCACCGTCATGTGATCGGCGGTGCGGTGATGGAGCAGGTGATTAACGGCGCGCTTTGCGGGATGAGCGATCCCAGCAATCCGGTGTCTGTTATGGCGCGGACGGCAAACGACGGTTTCCTAGCGGCTTTTGCAAAGGGAAAGCTTTCTTCCTTTACTTACGATCCGAATATGCCCTCGACTCCTTCCCAGACGCTTTCCGCCTACAGTTTAACGGAAAACGATGTACTCAGACAGGCCATCATACGCTTTCAGGAGGCAAATCCCGATGTCTTTGTGGAATACCGCGTGGGCATGGGAACGGAAGAGGGCGTTACGAGAGAAGACGCGATTAAGAAACTGAATACGGAGATCATGGCGGGCAAGGGGCCGGACTTTATGCTGTTGGATGGCCTGCCAATAGATTCCTATAAGGAGAAAGGCGTGCTTGCGGACTTGTCCCCTTATCTGGCCCAGTTAGAAACGGAAGAAAAACTTTTACCAAATATAAAGGAAAGCTTTACAGAGGACGGCGGGATTTATATGATACCGGCGGCGGTGACCCTGCCCATGTATTATACGACGCAAAGTAATATGGCGGGTGTGCATGATCTTGCCACGCTGGCGGAGCTGTTTGAGAAGCTGAGAGAAGAGCATCCGGGAGAAGAACTGATGGAGCTGTACAGCAAGGACATGCTGTTTGACGCGCTCTTCCCCGTGTCCGCACCGAATTGGGTCAAGGAGGACGGTACGTTTCATGAGGAGCAGATCGCCGATGATATGGAGCAGATGAAGCGCATCTATGACGCCTGCATGGAGGAGCTTCCCAATCAGGTGCTGTTGAAGTATAAAGGATATGTGGAGAAGCATGTAGCAAGCAGCGATAAGGCTATGGCCTACAACGATCTGGGGGGAGGCGGCGTGCAGATTGCGGGCGGCAATGTGCAGGTCAGCATGGGCGAGCTGTTAAACGGCTATAACTACGGCCTCTTGCAGTCTGTGAAACAGATGGAAGGAAAGGGGGACTGTTGTCTGGAACCGCTTCCGGGCGGGGCGAAGGATTCGTTTACGCCGATGGCGCTGATGGGCATTAACACGGCCTCCCAAAAGTCTGACCTCGCAGGAGAGTTTATGCAAATGATCCTATCAAAAGAGGCACAGAGCATGATTTATCCGATTGGGTTTCCGATTAATGAGGAGGGACTGCAGCTCTATATGGAGAGTCTGGGCGGCAATGTGCCGGAGAGCCTCAGAGAGCCGGGCGGGCAATACGGCTCTTATGGGTTTTCTTCGGATGATGGAGCGCCTATTGTAGTGGAGCTGTATATGCCGACGACGCAGGAAACGGAAGCGTTATTTGATATCCTGAAAATGGTGCGCACGCCTTATATACAAAATGTGGCATTGGAGGAGGCGCTTCGGGAAGAGGCGGAAGTTTATTTGGACGGGATCTGCAGCTTGGAGGAGATGATGTATGGGGTACAGGCGAAGAGTGCGATTATTATGGCGGAGTAAAAAAGCGCTTCCTTTTCTGCTTTTTTTGCTGCCAAGCTTTGCCGGGGTGACGGCGTTTGTCCTGCTTCCTTTTTTGGATGTGATGAAGCGTTCCATGCAGACGGCCGTCACAGGGGAGTTTACGGGAATCAAAAATTACGACGTCATTTTTCATAATCAGGCCTTTCTGCTGGCGGTAGGAAATACCCTGCGCTTTACCTTTGTGTGTATTCCTCTGTTGGTGCTGGTGGGGCTTTTGATCGCCTTTCCCTTAAGCGGTTTTCAAAATGCGGGGCTGATCAAGTCGGTCTATCTGTTTCCGCTTGCCATGCCAACGGCCACCATTGTGTTAGTCTGGAAAATGGTTTTTTACAGGCAGGGATTCTTTAATCTTGCGCTGACAAGGCTGGGCGAAGCGACTGGACTGTGGGGGCCAGTCACCGTGGATTATCTGGCGACCGGCGCTTCCTTCTGGGTGTTGGTGGCAAGCTATCTGTGGAAAAATACCGGGTATACCGTGGTGCTGTGGCTGGCCGGTATTTTGTCCATTCCAAAGGAGTACATAGAAGCGGCGAAAGTGGACGGGGCGGGACGGTGGAAATGCATCCGCCACATCATCCTGCCGAATCTGAAAGGAAGCTTTTATACGATTGTGATTTTGTCCTTCCTGAATTCTTTCAAGATTTACAGGGAGGCCTATCTGGTGGCAGGGTCTTATCCGCAGGAGGATATTTATCTGCTGCAGCATTTGTTCAACAACTGGTTTGTGAATATGGAGTTTGATAAGATGGCGGCCGCCGCGGTCTGTGTGTGCGCCGTTTTGCTCGTGGCGATTATGATATTGCAGAGATTGTGGGATCAGGAGGCGTGAGGAATGGGACGAAAAATCAAAAAAGGGATCACGGCGGCGTTTCTTCTGCTTCCGGCGCTTCTGATCTGCTTTCCCGTGTTTTTGATCTTGACAGGGTCGGTGATGGACAGCATTGAGCTGGGGCAGTATCTTGGCCCGGTGTTTGGCGGAGGAGAGGATTTTATCCGCTGGAAGCTGATACCCGATTATCCCACTTTTGAGCATTACGGAAGACTATTGTTTTTAACGCCCTCCTTCTTTGTGTTGTTTTGGAACTCCGTCAAAATGGTGGGCTGCATTCTGGCAGGACAGCTTCTGGTGGGGGTGCCGGCGGCGTGGGCGTTTGCGGCCTACCGGGTGCGGGGCAGCCAGACGCTCTTTGCCCTCTATGTGGTGTTGATGCTTCTGCCTTTTCAGGTTACCATGCTGTCAAGTTATTTGGTGTTAGACCGGCTGATGCTGCTCAATACGCACAGCGCGATTATCCTGCCCGCCGTGTTCTCCACGTTCCCGATCTTTTTATGTTATGGCGGTTTTCGGCAGGTTCCGGTACAGCTTTTGGAGGCGGCGCGTATTGACGGTGCTGGAGAACTTAGAATCTTTTTGGAAATAGGACTGCCGCTTGGGAAAAGCGGATTATTATCTACCATGGTGTTAGGGTTTTTAGAATACTGGAATCTGATGGAGCAGCCTTTGGCGTTTTTGGAGGAAAAGGCGCTTTGGCCGCTTTCGCTGTATCTGCCGGAGATTTCGTGGATGCAGGCGGGGTTTGCCCTCTGCGCATCCTTTATTACGTTGATTCCAGCGGCGTTTGTATTTGTGCTGGGGCAGGATTATCTGGAGCAGGGAATTATCTATTCGGGACTCAAAGAATAAAAAGAGGAGGAGCAGGAGCGTGGATAGGCGAAAGAAGAGAATCGTTACTGGACTGGCCGTTTTCATGGCCTTTATGTGGCTGTGTACGCTGATTTCAAAGAGTATCTATGCGTCCAGACTGCCGATGGTGAACACTTGCAGCATGGATTCCAAATATATCGAGCATGTGGTGGAGGCCGAGGGAATTGTGGAGGCCGGGGCCAAGCTGCCGGTAACGGTTTTGGGAGGGGTGCGCGTGACGACGGTTTCTGTGCGGGCCGGCGACAGGGTGGAGGAAGGAGATCTTCTTTTTACGGTAGATTTAGAGGACATGAAGGAGATTATGGCGGATCAGGAACTGGCCAGCCAGAAAACGCAGTTACAGATCGACGCGATCCTGCATAATAGGGAATTGGCGCAGGAAAAGAAAGAATTGGAGGAGGCAAGGGCGAGGGAGGATTACGACGCGCTTGCCAGATATCAGGATACGTTAGTGGGCAGAGCTGCCGAAAATGTGGCGCAGGCGGAGGAAGCTCTCGACGAATTACAGGCTGAGAACCGGGCCCACGAGGACGACTGGAAGAAGGAGGATGGCGAGACAAAGACGGAGGAGGAGATAGAAGCGGAGCGGAAGGCCAGAGAGCAGGAGGAGGAAAGGCTGAAACTGGAATTGCAGGCGGCGGCCTATGCGGAGGCGGACGCCAAGTGGAATCGGGAGAACACCATGAAGGACGCCGGACGGAAGGTGGAGGACGTGACGTCCGAGGAGGATGAGGACGCGGCTCTTGCCGTGTATCGGGCTGAGGTGGCAGGCATACAGGAAAAACTCTCCGCTTACAAGACAGTTTTGGACGACGGCGGGGAGATCAGGGCGCCTATGAGCGGTATGATTACCGATGTCTATGTGCAGGCGGGCGGCAGGGTTCCCGATACGGCTTCTTTTCTGATGGCGGACGACGAAGTGCCTTACCAGTTCAGCGTCACGCTGACCAAGGAAGAAAAAACTTATGTAAACCTTGATGACGACGTGAAGTTGAAGCTGGGAGAACGCAAGGAGCTGAACGCAAAGGTGGATTATCTGGCAGAAAACGAGAATGCGCCGGGCACATACACCGCGGTTTTACAGCTCCCGGA
Organism: uncultured Lachnospiraceae bacterium; assembly: GCA_947243855.1. Classification (GTDB taxonomy): domain Bacteria; phylum Bacillota; class Clostridia; order Lachnospirales; family Lachnospiraceae; genus UBA3282. The sequence continues at coordinate 33,952 of CAMXIK010000006.1, read as the reverse complement.
GGAGACGGGAACGCCCGGCCAGTCGGGGACGATGATCTGTGCAAAGGCTGGTGAGAAGCAGCCTTACTGTATTCCGCTTATGGCGCTTCATGAGGAGCAGACCAAAAGCTATGTGTATGTGGTGGGCGAACGGGAAGGGATTCTCGGCATGGAGTATTATGTGGAGGAAATCAATGTGAGCGTCGTCGATAAGAACGATAAGTTTGCGGCGGTGGAGGGGGCGGTTACGCAGGAAAGCCAGATCATTCAATCGGCAGATAAGGAGATTAAGCGGGGGGATGTGATCAGACTGGCACAGCCGTAAAGTAATAGCCGCAAAGAAAAAAGGAAAGCGCGGGTTTGCGAGTTTTCATAATATCTTAAGGATCGAGAGACTTGAAAATCAAACGGCACGGTTGTACAATAGCAGTGACATAATGGATTTGTATTGACTGACGCAGGGGAAAATGGAATGATTTTGACAGTGATCAAGATTACATTGGTGTGTGCCGCTGTTCTGGCGATCTTGTATATGCTGGCGATTATGCCGCGCATCTTTAACCGGCCGGACACCACGCTTTTCAAGAAAGTATATTTTGCCCACAGGGGACTTCACGATAACGCGTCGGAGGCGCCGGAAAATTCAATGGCGGCTTTCCGAAAGGCAGCGGAGGCCGGACTTGGCATGGAATTGGACGTTCAGGTGACGAAGGACGGCGTTCCGGTTATTTTCCATGATTTTAAACTGGAAAGAATCTGCGGCGTGGAGGGAAAGGTCGTAAACCATACCTACGAAGAGCTGCAGGCTTATACGCTCTGCCAGTCGAAGGAGCGGATTCCCAAGCTTTCCGATCTGCTGGCGATGGTGGATGGCCGCGTCCCCTTGATTGTGGAAATCAAGGCGGAGACGGCGGATGTTTCCTGCTGTGCGGTTATTGATAGAATGCTTCGCGCCTATAAGGGCGCTTACTGTATCGAGTCCTTTAATCCTATGGTGCTTTGGTGGTTTCGCAGGAACCATGGGGATGTGGTGAGAGGCCAGCTTTCCTCCAATTTCCGCAGGGAGGGCGAGTATTGGAATGTCCTCTATTTTGCCATGACCCATCTGTTGTTTAACTTTTTGACCAAGCCGGATTTTATTGCGTATAATCATAAGTTCAGTGAGGAACCGGGCAGAAGGATCTGCAGACGGCTTTACCGTCACCCGGCGGCGGCGTGGACGATCCGCAGCCAGCAGGAATTGGAGGAGAGAAAGGGAGAATATGACGTGTTCATCTTTGACAGTTTTCTCCCTGCAAAAGTGAGGCGGACGGGTTAGTTTGGCTTTCCTTAAGCGGCGGTATTCGGGAATCATGCTCTAAATCGACAAATATCTTAGGATATTTGTCTTTCTTTTTGTGAAAATTTCAAAAAAATGGTGTTAAATTTCCTAATATATGGTAAAATAAATGCTAGTTTAGAGTCATAATTATATTCGGAAATGGAGGATAGCGGAAATATGGCGAAATGGGTGTATTTGTTTGAGGAAGGTAACGCAGATATGCGCAATCTCCTCGGTGGAAAAGGGGCGAACTTAGCGGAAATGACCAACTTGGGTCTGCCGATCCCACAGGGCTTTACCGTGACGACGGAAGCCTGCACGGATTACTACAATAACGGCAGACAGATCTCGGATGAGATTCAGGAGCAGATTTTTACGGCGCTTGCAGGTCTTGAAAAGAAACAGGGTAAGCAGTTTGGCGATACCGAAAATCCCCTGTTGGTGTCGGTGCGTTCCGGAGCGAGAGCTTCCATGCCGGGTATGATGGATACCATTTTGAATCTTGGTTTGACGGACGCGGCCGTGGAAGGCTTTGCGAAGAAGACCGGAAATCCCCGGTTTGCGTATGATTCCTACCGCAGATTTATTCAGATGTTCTCCGATGTGGTTATGGAGATTCCAAAGTCCTTCTTTGAGAGGATTCTGGATGAGATCAAAGAGTCTAAGGGCGTGAAGTATGACACGGACCTGACGGCGGACGATATGAAGGAGATCATTGTCCGTTTTAAGAACATTTATAAAGAAAACAAGGGCGAGGAGTTCCCGCAGGACCCCAAGGTACAGTTAATGGAGGCGGTGAAGGCCGTGTTCCGTTCATGGGATAATGAGAGAGCCATCGTTTACAGACGTATGAATGATATTCCCGGAGACTGGGGCACTGCGGTTAATGTGCAGGCCATGGTATTCGGAAATATGGGAGACACTTCCGGTACGGGCGTTGCTTTCACCAGAAATCCATCCACCGGCGCCAAGGGTATTTACGGCGAGTACCTGATCAATGCGCAGGGCGAGGATGTGGTGGCAGGTATCCGTACACCTCAGCCGATTACCAGATTGGAGCAGGATCTTCCCGAATGCTATAAACAGTTTATGGAGATTGCAAACCGTCTTGAAGACCACTACCGCGATATGCAGGATATGGAGTTTACCATTGAGGAGGGCAAGCTTTTCTTCTTACAGACCAGAAACGGTAAGCGCACCGCGCCCGCAGCATTGCAGATAGCCTGCGATTTGGTGGATGAAGGAAAGATTACGCCTGAGGAGGCGGTGCTTAGAATTGAGGCGAAGTCTCTGGACCAGCTTCTGCATCCCACCTTTGATCCCGACGCGCTGAAAGCGGGACAGGTGGTTGGACAGGCGCTTCCCGCTTCTCCCGGTGCGGCGGCAGGTAAGGTATACTTCACTGCAAACGAGGCGAAGGAAGCTCATGAGAAGGGCGAGAGAGTCGTGCTGGTGCGTCTGGAAACTTCCCCGGAGGATATCGAAGGTATGCATGCGGCGGAAGGTATTTTGACCGTGAGAGGCGGCATGACTTCCCACGCGGCGGTTGTGGCGCGCGGCATGGGTACGGCGTGTGTATCCGGCTGCGGCGAGATTGCCATTAATGAGACAGAAAAAGTGTTTGAGCTGGGCGGAGAAGTATTCCATGAGGGCGATTACATTTCCTTGGACGGCTCCACCGGAAAGATTTATAAAGGCGACATCAAGACCGTGGAGGCTTCCGTCAGCGGAAACTTCGGGCGGATTATGGAGTGGGCGGATAAATACCGCAGACTGCAGGTGCGTACCAACGCGGATACTCCCGCCGACGCGGCAAATGCCGTGAAGTACGGCGCGGAGGGGATCGGTCTTTGCAGAACGGAGCATATGTTCTTTGATCCCGACAGGATTCCGAAGATTCGCCAGATGATTCTGGCAAGAACGCAGGAGCAGAGAGAGAAAGCGTTAAATGCGCTCATTCCGTTCCAGAAGGGCGACTTTAAGGCATTGTATGAGGTGATGGAGGGCAGACCGGTAACCATCCGTTTCCTTGATCCCCCGCTGCATGAGTTCGTGCCCACAGAGCAGGGCGATATCGACGATTTGGCGGTAGAGATGATGATGACGGCCGAGGAGGTGCAGGAGATCTGCGATTCCCTCCACGAGTTTAACCCTATGATGGGACACCGGGGATGCCGTCTGGCGGTAACTTATCCAGAAATTGCAAGGATGCAGACCAGAGCCGTGATGGAAGCAGCCATTGAGGTTAAGAACGAAAAGGGCTATGACGTTGTGCCGGAGATTATGATTCCTCTGGTGGGCGAGAAGAAGGAGCTTAAGTTCGTCAAGGATGTGGTGGTGGAAGTTGCAGAGCAGGTGAAAAAAGAGAAAAACTCCGATATCAAGTATCACATCGGTACGATGATTGAGATTCCCCGGGCGGCGCTTCTGGCAAACGAGATTGCTGAGGAGGCGGAATTTTTCTCCTTTGGCACAAACGACCTGACTCAGATGACCTTCGGCTTCTCCCGCGACGATGCCGGTAAGTTCTTGGGCGATTACTACAAGAACAAGATTTACGAGTCCGATCCGTTCGCAAGACTGGATCAGAGCGGCGTGGGACAGTTGGTGCAGATGGCGGCTGAGAAGGGACGCACGACAAGGCCAGATATCAAGCTGGGTATCTGCGGCGAGCATGGCGGCGATCCGTCCTCCGTGGAGTTCTGTCATAAGGTGGGATTGACCTATGTGTCCTGTTCACCGTTCAGGGTGCCAATTGCGAGACTCGCGGCGGCGCAGGCGGCGATCGCGGAGAAGAAGTAGAATAGAGAGAGTTTGAGAGGGGTTCATTGGAATAGATGGACTCCTCTTTTTATAAATTTAGGGTGCTATAAAATTATAGTTGGTTTTGCAAGTTGCGAAAAAGGGAGAAAGAAATGAATTTTTTGGATTTAGCAGTTTCGACGTCGTTGTCTTATGGAATAGAAAAAGGATGGGATGGCTTGGGTGCCTTAACAAAAAAAGTCTGTAATAAAGAAAAATTTCAAGATATTTTTTTGGAGGCCGGAACAGCGGTAGCTGAATACGAAAAAGATGATACAGAAGAGTGTGAAAATAGAAAGATTATATTTTGTCAGGAAAATATGTTAGTTCTGGCAAGAGAAATGAAAAATGTGAGCAGCTTTGAATGGAGCAAGAAGCTGAATTTTTGGTTAGATGATTTACTTGGAAAAAGCGTGTTGTCAGTAGAGCAGAAAAAAAGATGCAAGGCTCATTTTATGGAGGTTGTTGCACATGAAATAATGCACTGTTTCCCGGAGATATATCAACAAAATATAATTAGTGAAACGGCATATCAGGTAAAAGTGATAGAACAGGACTTAAAGAGGATGGGAGATCTGATTGAAGAACAGTGTTTGGAAGAAAGGAACCGAAAGGTACAGGAGTATAGCGGCAGGCCGGGGAGGTATTTATTACCAGATGGAAATAATACTAAAAAGAAAAAGACTACATGGAAACTTTCGCGGTATCACAGTCATAGAGTATTCAAAGGTAGGGAAGAAAGAAAAAAGGAAATTTTGTATATCATAAATCTGTGGAAAAATGAGAGGGAGAGTTATCCTGATTGGTATATTCCACCGTATCATATTTGCTACGAATTGAAATGGAGTTTTGAAGAGAATCAATTCCTGCAACCAGCAGAAGGTATCTCTATAGAGGAATTGTTGGAGTTTGCATATGAATTAGTTTGGCGATATGAGACGGGCATGAAATTGTATGAATCTTATGAACAGAGGCGGATTCGTACAATATGGGACGGTTATCAAGCTAATGTTGATGATTTCATAAAACAAATGGAGCAGATGAAGGATAAACAGGCGGATGAAATTAAAGTACATATAATGCATTGGTTTTATATTGGACAAGCACTGCTTCGTGAATATCGTGAAGAGGGAAGGAGAGAAGAATGGCAGGAGCTATTTAAAGCATTGGAGCTTTATAAAGAATATGGACTTAACGGAACAGCAGAATTGCAGATGGAAAAAATTAAGTTCTATTTTATGAACATGGAGCTTAAAAAGGCGAAAAGGTTATTAGATAAATGGGATATTCCGAATGAACAGTATGAAATACGTTTACAGGCGGCAGGTATTTGGGCGGAACTTGGAGAAGTGGAAACAGCCTTGCATATGCTACAGGAACTTGGAAAATGTATTGACCAGAAGCTTTCAGAAGCAGGAGATGGGGAAGAAGATCAAAAAGAAAGATTTTATCTGTATTCGCTTAAAACGGGAATGCTTCGTTTGGCGTCCCTTGTTCTACAGGGATATACTGTATGGAAAGGTGAACAAGAGGAATATCAGGAAAAAATCAATTATATATTGGAAATGACGGATAACAATAGAGAGTATTTTGACTGGCAGTTGATGATAGAGCAAATTAGAGCAGAAATGTTAATGTGGCATGTGCAGAAATATAAACAGGATGAAGTTTTTGCGATTAATCGGGAGAGTGTTACACTTATTGGCTCTAGGAACATTTGTGAAGACGCATATCGGTTATATCGGGTATTGGATAAGCTTGCACTGCCTTTACAGAGCAATCATGTTACACTTATGAGTGACACAGAATATCCGTGGATTGAGGCATTGATGGAGATCAATGATTTTCTTGCTATTAATATATTGATACGGGGAGCAAACTCAAAAAATGTGAAAGGCATAATTAATAGAAGCTTTTTGGCGGGATGTAGTCAGAACGTGATTAATGATGCTATTATTTTTCTGAGAGACGCTCTAGATAAAAATCTGGAGGAGTTAGCGGAATGTAATGTGTGGAGAGATGGCAATATTTATACCTGTATATTAGAACATGTTCCAACTATGCTGACCAAATATTTGACACGGTGCCCGGAATACTTACAACCGGATATGATGATGCTTCTAAAAAAGATGAACGATATCCCCGGTTTTGATTTAAATCGTCATATGGACGAGTTTACAAATGATTTGATGGGTTGTATGTCAGAAAGAACGAAATTAAACATGCTGGGGACGATGTTAGAATGCAGTATATTTGAACGTAACGAAGACCGTGGAAATGCTGCCGCTTTTGATGTTTTTGATTTTTATATATATGGAGATGTCGAAAGGGAAACGGCGGATTTGAAGCAGACGGTAAGTGAAAAACAAATAGAGAAACTTTTGGAAAAGGCGACTCATTCTGAATACGAGTGGAAGATGATAATTCCAAGATTACAGACATTATTTGATTTGGAAATTTTGGAAGAAAAATATCAAATTGCTTTTGGGGAGCTGCTTTGGAGTCGTATTGAAAAAGAGACGAATCTGCCGGATTTTCCTAAAAAATATTTATGGGTATCTACAACGTTGCCGTATCCAAAAGAGGTTGATCCAAGAACAAATATTAAAAACTATTTTCTCACAGAGAATATTTCTACAGTTTCGGAGGTTAGAGAGAAAAGAGCATCTTTTTATTTTGAAGAACTGGAACAAGCAATTCGTAGATGTGGAAAAGAGCTTTTGAGTCTTTCAGAAGCAGAAAAGTTACTGGAAAAGCTAAAAAAATATTGGGATCAACTAAGGAAAGAATATCAACAAACGGGTCAGATAACAGGCGGATGGGGGAAAGATTCGTTTTTAAAAACAGTGCCAAGTATCTGTGTTGCGGTATGCTCAAATTTGTCAGGATATAGTGAAAAGATATGTACGTTGATGAAAGAAATGATTTCAGGAATGAAAGATAGTGGATTGGATACACTGTGCTTGGAAATCTTATTTTCATCGGAAACGGAATGCACTGATGTAGTAAATCGAATCATAGATAATATGTATTCTATAGAAAGAAGCGTGACTGTCAATGCAATGAACGCAGCGTATCTATATATAAAGAGAGGTATAGATAGGAAATATTCTGAACAGTTACTTTATGAGCTTGCAGGTGTAGCAAAGGCGAGAAAAGAACCGGGGTTGACATCAGTATTGCTTACGCTTCACAATATACTATATGAAAATTTAGTTGCTTTTCCAAAAGAATTAAAGATGATTCTCGACAAGACACTTATAGTAATTGAAGAGCAGACAGAATACCAAAACAAGGTTGTTTCAGAGAAAGAGATGAAAGAAAGAATTTGTATTCGGAGGGCTTGTGCATATTTGGCGAGGCAGTTATCGTTGCATTGCGAAGAAGAGGAGCTATCTGAGGGTGTAAGACTTTGGCGTGGTGTTTGTGCAGGAGATGAATTTGTTGAGGTGAAGAAAGCATGGGATTGGTAATAAAGCGCATTTGTTTTGATAGCAATACGTTGATTTTTAAGAGAAGTGCATTGACAGCATAGTATATTTTCGTTATTATTAACATATATATAAGTCAGTGGTATCACAGATTGGGCTGGTCGAAAGACCCTGGTCCACCGAACGGCGGGGAATTTCCCCGCTATTTTTGTTGGGAAAATCTAAGAGTGACGAAGGATACAAACAGCATGCACGAAAAAAGCTTTTTAATGCATTATTTAATTTTGTCCGTAAATTGGATTTTCATGATGTTTGTGTCAAAATAAGGAAGGATGAATTTCCAGATGTAATTACGCTAACGGCGAAAATATCAAAAGCGATTGCAGGAATACTTAGGGAACATCAAAATTTTGGGGAACAGTTTAACCGCATTATAATTTATTATGACAATGGACAGATTGAACTTACTAAAATTCTGACTTCTGTTTTTAATACCTTTATGTCTATGTAGAGTTCCGAAAAGTGAAGCCTGTAGATTATTGGGCAGCTCCTTAATTATGTACTGATTATGGGACGGGTAATTTGGGATAATTTTATTCAAGGTTATTAAAAAATGTGTGGATAAAGAATGAGTACAAATATTTTGAGGTTCCAATTTGGAACTTCAAGTGGGAGAAGACGCTTATGGAAGATAACAAAACAGAGAAAATTTTTGCCAAGGACAAATTATTGCCGGATACTGAAATATCAGAAAATGCAATCAAAAATTTAATATATACGATTCGGGGACAGCAGGTTATTTTGGACAGCGATTTGGCAATGTTGTATCAGATAGAAACAAAAAACCTTAATAAAGCTGTGAAGAGAAACATAAATCGCTTTCCAGAGGATTTTTGTTTTCAATTAATAGAGGAAGAGTATGTAGCTTTGAGGCTCCAGAGTGGAACCTCAAACGATAGTGAAACAACTGGCAGAGGCGGTCGAAGATATATGCCATATGCTTTTACAGAGCAGGGAATTTCCATGCTTTCTGCAGTATTACATAGCGAAACTGCGGTAAAAGTGAGTATCGGGATTATGCGTGCATTTGTTGAAATGCGCAGATTTCTGGCAAATAATGCACTGATATTTGAAAGGGTAAATGAAATTGAGGTCAGACAGCTTGCATTCCAAAAAAGCACAGAAGAAAAATTTAATGAAGTTTTTCACTATATATTAGAACATGAAGAATCCGCACAAAAGATATTCTTTAATGGACAGATATATGACGCATTTAGCTTATTGGTAGATTTAGTAGCAAGAGCGGAAAAAAGGCTGGTGCTGGTAGATAATTATGTTGATATAAATACATTAAATATATTAGCCAAGAAAAAAGAGGATGTAGAAGTCATTGTATATACGGAATTGGGGACGAGATTGTCAGCAAAGGATGTAAATAAGTTTAATCAGCAATACCCAACACTGAATGTTAAATATACGGGCATATTTCATGATAGATTTTTGGTTATAGATGATACTTATGCATATCATATTGGGGCGTCAATGAAGGATGCGGGAAAGAAGTGTTTTGGCATTAGTTTAATTAATGATATAAGGATTGTTCATGATATTTTAGAGCGCTTGAGGTTGGAATCGGAAGAACAGATAGAGCAGCTTAGGGAGAAAATGTCTGTTGACAAAGCTGCAGATAGAGAAAGGGCAAAAAACGCGCTTGCAGAAATCCTGAGTATGGAGAAGCGTCTGCCAGATGACTTTGATCCTGAAAAAGAGCTTGAGGAAGCGTGGGCTGAAAAGTATGGTATGGGATATGGGGATTATACCAAGGAAAAACAGGAACAGCCGGATATGAGTCTGGAAGAGATAGATTTGCTGTTAAAAAACGCGGATAAAGAATGAAGAGCAGAACAAGTCTTTTTAGCATTCTTCTATAAACCGCCTGTTTTCCTCATGTCAGCGCTCAATACGGATTTTTCTAATCAGATTTTTATCTTTTATTACAGAAGATTTTTTGTTATACTCTATAAAAAGATGAAATGTAGGACTTTGGGTAAATATTGATACGAAAATTTGTTGATTTCATGATCAGTTTATAAACTTATTGCATTGCTAAGTTGTCTGTTGCCATGAAGAGATAGGGAGGATGTAAGTATGCCGGATATCAGTGAGATTCAGAAAGCTGTTGTACCGATAGCATGTTTCTATGGAATAAAAAGATTATATTTGTTTGGCTCTTATGCAAAAGGTACTGCAAACGGGAAAAGTGATATAGATTTACTTGTGGAAAAAGGAAAACCGATGTCTCTGCTACAGCTTTCCGGGATGCGCCAGATGGTTGAGGAGGCATTGAATCTTTCGGTCGATCTGGTCACGACAGCAGGCATTGAGGATAACTTTAGGAAAGAAATAGCCGGAACGGAGATATTATTGTATGAAGAATAAAGATGTAATTATTCTTAAAAAGATTTTGGATTACTGTAGGCAGTTAAATGAAGCATGTGATATGTTTGAAAATGATTATAATGTTTTTGTAAGCAATTCCGTTTTTCAAAATGCCTGTTGTATGTGTATTTTACAGATAGGGGAATTGTGCAAAGTAATATCTGAAGAATTGAGAACACAGGAAAAGAGTGTTCCGTGGAAAGAATGGTGTGGCATCAGGGATGTTTTCGCGCATCAGTATTCAAATCTGGACTGTCAGGCAGCTTGGGATACGATACAGCATGACCTTCCGGAATTGAAGATGGAAATAGATAGAATCTTAAGCGGGAAGAACAGCGGCGGTATCGATCATGATTACATTTAATAAGGAACAGGAAAGGAACGATTATGGCGAAGATAGCTGTTTATTTTCCGGGTATAGGATATCACTGCGATAAACCTCTTTTATATTATGGCAGGAAAATTGCTTGCGAGCAGGGGTATCAGGACTACAGAAATATTCATTACACCTATCATGGCGGCAATATCCGAGGCAATGAAAAGAAAATGCAGGAAGCGTATGAAGCGCTGTTTTCTCAGGCAGAAGCGGAACTGGCGGATATAGTCTGGTCTGATTATGAGGACGTGCTTTTTGTTTCCAAAAGCATTGGCACCATCATTGCGGTATCTTATGCAAAGAAATATGAATTGAGAGGGGTAAGGCATATCCTGTATACGCCGCTGGCACAGACTTTTCTGTTTGCACCAGTTCATGCGTGTGCTTTTATTGGAACAGCGGACCCATGGAGCAGTACGGATGAAGTTATCCGTCTTGCAAAGGAAAATGATATCCCGATAGCGGTATATGAGGGATGCAATCACTCTCTTGAATGTGAGGATACGTTGAAAAATATTGAGAACCTAAAGGATGTAATGCAAAAGACATTGGATTTTTGCAGAAAAGGAACTGGCGCCGAAAAAAGAAAAACTATGTAAAAATGATGGTAAAATGATGCAACAATGATGCAAGTGGCATATAAAATAGCACTATAAAAGGAGGGTGCAAGTTAAGTCGCTTGCAAGGATAAAATATTATGAGTATACAAAAGAAAAAGAAGCAACGGCGGAAGAAAAAATGTTTGCCGCAGGGTTCTATATGGTTGGCTGTTTTTTTGACTCTTTCGTGTTTTTACACGGAAATTGTCTTTAAGTTGTCAGTCGAAACATTGCACACCGGAAGTTCCTTTGTATTTCTGGCGTTATTTTCCCTTTGTGCGGGGTTTCTTGTTTCAGGCATTGTTTCGCTGCTGCCGAAAAGAGCGGCGCAGATTCTGATACCATGCTATCTGGGGCTTTTATCCCTCATTTTCATTGTGGAATTTCTGGTATACAGGCAGTTTAAGGTGGCATATGACGTGAATACCATATTGAATGCCGCAACAGACGCGCTGGGCGGATTTGGCGCGGATATCAGGAGGTTGATTTTCTGCTTTGATGGAATCAGCCATATTACGCTTTTTTTACTGCCGCTCATTTTGTGGTTTGCACTAAGAGAAAAGATCGTAAGGCAGTTCCCCCAAAAGGGCGTTTGGCAGAGACACAAAAGGCGGGCGGTTTCTTTTTCACTGGCGCATTTGGCCGGAGGAGCGGCTTGTTATGGAGCGGCTTTGTTCCTTATTCTAGGCTGCGGTCTGCATAAGGACATTTATACCAATCAATATCATTTTGAGTCGGCTGTCATGCAGTTTGGGCTGGGCGAAGGGTTGTGTCTGGATATCCGGAATCTTGCTTCCTCCAAAACGTCTGCGCATATGTTTGAAAACACGGAGGCGGAATTCGTGCAGAACACAGGCAGCACATCTTCGGAAGGCCTCCTTGTAAGCAGCAAGGAGAAGGCTTTATCTGGTGGGAAGATCGTCGTACAGGCAAAGGAGGCGGCCAACGCGCAGGCGGTAGGCGTGCTGCAAGAGGAGATTCCTTCCCAAAGCGCGAAACCAGTGCAGGAGGAAGCGGAAACACCAGTTGTATATGGCCAGAGCGTGGCTTCTGTTGATTTTGCTGCGCTTGCTGCTGCAGGCGGGGACTGTGCCGATATTGACGCTTATGTTTCTACGCTCACACCGTCAAGTGAAAATGCTTACACTGGCTCTTTTGCGGGGAAAAATCTGATTTTGATTTGTGCGGAAGCATTTTCCGGCTTTCTGATTGATCCGGAGCTTACGCCAACGCTTTACAGGCTCTCCACAAAGGGAATTAACTTTAATGATTATTACCAACAGTCAATCGCTGGAACAACCGGAGGCGAATATCAGCTTTTGTTTGGTTTGATTCCAACTTCTGGCGGAAGCTCGATTAAGGAGATTACGAAGAGCGGGACGCATACCAATATAGGCGCGCTATTAAATGACAAGGGATATTTCGGTATGGCCTTTCATAACAGCACCTACACCTATTACGACCGACATGAGACGCATACAAAGCTGGGCTACAGCGGGGGCTATATGGGAGTAGGAAATGGGCTTGAGGAGTTGATCAGTCCGAAATGGCCGGCGAGCGATTTGGAGTTGATACAGGAAACGCTGCCGATGTACATTGACAAACAGCCTTTTGATGCTTATTACATGACGGTGAGCGGCCACAGTGTATATGATTTTGGCAACAATGCCATGGCAAGGGAAAATAAGGAGGCCATAGAAGCATGGTGTACGAAGAAGAATCTTTCCTACACGGAGCCTGTACGCGCTTATATAGCGGCGAACCTTGAGCTGGAAAAGGCATTGGCCTATCTTGTGGAAACTCTTGAAGAAAAAGGAATCGCAAATGATACCGTCATTTGTATCGCGCCGGATCATTTTCCCTATGGGCTGGATGAGGACGCTTCTCTGGGAAATATGCCGTATTTATCTGAATTATACGGTTATTCGGTAAACACCTATGAGGAGCGGGACAGAAGCCGTGCGATCATCTGGTGCGGGGCGCTTGAAGAGAACGAGCCGATTATGGTCGATGCGCCAGTTTCTTCCGTAGATATGCTTCCGACACTGTGCAATCTCTTTGGCGTGGAATGGGATTCCAGACTTTATGTGGGAAGGGATGTGCTTTCAGACGCACTGCCGCTTGTTTTCTTTGGAAATTATGATTGGAAGACAGACTTAGGACAATATAGCGCAGCCAAGAATCGGTTTACACCGATAGATGAAAATGCAGTCATTCCGGAAGACTATGTCAAACAGATATGTAGTATGGTGAGAAATAAAATGACATTTTCTAAGTCGGTGCTCAGCAATGATTATTATACGCATGTTTATGAGGCGGAAATGTCGGAATAAAATAAAAAGGCTTGGTGGGGTTCGCCGGAATGTTGGGTGAACCCCTTTTTGTATAATCACTGTGTTTTGGGATATGCTATTCACAATCATTTCCATCCCTTCTTGGCATGATCAGGCGGGGCGGGAAGCATTGGAGGCAAGAGGATGCAGTCTGTCTGGACGAAAGGAAACGAGATCAGAAAACGGGAGCCGCTTCCGGGAGACATGGAAGCGCCGGTTGTTGTGATCGGGGCCGGACTTGCGGGAATTCTTACGGCATATTACTTAAAACAGGAGGGAATCCGGGCGGTGGTGCTGGAGGCGGACAGGATTGGCAGCGGACAGACAAAGAATACCACAGCGAAGATTACATCCCAGCATAACCTGATTTACAGTCGGCTTATTCGGACATTTGGCAGCCGGATGGCGGCGCATTACGCCGCTGCAAACGAGGCGGCGATCGGGGAATATGAAAGGCTGATTCGGGAGAAAGGGATCAACTGCGATTTCGTCAGGTGCCCGGCATACCTTTATTCCCCGACAGAGACAGAGCTTCTGAAACAGGAGGCTGCGGCTGCGGAGTCGCTTGGCATTAAGGCAGCTTTTGGGACAGACTGTGAACTACCGTTCCCTGTAGCAGGCGTGACAGAGTTTGCGCGTCAGGCAAGATTCCATCCGTTGAAATTTTTGTCCGAAATGGCGGAGGAAGTGGAGGTGTATGAACAGTCCAAGGTGTTGAAAGTGGAAGAACGGAGGGTGGAGACGGACAAAGGGACAGTGAGGGCGGAACATGTTGTGTTTGCCGCTCATTATCCCTTTATCAATGTGCCGGGATATTATTTTGCCAGAATGTATCAGGAGCGGAGCTATGTAATAGCGTTGGAAGGGGCAAAGAGACCTGAGGGCATGTATCTGGGGATAGATTCCGACGGGCTTTCTTTTCGAAGCTGCGGGAATTTACTGCTTCTTGGAGGCGGAAGCCATCGGACAGGGGTGAATCCGATGGACAAGACAGGTGTGGGATGCAAATATGGAATGCTGCGAAACAGAGCTTTGGAATTGTATTCCGGATGCCGTGAAGCATATCGATGGTCGGCACAGGATTGTATGACGCTTGACGGGGTGCCCTATATTGGCAGATTTTCCAGGCGCAGGCCATACTGGTATATCGCCACGGGTTTTGGAAAATGGGGTATGTCCTCCTCCATGGTGAGCGCGCGTATCCTGACGGCTTTGATTTCAGGGAGGGATTGTCTGGAGGCGGATATTTTTTCACCTGATCGGCATTTTACGGCGCAGGCGGCAAAAGAGCTGGTCGTGCATGGCGCCTATACGGTGAAAGGTTTGGCTAAGCACCTCCTGCCGTCAAGAAAGGGAAAGATGATTCCCAACTGTCCCCATATGGGCTGCCGTCTGGAATGGAATCCGGAGGAGGAAAGTTATGACTGCCCGTGCCACGGTTCCCGGTTTGATCAGGAAGGAAACCTGATTGACGGTCCGGCCCAGACGGACTGTAAAAAACGGAAAGATAATGAAAATCGGCATGCGGAGGAGTGAAGGGATGGGTTTAAGAAAAAGGGGATGGTTCTATGGATGGTATTTCAAATGTCAGTCCGATACGCAGACTCTGGCAGTGATACCGGCGGTTCACCAGACAGGCAGGAAAAAGACCTGCTCCGTGCAGATCATCACAGAAGAGCAGTCATGGACGGTTCCTTTTCCCAAAGAAGCATTCCGGCAAAGAGGCAGAAGTCTCTCTATTGGCTGGAACCGGTTTGGAAAGAGGGGAATACGTCTGGCGGTATGCGCGCCGGGACTGAAAGCAGAGGGAAAGCTTGCATTCGGCGATCTTTTTCCTCTAAGATACAGTATCATGGGACCGTTTTCTCTTGTTCCATTTTTGGAATGCCGCCACAGTATATGGAGCATGAAACACAGGGTTTGGGGAAACGTGTCTGTCAATGGGGAACTTTTTTCTTTTGATGGCGCGGAAGGCTATTGGGAAGGAGACAGGGGGCGGTCGTTTCCAAAGGAATACATTTGGACACAGTGCAGTTTCCCAGAAGGGGCGCTCATGCTGTCTGTGGCTGATATTCCTATAGCTGGTTTTCACTTTCAGGGATTGATCGGAGTTGTGGTCTTGGATGGCAGGGAGTATAGGTTTGCCACTTATCTGGGGGCAAAGACGTCTGAAATCGGGGATGGGAAGGTGAAAGTATTGCAGGGCCGCATGGAACTGGAGGCGGAACTTTTGGAGAAAACTGGAAAGCCGTTAAAGGCTCCAACACAGGGGGATATGGCGAGGACGATCCATGAAAGCGCAGCATGCAGGGCAAGATACCGTTTTCGGAAAGACAACCGCACGCTTCTTTCTTTTGAGACAGACAGGGCGTCTTTTGAGTATGAATTGTCTTCTTATAAATAGCAATGAGCTGATACGCAGAAATTTAAGTTAAGAGGCAGCCCCTGCTCCGATAGAATAGCGGCTGCCTTTTAAATATGAGACGATCCGACAGTTTTTTACTGTTTTCTTCTGTCAATATACTCCGTCAACAGTTTTACCGAGCCGTCGATTCCCAGTTTACTGCTGTTTAAGGAAACGTCGTAGTTTCGGCAGTCACCCCATTTCCCGACGCAGAAACTGTTGTGGTAGCGTCTGCGGCTCGTGTCTTTTTCCCGAATTTTTTTGACGGCCTGACTTTCAGTCAGATGATACAGCCGCATGATCCGTTCGGTTCTCTTATCGCGGTCGGCAAGGATAAAGATAGATATCATGCAGTCATACTGTTTCAGGATTGTTTCGCTGCACCGCCCTACGATTACAAAGGATTCTCCGGAATCCGCCTTATCCCGCAGATAATCAAATTGAAGATACAACAGGTTTTCCTCCGGTGAGCTGCTATAGCCTCGTACGGTCCTGGAGGACAGGGGATTTTTATGTTTCTCGTCCAATTCTCTTAAATGATCCATTTTCACGTTCTTTTTGGCGGCGATCTCGTCAAGAAGATTGTGGTCAAGCAGTTGGATGCCATAGTGCTTTGCCAGCTTCTCGGCGATTTCGTGGCCGCCGCTGCCATATTCTCTTCCAACGGAAATAATCAGTTGCTTTTCCATATCGTTCACCTCCCTTTACAAATACCGAAAATAAATGATAAACATTGCTATCAGGACAACGATCACGGTTGCCGGCATCATTTTTTTACAATAAAGGCCCCACTTTATGACATACCCCTCCCTAGATGCGGTTGCAATGCCGACGACGTTGGCCGACGCGCCTATGGGGGTGGCGCTTCCGCCGATATCCGTCCCCATGGCCAGAGTCCAGGAGAGCATGGACAAATCGACGCCGTAAGCGGCTGAGAGACTTTTAATGATCGGTATCATCGTAGTGGCAAACGGGATATTATCGACAAAGGCGCTGACGACTGCCGATAACCATATGATAATCGCAATCATGACCATGACATTGCCACCGCTGATTTTGCCGATAAATCCGGCCATGATTTCAAGGATTCCGGTCTGCTCCAGTCCGCCGATCACGACAAACAGGCCGATAAAGAACAGCAGCGTCTTATAGTCTACCTTTTTTAGAAGCACGACGGCATATTTCCATGAGGTTGCCAGAGTTGCAAGCGCGACAAGACAGCCGATTGTGGAAACGGTAAGTCCCGTCTGGGCGTGGGTTACCAACAGAACAATTGCAGCGGAAAAGATAACACAACTCACCGCAAACCCTTTTTTATCAGTGATTGTGGATTCCGGACTTGGCAGAGTGCTGTAATCCACAGTTTTTGACGCATCCGCCATAAGCTCTTTGCGGAATATCAGGTAAAAATATATCAGTACCGCAATTAGACAGATGCCGGCGATCACACCGGTATTTGTCACAAAGTCCGTAAAAGAATACCCTAGCGAGGTGCCGATGATAATATTGGGCGGATCGCCGCACATGGTAGCTGAGCCGCCAAGATTTGCGCAGAAAATTTCTGACAAAATCATGGGGATCGGATTAAATTTCAAAAGCTGTGAAAGTTCAATCGTTACAGCGGCCAAAAAAAGTATCACGGTAATGCTGTCGATAAACATGGCCAGTATGGTTGATAAAATCATGAAAGTGATAAACAGCGGGATCACCTGATACTTGACCAGTTTGGCGATGCGCATACAGAGCCATCTGAAAAAGCCAACCCGCGCCATGCCTTCCACCATAACCATCATGCCGAAGATAAACAGAATGGTTTCCCAGTTGATGCCGGTACTGCTTCCAGCCGTATCACCTGATAAATACCAGAATTCCGCCGTAAAAATGCTTTGGATATTCAGTGTTTCCAGTACCGCGGTCATACTGTGCATTCCTAAACCAAAAACAAAAATGACCGTAAACAGTGCACAAACAAGCGAAACAACGTGTCTCTCCACAATTTCGGTCACAATAAAAATAAACATTGCAATAAAAATGATTACTGCAACAACCTGTGCCAACATATATTTCCCTTCTTTCTAAAACTGTTATTTCGTTATACATTTCTTCCGTAAAAACAGTTTTAGAGCCGCTTTTTGCCGTCTGACTGATACACATATTCTGTGATCCGTTCATTTTGCGTGCGATAGAATAAATATGTTGTCGTATGATGAATATGTGATTTTCCTCGTAATACAGAACCAAATCTGGTGTATGGCAAAGAAAGGAACTCATGGACTTCCCGATACCGCTGCTGATAAGACGCCCGTGATTGCAGATCCATACTATGTACAGCAGGCGATTCAGTCGTACAGATTGCGTCTTGGTTGATGCCGGATTGGATGGAAACAAAATTTGCGGCCATTTGTCCCGATAAATCGCGCGCAAAGGAATCTTCCGCTGGAAGTGCAGTGATATACATTTCCGCGAAGAGCAGTGAAATTATTAAGAAGATACCGATTATCTTGTGTGTTTTCTTATTCATCATCCAATATTCCTTAAACCGACGGTATTATATCATATTTTTATTTTTAGGGGAAGAATATTTTTTTGCTGCGGGCAGGGGATATCGTCTTTCAGGAAAAATATGATACTGGTACTGCGGCGAAGTTACTCTTTTTCATACGGATTTTTCCAGTCAAGGCAGAGATTGGCCTCGCTCCACGCCATCATAGTTTGCAGGACGGGAATGAAGCTTTCACCGAGTTTTGTCAGGGAATATTCCACCTTCGGCGGGATTTCCTTATAAATCTCCCGGTGAAGGAAGCCGTCGCTTTCCAGTTCCCTGAGCTGTTTGGTGAGGGTGGACTGTGTGATGCCGTCAAGGCGGCGCAGCAGTTCGCCGAACCGCTGTACCTGATAAAAGGACACATACCATAAAATCAAAATCTTCCATTTTCCGCCGATCACAGACTGTAATTTGGCCATGGGGACACAGCGGGCGGTGGTTTCTTCGTTGCTGAATTTATTTTCGGCCAATTCGTTTCACCTCATATTGGTTGCTGCGGGCGTTTTGGAAACGCCCGTTTTTCTTTTCACAATGAGTATATTCCGGCGAGGCGGAAAAGACAAGTATGAAAAAAGGTACTATCACTAAAAAAAGACCGTACTTGTTTTCGGCCGGCCTTCAGGATAATCTGGGTGCATAAGAGGATATCCGCTTTGTAAGGAAGCAAGGAGGGATGAAAGTTGCATTACACTGGAACTATATGGAGGCCGCCCTACGAGGCGTCGTCCCTGTTGTTGGAAGTCACCGCTGGCTGTACCCACCATAGATGTAAATTCTGCACGCTTTACGCAGAGTTACCCTTTCCATTCAGAATGTCGCCGATAGAAGATATCGAGGCGGATTTGAAGGAGGCGCAAAAGAGGTACCGCCGCTTTGGGAGTTGGAAGGTATCACGTGTTTTTTTGACCGGGGCTAATCCGTTCGTACTGCAGTACGAAAAGTTAATGGAGATTGCAGAGCTGATACACAGATATTTCCCGGAAACGGAAACCATAGGCGGGTTTTCGCGGGTGACGGATATTAGTCTGAAATCGGATGAGGAATTGGCGGCTCTGCATGGAGCGGGCTATGATGGACTGACAATCGGCATGGAAACGGCGGACGATGAGGCGCTTTGTTTTATGGATAAGGGGTATCGTTCGGAAGATATTTTGGAGCAGTGCGGGCGGTTGGATCAGGCTGGCATCCGTTACAGCTTTTTCTATCTGACGGGTATCTCCGGCGCAGGGCGCGGAGAGGATGGAGCAAAGGTCACGGCCTCTGTATGTAATAAACTTCATCCGACTTTGGTCGGGGCAAATATGCTGACCATCTATCCAGATTCAAAACTGTATGAGGAAATACAGCGGGGAAACTGGCAGGAGGAAAGCGAACTGGAAAAGTACAGGGAAGTGCGCACATTGGTTCAATCTTTGGAAATCCCCACAACCTTTGCCGCTATGGGAGCTTCCAATGCCTTCCAATTTCATGGCGCTTTGCCGAAGGAGAAAGAGGCTCTTGTCGCGGCACTTGACAGAATTATAGAAACTGTGCAGGAAGAAGATTTGCGCAAATACCGTGAAAACCTGCCTCATTTATAGGGAGAAGCGGTGTGCCGTCTGCAAAATTTATAGAAAGAAAAGCGAGGAGGTGAGTTTGCTTGCATTTTACGGGAAGAACGTGGAGGCCGCCCTACGAGGCCCACTCCGTGATTATACAGGCAGCATCCGGCTGTACTTATCATAAATGCCGCTTTTGCAATCTTTATAAGAACGAGCGTTTCCGCATGTCTCCGATGGAGGAATTTGAGGAAGACTTAGAGGAGATCAAACGTTACCAGCCCTATGCAAGACGCATTTTTTGGACGGGCGCGAATCCCTTTGCCATGAGTTATGAGAACCTGAAACTGCGCGCGCTGACGGTACGTGATTATTTGATTAAATGCCAGACGATGGCTATGTTTGCAAGTATTCGGGACATTCGGGACAAAGAAGTGTGGCAGCTTAAGAAATTGCGGGCTATGGGAATAAACGGACTAAGCATCGGGACGGAGAGCGGGGACGACGAGACGCTTGCCTTAGCGGGCAAAGGATACACGGCGGCTGATATTCTGGCGCAGTGCCGGAAGCTCGACGAGGCGGGAATCGAATATTATTTTGTCTACATGACCGGGCTTGCGGGGAACGGCGGAGGATACCGGAATGCAGTGAACAGCGCGAAACTGTTCAGCCAGTTAAATCCCTATTTTATCTCCGTGGATTCTCTGACGCTGTTTCCCGGTACGGAGCTGTACCGTATGGCGCAGGAAGGGACGTTTACGCCCGCAGGGGAGAAGGAGCGGCTGCGGGAATTGCAGACGTTTATTCAAAATTTGCAGATACGGACGCATCTGTTTGCTAATTCCGCTTCCAATTTTTACCCGGTGACGGCGTATCTGCCAAAGGAACGGGAGGCTTTGGTTAGCGAATTGCAGTATATCATTGATACGGTGAGCGAGGAGGAGATGGCGGTTTACCGTAGAGAATTGAAGCGGCTTGGATAAGATATCTTTTCTTAATTTTTTTGTGCTATAATGTTTTTCACAAGGAGGAGATTATCATGGCGATTGAGAGAGTAAGAACATATTTTAAGCAGTACGGGATAGAAGAAAAGATTCAGGAGTTTGACGTGTCCAGCGCTACGGTGGAACTGGCGGCGGCAGCCCTTTCCTGCGAGCCGGCAAGAATAGCGAAAACGCTGTCATTCATGGTGGATGGAAGCGCTCTGTTAGTGGTGGCGGCAGGGGATGTGAAGATAGACAATCACAAGTACAAAGAGCAGTTTCACACAAAAGCAAAGATGCTTACGCCGCAGGAGGCGGAGACGCTTGTGGGACATGCCGTGGGCGGCGTCTGCCCGTTTGCGGTAAACGAGGGCGTGAAGGTGTATCTGGACGTGTCGTTGAAACGTTTTGAGACGGTATTTCCCGCCTGCGGCAGCTCTAACAGTGCAATCGAATTGACGATACCGGAGCTGGAAAAATACTCCGGCTGCGTGGGCTGGGTGGATGTCGGCAAAGGGGATTGAGAAAGGGATGCTTGCGGGGCGGGATCGCAGACGGTTGACAGACAATTATTTGTGTATTATGATATCTGCCATAGAGAAAGTTTCTATTTAGGAGAACAGATATGAGCATTTATTTGACAGATCTTCTTAAGAGAAAACAGAACTCTGTACAATCCATTCCGATGAAACATTGTGCAGAGTATGGCGTATCAATAACGCTTTTGGATTTCATCGGAAAATAAGGCAATAGGCTGCTGGATGGCAGTATGCTTATTGCTTATTTTCCGTGTGCAAATCATGTGTGTGAAAGGCTATGGACAATGTTTTGTCTGTAGTCTTTTTTCTATTAGGAGGTTTTCACATGAGTTTGCTAGAGATCGAAGGGTTGACACACAGTTTTGGAGATAAGACGCTATATAGGGATGCGGCGTTTTGCTTGAATAAAGGGGAACATGTCGGAGTTGTTGGACAAAATGGAACCGGAAAGAGTACATTGATTAGAATTTGTACAGGACAGCTTGTGCCGGATGTCGGACGTGTGGTCTGGCAGCCGAAAGTATCGGTCGGATATCTTGATCAGTATGCCAAGCTAGAAAAGAGCATGACGATGCAGTCTTTTTTGCAGTCCGCTTTCTCGGATTTGTATCAGATGGAAAGACAAATGACAAAGGCTTATGAAAAGGCGGCTGCGGGGCATCAGGAGTTTCTTGCGCTTGCGGCAGAGTATCAGGAGCGGCTGGAAACGCAGGACTTTTATTCCATCGATACACAGATCGAACAGGTGGTGTGCGGGCTAGGCCTGTCAGCAATAGGACTTGACAGACCAATTGGTAACATGAGCGGCGGTCAGAGGGCAAAAGTGATACTGGCAAAATTACTGATGGAAAAGCCGGATGTGCTTCTTCTTGATGAGCCGACTAATTTTTTAGATAAGGAGCATATTTCATGGCTTTCTGCGTACCTGTCCGGTTTGGATAAGGTATTTATGGTAATATCGCATGATCTTGCCTTTTTGGAGAAAATTGCAAACCGGATTTGTGATATTGATAATGGCACGATTACGAAATATTACGGGACGTATTCTGAATTTCTGAAAAAGAAAACACATTTGCGGGAAGATTATGTGAGACAGTATTCAGCGCAACAAAAAGAGATCAAGAAGACAGAAGAATTTATCCGTAAAAATATTGCGGGAAGAAAGTCCAAGATGGCCAAAGGCCGTCGAAAGCAATTGGAGTCGATGGAAAAAATGGAGGCATTGGATAAAAAAGAGATAACGCCCTGCTTTCATTTTTCGACGGTGCCGTTTACGAATATGGAGCAGCTTTTCGTAAAGCACTTGTCGGCAGGCTATTACTATCCGGTATTATCCGATATCAATTTTGTCATAAAGGGTGGACAAAAGGTTGTAGTGACAGGATTTAACGGGATTGGTAAATCCACGTTATTAAAAACGCTGGTAGGACGGATTCCATCTTTAGATGGGCAATTCAAATTTTCAGATCAGGTCAGAATAGGGTATTTTGAACAGGATTTCATTTGGGAAGATACGACAAAGACTCCCATACAGATCATTTCCGACAATTATCCGGATATGGTAATGAAAGAAGTGCGAAAAGCCCTTGCGCAGTGCGGTATTTCCAGTGAACAGGCTATGCAGCCGATTGGAACATTAAGCGGCGGCGAGCAGGCGAAAGTGAAAATTTGCCTGCTTACATTGAAACCGAGTAATTTCCTGATATTGGATGAGCCCACAAACCATTTGGACAGGCAGGCAAAGGATGCTCTAAAAACGGCTTTGATGGAGTTTTCCGGCGCTGTTTTGCTTGTGTCGCATGAGGAGGCGTTTTACAGGGAGTGGGCGCAGCGCGTGATTGAGATAGGCAGATAAAAGATTTCGTTCCCTTTCCGATACGGTTTCGTTCCCATAATGCTGACAGCGCAGCCATTCTGTCGATATAATAGAAAAGAATTGCAGGTGATAAGATTGAACATAGCCATATGTGACGATGAAAAAGTCATTCGCGAACAGATCAAAAATTTGCTGGAAAGAGAAATACGGGGCGCATGTATCGAACTTTACGGGACAGGGGATGCGCTGCTTGCCGCAGGGAAACAGTTCGACATCGTATTTCTGGATATTCAGATGGAGGGGGCGGACGGCATTGAGACGGCGAGAAAGCTTCGGGAGCAAAGTGACTTAAAGGGAGAGGAAGATACCCTGCTGATTTTTATAACGGGTATCCGGGAATATGTTTTTCAGGCCTTTGACGTGGCGGCGTTCCACTATCTGGTAAAGCCCGTTGCGGAGGATAAATTCCGGGAAGTGCTTGACAGGGCGCAGAAGGAGCTGGAAAAGAGGAAACGGAAACGGCGAAAGACCGTATTTATCAAGACGAGGAATCGGAGCTTTACGCTAGAACAAGACAGCATTCTCTATATCGAGAGCAGAGGAAAGAAAGTAGAGATTCATACCGCAGGGGAGAACATAGAGGCCTATGTTTCCATGAATGAGATGGAAGGGCAGCTAGGGGCTGAATTTTACCGCTGTCATAGGGGATATCTGGTAAATATGGCGTTTGTGGCGGAGTATGATAACAAAAGCATTACCTTGAATAACGGTGCGGACGTCTATCTTGCGAAAGAAAAATATGGAGAGTTTGTGAAAGCTTATATGCGGTATCTGAGAAACGGGGTGAACGGCAATGATTGAATGGTTTGTGGAAGTGGCCAGTATTTTGCCGACATTGTTTGCAGGGTACTGTATCCAGTTCTTTTGCGGCAGATTTTCGGAGCCTAAGCTTAGCAGGGTAAAAGGCGCGCGGTGGGCAGTCGGTATCGTGTGGGTTCTGATTAGGTTAGCCGGAGGGAAACTGTTTTGGCAAATGGACAGTGCAGTGCTGGTTGCGAGACTGCTCTTTGATACGGCGCTTTTGTTTACGTTTTGTGTGTGCTGGTATGAGGGGAATCTGATTACGAAGGTATTTCTTACCGTGCAGTTTATTTCTCTGCATGAGCTGTCATTTCTGGCTGGATATAGTTTTTTGTATCTGGGAAAAAGCCTGATCGACCTTCTGGCGGAGGGAATGGGCGATAGCGCTGTCTCGGTGGGTTCTTTCCTTACGGCGGTGAATGTGATGTCCTGTTTATCCTTAGCGGTTATGGGGACTGTAAAGTGCGCGTTGCTGTTTGCTTCTACTCGAAATATCGAAAAGAACTGTCGCGATAGGGAAAAGGGGCGGATGGGCAGAGAGGTGGTTTTTTATCTGCTTCCAGCCATAGCGGGAATTTTGGTTTCGGTTCTTGTGCGCCTGCTTTTGATTACGATTACGGACGGCGTACCCGTGTTGCTGTATGAAAGATATCCGGCATTATACCTGATTATTCCTATGATCGCATTGGTGCTTCTGGGGGCGAGCGTATACAGTTTTCAAATTTATCAGGACATGAAAGCTTTACAGGAAGAGCAGGCGGAAAAAATGGTTTTGGAAAATCAGATTGCGCAGATGCAGAGTTCTATCGTGGAAATGGAGCATTTGTATGACGGGATTCGCGCGGTCAAGCATGATATGAAAAATCAAATGGCGGTTTTGCAGAACCTGATCCGAAAAAGGGATGGCGGAGAAGAGGATGAAATCCGACAGTATTTTGAGGGAATGTACCAGTCGGTGGAGCAGCTTGACAGCAGGGCGCATACGGGAAATGCCGTCAGCGATGCGGTGATTGAGAATAAATTCCGTTATGCGGCAAAGCAGGTGAAAGGGATTCGGCTGGATGCCAGCGGTTTTATGCTGCCGGACGCTGTTGCGATCGAGGCTTATGATATGGGGATTATATTGAACAACGGGTTGGATAACGCGATCGAAGCCAGTGTGCGGATGCGGGAAAAATGCCCGGAGGCGGAAGCTTATATCATAATCCGGTCTTTTGTGGCGAAAAATATGTATTTTATAGAGATCGAAAACAGTTTTGACGGTATGGCGTTATCCCGTGGGGACGGCGGTCTTCCCCTATCAACGAAAGAGGACAAGGAGGCGCATGGGATCGGGTTAAAGAATATCAGAAAATGTGCGGTAAAATATGGCGGCGATATGGATTGTATTGTGGAAGGAAATATATTTACGCTGTCGGTTATGGTGGAAAGTTGATTGGCAGGAGGGAGGAAACGGGTATGAGTATGTTAGGAGTAAACGAATTATTGGCGGCATATCAGTATGCGAATAAGGCGCAGAAAAATAATGCGGCAGGGAAAATCGGTTTTGCGGACACCGTAAAGCAGACCGCAGAAAATAGTTGCGCATCGCGGGAGGAACAGTATGTGGAGTACCTGAAACAGCGGTATGGCGCAAACGTGATGGTGAAAAATATCGGTAACGACCAAAGGAGTATTGACAATTTCGGCGCAAGCATAGCGGGGTATAATAATGTTGCAATCGCTCCCAATATTTTAGAAAAGATGGCAAACGACCCGGAGAAGGCAGCCTATTATGAACAGAAAATTCAAAAAGCGCTTGCTGATTTTCCCAAACATCAGGCAATAGCGTCAATGAATGGGTTCGAGGTATCTTCTTATGCAGTAGGTATTGATGAGAAAGGCGTGGTGTACAAATATCTTACCGGAGACCTGAAACCGGAAGTGCGGGCGAAGATTGAAGCACAGGTGAGGGCAGAACAGGCGGAAAAACGGGCAAGACGGGAGCGGTATCAGGAGCTTGCCGAGGAAGCAGCGGCGGAGCGCAGAGAACGGACAGAGCTGCAATATCATAAACAGCTTATGGAAGCGGCTTTGAAAAAGAGCGGTCTTGATACGGCTGTAAACTACCGTTTCATCAGTCGGTCACAGGTATCGGCGGCGGCAATGGCTTATGAGAGTGCGATCGGTGCATACGGCGGCGGTATGCCGGGAGCTATTTACTAAAAGCGGCGCTATGCCCGGACTTAGCATAAGAGGGCAGTTTGATTCTGAATGACAGAGGAATCAATGACAATATTGCAAAAAGTTATAGTATGGAGGGACGAAAATGGATATTGGAAATATAGCATTTTCGGCATATCAGTATGCGAATAAGTCGCAGAAAAATAATGCCACAGGGAAAACCAGTTTTGCGGACACCGTAAAGCAGACCGCAGTGAACGGCTCGGCGTCACGGATGGAAGCATACAAGGACTACCTGAAGCAAAAGTATGGAAATGTAAGGTATGAAAGCATCGGAAGAGATGAGAAAAGTCTTGACAAAGTGGCAAAGACCATGAGCGGAAGAGATGTGGTAATCGCTCCGAATATTGTGGAGCAGATGGCGAACGATCCGCAAAAGGCGGCTTACTACGAGGGGAAGATCGATGATTTTTTTGAGGCTACGCCGAGATTAAAGGCGTCCTTTGCGGCGCGTGGGCTTGATTATCAGCCATGCGGTGTGGTCGTTCATGAGGACGGAAACGTTACTTATATCGGCGGCTGCGCCGATTCCCCGGAACGGGTGGCGCAGGTAAACGCCATCAATAAGGAAAAACGGGAAAAAGAAGCAGCACAGCGCAAAGCAAGTATAGAACGCAGTTTGGAAGCGGTGGAAGAACGAAGACGGCGGATACACAGCGACATTATTACGACGGAGGATTTAAAAAAATGGTGATACAACCGTTAGGGACACTGAGCAGCATCGCGTTACAGGACAGCATCAATACCATAACAGGTCGGGAAATCAGCCAGTCTTTTCCCGAAATCTTTTCGGCAGTCAGGGGGACAAACCGAAAATCGTCCAAGAATGCGTTTGCTGCGGCATTTCCAGAAAACGATGTGAGCATAAAGGCCGGAGATTGCGAGGTAGACGATCAGATTTGGCAGAGAAAAGATTTTCCCGCATGGCGTTATTTTCAGGAGGACACAGAGGCGGACTGCCTGAACAATTGGAAACCGAGAGCGAAAGAAGCGACGGGGAAAGAGTCCTATATCCAAGGCGAACTCAAAAAAATCGGACGTGGAAAAATGGTGGCGATCGTGCCGGAGAGCCTACAGGAGAAGATGAACGCAGACCCGGAGTTTGCGCGGGAGATTGCCGAAAAGGTGCAGAACTGGAAAATAGATTATGACAAAATGGATAATGCGCTTGCAGATTCTTACGGCGAAGATCCGGTATTGTATCAGATGACGAAAAGCTACTGCATACAGCTTGACGAAGAGGGCAATGTGAAAAATTATATGGTGGTCAGCGGGGGGATGAATACAAAGAAATCATCAGCTCGGGACAGCGCGGACATACAGATGCTGCAAAATGATTTCGTCAAAGCGATCACACAGATGACGCTGCAAAACGGGGCGGCAAATTGGATGAAACTTTTTTAAAAGCTGATTCGTATTACTGATAGCGGAGAATCAAGGCGTGGTAGGTTTGTAGGTCAGCAGGAGGCATATTATGAAAGAATGGATAAAGAACCGGGTACACGAATTGTACTGGAATGAGGATATCAATTGCGCAAGAACAGCAATCATTTGTTTGAGCGAATTGTTTGAAATCACGGTTGAGCCGCAAACGATCTGGTCTGCGGTTGGACTGCATGGAGCCGGCGGTTACCGGGCCCAGTGCGGTTTAGTCGAAGGGACGCTTATGTTCATGGGAATTTATCTTCATATGCTGGGAAAAGCAGAAGAGGAAATTGTATCTGCCTGTTATCAGTTTGCGGCAGCTTTTGATAAAG
Source organism: uncultured Lachnospiraceae bacterium (assembly GCA_947243855.1). Taxonomy (GTDB): domain Bacteria; phylum Bacillota; class Clostridia; order Lachnospirales; family Lachnospiraceae; genus UBA3282. The sequence continues at coordinate 6,006 of CAMXIK010000006.1, read as the reverse complement.
CGTTTGGTTCATTAAGATGCTTTGAATTACGGCCTACAGGTTTTTCGGAAGATGATCCGCCGCATATGTGTGAAAACCTTACTTGCAGGGGGATCGAGTTTTCGTATCAATATGTTTTAGAAATCACAAAGAATGGGGAGGGTGTGAAAAATGAATGTTAATGGAATAGGGAATCATTATCTGGCAGCAGGGTATGAGGCAAGAAGGACGGAAAAAGATGCGGCAGGAAGGAGTTATGCCAAACAGGCGGCAGAAGCGGCACACACAGCTACGCTGCATGGCGCAGAGGAGGGCACAGGGGAAATTGTGGTCAGTTCATGGGCGGATATAGTAAGCGGCTCGTCCATGTCTGTCTATAGACCCCAAGATTTTAATGCGGAAAATCCTGTGTATAAGGTTAGGACATGGGATCGGTCGGGGAATGTGACGGAGCAGACGGTGGACGTTTCAAAGGTTGATCCGAAAAATTGTGATACGGCTGAAATGTATGCGTATACGGCCCATTTGAAAGAAAGCGGAAAAGGCAGCTTTGAGGACACGGTGTTGAAAGCCGCAGTTGCAAAAGCTGTAAAAAATGCGGAGCAGAAAAGCGCTGGCAATTGGAGCTTTTCAGAAAAAACAGACTGGGTAAAAATCGTAAGAGATATTATGCAGTCCGAGTACCGCTATGGGGATTTAAAGGGTTATGCGGAGTGGGGAAAGTTCTTGGGATTTTTGGAAAGATAATAAGCTGTTAAAAGGGACAATAAAGGTTGTCCGTATGTGGTCGCATTATGACGCTGTAAAATAGCGGGAAGCGCCCCAATTTGAGGGTACTTCCCGTTGTGTTTTTCTATGCTTTGTTTTGTTCCCTTCGCAGTACAATACTGCTGAGTATGCCGATACCGCCCAATACCGCACAGGATTTGGAAGGAAAAATAATGCCTGCAGCCACCAGCCCGGCGCCGATCATAAAGTTGCAGATCGAAGCTTTTTTTAATGTGTTCTTTTTCGGATTGGGAAGTTCTACGGAAATTCCCAGAGTGTTGTTTAGCTTTTCACAAGCCTGATTTACTTCTTTGATCATTGGAATCCTCCTTTTTACATAAAAATTTCTGATACGAGGCTGTCCGCCATAAAATCGAAAACGGCGAAATAATCGCAGGTGACGGAAAGCGTTTCTTTTGCATGGATTGTTGACAACAGCGCGCTTAAAATTCCGTAAGCCTGTGATTCCTCCATTTTTAGATTAAGATTTGCGGTGCGGATTACCTCTCTGAAAAAATCGAAGCTGTCAAACTTGATTTTTTGCAGGGTCTCTTCGGGCAGCTTTGTGATAAAAGACTGAAAATCCGGCGTATTGACATTGTACAGGAACGGCTTGCTGTCATATTCCCGGAAAAGTCTTTTCATGGATTGTGCAAATCCTTCTTTTGACGGGGCGCTCCTGTTTAGATCAAGAACCTTTTCTTTTAACCTTTGCTGTACGCTTATCATCGTTTCCAGAAACAAATCTTCCTTTGTCGGGTAAAGCGTATAAAAAGTTCCGATCGAGATTGCCGCTTGATCACATAAATTTTTAATGCTGGTTTTTTTGTAACCATGCGCAATCCAGCATTCCTCGCATCGTTCTTCCAGTTTTTTGCGGATGGCCTTTTTGTCGGCATCTGAGAGGACTGGCTTTGACGGCATTAGGCTTCCTCCTTTCATTTGCAGTCGTTGTTTGCGAATATTTTTAAATTTATATTCGCAAACAAATAATAACACGGAAGAAAGATGGCGTCAAGATAAATCTAACCTTGCTTTTAGAATGGCTTTCGGCTAAAATGCAACCATAATGTAAAGTGGCCGAAATCAAGGAGGGCTTAGTTATGTTTTCATCTTTTGATACGTTAACGGATATTATGTCTGCGCCGGGAATGAAAAAGTGGTTTCCTTTTCTGTTTCTGGAAGACCATTTCGACTTATTTCCGAAGGAGCTGTGGGATCAACCGCTGCGGTTCGCTGCGTTCAGAGGGCAGACGCCATGGGGAAGCAATTTACAGGGGCTGGCTGAGCAGATCATTGATACGGCAAATTTGGTATTGGAATTACAGGCTGGAAGGAGACAATGCCTACATTTGCATGACTGGAAGGCATGGGAGCCGAAGGAGGAGGCAGACCTGCGGGATGAGACGCAGACTTTTCTGATCACGCCGCGGACAGATACGACGGAAGATTTGCGAAGACCTGCGTTAATCATATGTCCGGGAGGCGGATATGAAGTTGTCAGCTTTCAGAATGAGGGTACGCCGATTCAGATGTTAGCGGAAAAGAGAGGGTATGCGCCCTTTGTGCTTCGCTACCGGATAGCCCCGGCAAGATATCCGAAGCCGCAGATGGATTTATTAGAAACCATTCGCTATGTCAGGATGAATGCGGCAAACTATCATGTTGATCCTAACCGGATCGGTATCGTAGGTTTTTCCGCCGGAGGTCATTTATGCGCGTCTACAGCGGCGCTTTCTAAAAAGCTGTTACCGGAAGGAAAACCGAATGCGGTTGTTTTAGGATATCCCGTCATTAGTCTTGAAAAAGGCGTTACGCATGAAGGCAGTGTAATGGCTCTCTTGGGAAAGGATGACGAAGGGCTGCGCCGTGAACTTTCCGTTGAAAATTTGGTGGAAGCAGATTTTCCGCCCACATTTTCATGGGCCTGCAGGGACGACGATACCGTTCCCTGCGAAAATACGGAAAGACTGGAGGCAAAGTTGAAAGAAGCGGGCGTTGCCCATGAATGCCATTATTATCCGACGGGAGGGCACGGCTGCGGCCTCGCTTATGATAATTCGGGCTGGGGATGGAGCTTTGCTATGTTTTCCTTTTTGGATCAATATTTGTAATATCTGTTTTTTCGTGTGAATGTGAAACTTTTTTGCCCGCTGATTCGTATTATTTACAGATGCTGGATATCATTGACGACAAAGGAGGCAGCAGGCATGGGAGTAAGCACAGTAAACGACACAGATTCCACATGGGGAGCGGCGTTTCGGAATAAGCCGATATTCTTTATGTCGAGAAAAGAAATGGACGCTTGTGTCGACGCGAACGGGATAATACATAAGAGCAAACTTAAGAACGTGGAATTGCGGGAGGACACCTGTACCCTCAGCAGCAACGATACTTTCCGTAGATCGAACACCACCTATGAGGTCTATGACAAGGATAAGGGCAGCGCGTTTCTTGACTTAAACTTCCTGATCAAGGACGAGACCAGCAGCCTGAAAGGAAGCCTCAGCGATAAAAACGATGTGGATTTCTATAACTTTACCATCCCATTTTTGAACTTTCAGCGGAATTACTTTAGCGTCGAGGCTTATATCGATATGCCGGAGGGCTGTGATTACGACCTTACCCTGTATGACGAGTACGGCAATCAGGTAGGGAAGGCGGAGTGGGACGGCGAGGGACGAAAAAAATTGACTGTTCCTAATTGGGATATCAATACCAACGAATATTGCCTTAAGGTAGAAAACGGAAACGGGGAAGAAGTGTCTCCAGATGATTTTTACAGGATCAGTTTTCATGTCACCGATAATAAGGAGCATGAAAAGACGGATGCCGTTAGGGAAGCGTATGGAAATCTTTACAGCGCCTACAGCCGGAAGGATGAAAACTGGCGGGATTATCTTGAGAAGTATAATGCAGTCTTGCGGGAGACAGAACAAAATTACCGGAAGGAGCTGGAAGAACTCCACAAAAAACAGTTTGCGGGACTGCCGGAGGGAAAGAAGTATCAGGGCGGACGCACCGTGGAGGAACTGCTGCAGGACATGGCAGAAGGGAAGGAACTGAGCGAGGCGGAGCGGGAGTATGTGAAGATCTTTGCAAATCTGAAAGATACGGAAAAGGCACAGCAGAAAGCGGAACTGAAAAATAATTTTTCGAATGAGTTTGCGAAAGAACTGGAAGGTATGGGCATTTCCCGTGAAGACATAGAGGGGATGCAGGTACGGATTGGAAGCAATGGAACGGTGACCGTGGACGGGATAGAGGATGAAACCGTTCGGGAACAGGTGCAGAAACTGGTGGAAAAAAAGTACAGCGGCAAGATGTACCAGTATTACATAGGAATCGCGGACAGCGTGGGGAATCTGCCCTATAACGCATATCGGTATGCCACGGATATACAGGAAGTGCGGCGCTATCTGAAAGGAGTCACGGGAGTCGATATTTCTTTGGAAAACCTTTCTATGATGCCAGACGGAATGATTGGCGGGCTGCCGAAAAAGGCGGATCACCTGATCAACAATACGAAAAATAATGCGAAAACAGAGCAGATGAGGGAAGCACTGAGAAATATTATAGCGAATATCCGGATAAGCGGCGATTTGGGGATACCTGATTTCACATCACAGTTCCAGTTTAAAGACGGGGCGTTTTCTGTTGTAGACAGCGGTTTTGCGGTCAATATGGGCGCGCTGGATGGGCGGCTGACACCGCAGTCTTCAGGGAATATGTATTCTGATATGTACCATTATCAGTTTCAAAAGGTTTTGTAGATATTGACAGATATCCTTTTCGGAGCTACGCTATTTTACATGGATAGGGGAAGGAATGATGGGCAATTTTATCATGGAAACCATCAAAAAGCGAAAGGAGATCACAGAATGAAAATAGCGGTAACTTATGAAAACGGAGAGGTTTTTCAGCATTTTGGGCATACGGAGCAGTTCAAGGTATATGATGTGGAGGACGGCAAAGTAACGGCCTCGGAAGTGGTGGATACGAACGGAAGCGGCCATGGAGCTTTGGCTGGCTTTTTGCGCGCGTTACATGCGGATGTTCTGATTTGCGGCGGCATAGGCGGCGGGGCAATCGCTGCGTTAGGCGCAGAAGGAATTGAACTGTACGGCGGTGTATCCGGTGCGGCGGATCAAGCTGTGGCTGATTTTCTGGCGGGGAAATTGGCTTATAATCCCGATGTCAAATGCGAACACCATGAACATCACGGAGAGAATCATTCTTGCGGCAGTCATGGATGCAAATAATTTTTTAAAATCTGATTTGTATCGCTTTAGGAGGATAAGCAGATCAAATGCGGTATTATTACTGTGAAAAATACCCAATTGAGTTCGTACTGTCAGAGAATTTGGATAAGTGTTTTTCTCCCCATAACCATGTTGGACACTATGTCATATCGGTAGTCATGCAGGGAACGGCAGAAGTTTATCTGGAAAGCAGAAAATTGGCGTGCTATGAGGGGGGTGCGTTTATCATCCCTCCTTACATGATGCATTCCGTGTATCTGGAAAAAAACGTGCGCCTGTTGTCCATGTGTATCGGCACTTCTTTTGTCGCGGAGACGGATTTTGAAACAGCAGAAGGCATTGTCCGGGAGCTGTTGGAGGATGCGGCGAGGCAGGGGATTTTTGGAAGAGAGCAGAAAGAAACGCTGTTCGATTCTTTACAGATGGTTTTCCACGCCCGAAATACGGCTGGAAATGAGTTGGGTGCAGACATAAAGCTTCTTGCGGATCAGATTACCAGCCATCCGGAAGAGCGATTGCCCATAGAAGCGTTGGCGGCGGAGATTTTTGTCAGCAAATATTATTTTATCAGAAAATTTAAAAGAAGTGTGGGAATGACGCCGCACCGGTTTTGTATTCAAAACCGCATACGGAAAGCGCAGCGTCTTCTGGATGCGGAAAAGGCGGTCGGCAGGGTTGCGGTGGAAATGGGATTTTATGACCAGAGCCATTTTGACAAGGCATTTTTAGAAATCGTCGGAATCTCCCCTTCGGAGTATCTTGCTTCTAAGAATATGATACCGCAATCTTTATAGGGCAATTCAATGGGAGAAATATTTATCTTAGGAAATTTCTATTGCAAACTCAACCGATAGGCATTATAATAATCATACAAAGAGCGCTCCGTAAAGCAAACGGTTCGCCTTGGTTTGCAGTTCAGAAAAAGCAACCACTATCCTTGGTCGTGAACTGACCCCCAAAAGTTAGACCAAAAATCTAACGATTGGAGGTCAGTTCA
>CAMXIK010000005.1 GCA_947243855.1 uncultured Lachnospiraceae bacterium | reverse complement strand
ATGGCTAAAATACAGTCTTTTTTGTGCAAAATATATAAGAAAGTATAGAGAGGAGTAAAAAATGGAAAATCAAAAATCAATGGAAGTATTCAGCAAAGCGCCTGTCTCACAGGCCGTATTAAAAAATGCCTTACCTGCAATGGCAGCTATGCTCATGGTATTGGTTTACAATTTGGCGGACACTTTTTTTATCGGACAGACGCATGACGCTTTACAGGTTGCGGCCGTTTCGCTTGCAACGCCTGTATTTTTAATGTTTATGGCCGTAGGTACGGCTTTCGGTATCGGCGGCACATCGGTGATATCCCGTGCATTGGGCGAAGGAAAAAAGGAGTATGCCAAAAAAGTCTGCTCTTTCTGTATGTGGGGCTGTATCGCTGCCGGAGTTATAATGGCTGCCCTGTTTCTGGTCTTTATGAACCAAATCCTGTCTCTGATCGGGGCAAGCTCCGACACATGGGACTTATTAAAAACGTATTTGAGTATTGTTGCATGCGGCGGCCCCTTTGTGCTGATCTCTAATTGCTTTTCAAATGTGATCCGCGCCGAGGGGGAACCGGGCAAGGCAATGATGGGACAGCTTCTTGGAAATCTTATTAATGTTATTCTTGACCCGGTTATGATTTTAGGCTTTGGCTGGAACATTGCAGGCGCGGCAATCGCTACGGTAATTGGAAACCTGATCGGTGCGGGTTATTATATTTTCTACTTTTTGCGTGGGAAGTCCATGCTTAGTATCCACATCAAAGATTTTACAGTAAAAGACAAAGTTTGCAGCAGCGTACTTGCACTCGGTATTCCCGCCGCGTTAGGGTCTCTGTTAATGAGCGTTTCTCAGATCATCATTAACAGCCAGATGGCAGCATACGGCGATATGGCGATCGCGGGCATGGGCGTTGCTATGAAAGTTGTTGTTATTACTGGAATGGTATGTATGGGATTAGGGCAGGGAGTACAGCCGCTGCTCGGTTACCTTGTGGGCGCAAAATTATGGAAACGTTTTAATGACGTGTTTAAGTGTTCTATGATTTTTTCCTTGATTTTAGGAGTTGTGTTAACTGCGGTCTGCTACCTGCTTGCAAACCAGATTGTCAGTGCATTTTTAACAGATGCGACAGCTTTTGACTATGCCGTTTCGTTTGCGAAAATTTTATTGACGACAAGCTTTCTGTTCGGCGTGTTTTATGTTCTAACCAATGCGTTACAGGCAATGGGAGCAGCCAAGGCTTCCTTGATTATCAATTTGAGTAGACAGGGAATCATTTTTATTCCAGCTCTGTTTATTCTGAACGCTTCTATGGGGCTGACAGGGTTAATCTGGGCGCAGCCGGTGGCTGATATCCTTTCGCTGGCGCTTGCCATTGTTTTGTATGTAAGCACATACGAAAAACTAAGTGTACAGAAAAATGAATTGTCAATGGCATAAAAGGAAGGAATGATTTTAATGGGTGCGGGGCCTTCTGTAAAAAATTGTCCGCCGCGCCCTTTTTCCCCTTGTCAAATGCCTTGGGATGTGATATCATAGCATACGTTAAGGCTACATGAAGCCTTTCGTCAGGCTCCATGGTCAAGCGGTTAAGACATCGCCCTTTCACGGCGGTAACACGGGTTCGATTCCCGTTGGAGTCATTGGTCATCTGACCTATGTTAATAGGATACGGCGCAGTAGCCAAGCGGTAAGGCGTGGGTCTGCAACACCCTGATTCACCGGTTCAAATCCGGTCTGCGCCTCTCTTTGTGAAGTGGCTCAACTCCTTGTAAATACTGGGGTTGAGCCATTTTTCTTATTGTATTTTCATGGTGCAAATAGGGGTTAACAGGGGTTAACCGATCTTGGCGCTGTTTCGCATTTTGATTTTCGTGAGCAGCTTCGAAAAAGGTGAAGAATGAAAAAAGGAAATAAAACATATCAGATTCATGGTGAAGATGGACCTACATCTGTTTTTATACTTAAGAATACAAAGAATCGTACTCTTAAGCAACGATTATATAAAATCAAGTATAACCGCAAGAAGAAACGTATTGAAAAAATGATTACAGCAGAAAGCCATCATTCTATGGAGGATGTGCTTGCATTTGCGGTAAATGAATGCGGTTTAGCAGAACTTGATAGGGATTCAGTTGAGGTAAGGGAAGAATACGAACAGTTACGGGCATCTTTCATTTTACAATATAAGCCGGAATTACTTGGGGAACAGGCTAAGCTTCCTTCGCTTGAAAGCGAAGAACCGGAAGCAGTAATAGAACATTTAGAAAAATGCAAAAAGCAATTTCAGCATGCTATGGCTGTTCCGAAAGAGCTATTTGATATTGATATGCATAAGTATATTAAAAAATATTCGAATATAAATGAAAATTTGGATGTTGTAATTGAGACAAAGTATGGATATATCGGCGGCGGAGCGAGTGGAGATAAGGCGGTAAAAGACTTGAATGAGATGATGAAACGCCTGCATAAATATTATGGAGTAAAGCAGGAAGACATTGATAATAAAACTGAAAGATATAAAAATCTTATCAGGACATTATGCGTTATATGTTAACATTGAAATACGGGAACAACCGTGTCACTGCAAGGCGTTGACCTCCTATTACATATGATGGGAGGTGGTGCGGATGAAATTTGATTTCAAAGATCTAATGTCTTTCGGAATGTTCATTCTCGCATTGCTGACCTTGATCGTTTTGATAAGTCAGTAGCGTTTTTCTAACTTTTAGATAGAAAAACCACCCTTGTATACTTTGGCGAGTTGAGAGGGTGGTTTTTCTATCTTCACAACGGTCAACCCCTTGTGGGAGGTTGTTTCCTTTTATGGTTATAATATAGCATACTTGTTTTGGCGATGCAAGTGACTTGTTCAAATCCGGCCTGCGTCTCTTGAAGAAGTGTTAACATGAACTTCTCTAATTTTATATACTCTTCTTGAAAAGAACAGATTTTATAGCTCTTTTTTCATTCGCATTTGTTTGACGAAACTGCGGGATCGTTGTAAGATAAAGAAAGTACAAACCTTAAGGAAGGATTCTGTGTATGAAACGATTAATTGTGACTGGCTGTAACGGCCAGCTCGGACATGCTGTGAACAAACAGTATGCAGGCAGTGCGGAATATGAGCTTATTAATACGGATGTGGGAGAACTGGATATCACGAAGATAGACGACGTGATGAAATTTGTCCGGGATAGGAAACCCTATGCGATCATCAACTGCGCCGCGTATACGGCGGTGGAAGCCTGCGAGAAAGAGGAGGATCTGGCGTTTCGCATTAACGCCGTAGGAGCGCGCAACCTGAGTATTGCCGCCAATGAGACGGGCGCGAAGCTGATGCATATTTCCACGGATTATGTGTTCGACGGGGAGGGTACGAGACCTTACAGGGAGACCGATCCGACAGGTCCGCAGGGAGCTTACGGAAGAACGAAACTTGCGGGTGAGGAGTTTGTAAAAGAGTTCAGCGACAGGCACTTTATTTTGCGCACGGCATGGCTTTACGGAGAGGGGAAAAATTTCGTCCGCACGATGCTGCGGCTTTCGGAGACAAATGATAAAGTACGGGTGGTGCGTGATCAAGTCGGCTCGCCTACCAGTGCGGCGGAGCTTGCAAAGGCAGTCGCCTATCTGCTTCCCACGGAAAACTACGGTTTGTTCCATGCCACCTGCGAGGGAGATTGCAGTTGGGCGCAGTTTACGGAGGAGATTTTCAGACTGGCGGGAAAGAAAACGATCGTGGAAGCAATCACTTCCGAAGAGTATGGAGCGGCGGTGAAGCGGCCCTCTTATTCCATTCTGGATAATTATATGTTCCGCATGACGTCGGATTTTCAGTTTGCGGACTGGCATGACGCAATTCGGGAATACTTAGAAGGATAGAAAAGGAGAAGAACACATGCAGAAAATAGCGCTTATTACGGGTATTACAGGACAGGACGGTTCTTATCTGGCGGAGCTTTTGCTGGAGAAAGGCTACGAGGTGCACGGGTTGATCCGCCGTCATAGCATTGCGAATACGGGAAGAATTGACCATCTGATCGAATCCGATTACCATAAGGTAAAATTTTTTCTGCACTACGCAGATACCACCGATTCCAGTAATCTGATGCGGCTGATTGCGGAGATCAGGCCGACGGAGGTTTATAATCTGGCGGCCCAGTCCCATGTGGGCGTGTCCTTTGAGGTGCCGGAGTACACAGCGGAGGCAACGGGTGTGAGCACCCTGAAACTTCTGGAAGCGATTCGGGTGAACGGCGGAACATGCAGATATTATCAGGCGTCCACTTCGGAACTGTTCGGCGGCATTCCGGAGACGGCGCCCCAGAGCGAAAAGACGCCCTTTTATCCGAAGAGTCCTTATGGCGTTGCAAAATTATATTCCTATTGGATTACGGTAAATTACAGGGAGTCTTATAACCTGTTTGCCTGCAACGGTATTTTGTTTAATCATGAGTCTCCCAGAAGAGGAGAAAATTTCGTGACCAGAAAAATTACCCTTGCCATCGCAAATATCGTGGCGGGTAAGCAGGAAAAGCTGTCTCTGGGAAATATGAATGCGAAGCGTGACTGGGGGTTTGCGGGCGACTATGTGGAGGGCATGTGGCTGATGCTGCAGCAGGACAAGCCGGACGATTATGTGCTTGCCACCAATGAGACGCATACGGTCCGGGAGTTCGTGGAGGCGGCTTTCGCGGAGCTTGGCGTTAAGATTCGCTGGGAGGGAAGCGGCGTCAACGAGAAAGGCTATGACGCGGATAACGGCCGCCTTCTTGTGGATGTAAATCCAGAATTTTACCGCCCGGCCGAGGTAGAGTTTTTGTGGGGCAACTGCGCAAAGGCGGAGAAGGAGCTTGGCTGGAAACGGAAGGTGGATTTCAAAAATCTGGTGGCCATGATGATGGATGCGGATTTGAGAGAGATCGCGGGAATGAGCTGTAAGGAATATCAGGAAAAGAAAAAGGCATAACAAAAAAACGGCGGATATTTGCGAAAGCGATAAGTGACAGTATGGCGTCAGTGATTTTAAATTGGATTTATATAGGAATAACGACCTTTGTGGTAGGATACGGCGTGCTGCGTTTTTTGACGCGGCACTTTGCCTATCAGGTAAAAAATGCGGACGCCTATTTGGTGTGCGGTCTTGTCTGCGTTACGGTGTACGCGCAGTTTTTCAGCCTGTTTGCAGGCGTTGGATTGGCGGCAAACCTTTTGCTTCTGGCGGTTTGTCTCGTTATTGTCTGCCGGGAACAGGCGGCGCTTGCGCAAATGCTTTCGCAATGCGCGGCAGGATGGCGCGCTCAAGACAAAAAATGGCTGTATCTTAGAGGACTGCTGCTACTTGGACTGTTTCTGCTTTTTGCCTATGGGACTTCCCGGGGGCAGATTCATTATGATACGGGCCTCTACCATGCCCAGAGCATCCGTTGGATGGAAGAGTACGGTGTGGTGAAGGGGCTGGGAAATCTGCATTGCAGGCTGGCCTACAATAGCTCTTCCTTTGCCCTGTCCGCCTTGTACAGTATGGCTTTTCTGGGCGGGCAGTCCTATCACTGCGCGGCGGGGTGGCTTGCGTTTGTACTGGCGGCGGTCTGCCTGAGGATTGGAAAGCCCCTGCGGGCGGGACGGCTTCGGACGAGCGATTTTGCCAGAGTGATGTGCGTGTATTATCTAGTCAATATTTTCGATGAAATGATATCTCCGGCCTCAGATTATTTCATGGTGCTTTTGGCTTTTTATATTGTGATACGCTTTCTCGAACTTTTGGAGAGCGGAGAAAGGACAATTCTGCCTTACGGGCTTTTGTGTGTGCTGGGCGTATTTTTAATGACGGTGAAGCTGTCGGCGGCGTGTATTCTTTTACTTACCGTCTATCCGGCAGTCCGTCTTTTGCGGGAGAAACGGTGGGGCGAGACGGGCGCGTATTTAGGCATGGGGATTGTGACAGCCCTTCCCTTTTTTATCCGTAATGTGGTGATTTCAGGGTGGCTGGTTTACCCTTTTACGCAGATTGATTTATTCGATCTGATTTGGAAAATTCCAAAAGGGCTGGCGGATTACGATGCAAAAGAAATTCAGGTGTACGGAAGAGGCTATACGGATGTGCGGCAGTTTGAGATGCCCATACGGGAGTGGCTGCCCGGATGGTTTCGCGTGCTGGCGGGGAGCGATAAGCTTCTTGTGATGATGGCGGCCGTTTCCGCCTTGATCCTGTTGCTATATGCGGCGGGCATGGTTTGGGGCTGGTGGAAAAGGCGGTGGGCGCTTTTGCTTGTGCAGGGAACAGTTACGGCTTGTTTTCTGTTCTGGCTGTGCACTTCGCCTTTGATCCGCTACGGCTGTGTCTGGGTGTATCTGACCCCGGCAGTGGTGTTCGGTGGGATTCTGGAAGCCGGGCTGCATTCTGGGCGGGCGGTTTCGGCGGCAGTGATTTTGCTGTTTCTTTACAAGGGCTTTGCCTTGGGTCGGGAAATCGTTGGTTCTTATGAGAATGACCATTGGCTGACACAGAAGGATTATGAGAATTATGAGGCCTATGCTTACGAGATAAACGGCGTTACCTTCTACTGTCCGGCAGAGGGCGACCGGGTGGGGTACGCGGCGTTTCCGTCTTCTCCGTCGAAGGCTCAGATTATCTTATTGGGTGATGGGGTGAAAGACGGGTTTCGGGCGGCAGGCAAATAAGAGCGGCGGCATGGTTTCACGGGCTGCGGTCTCTTGTAAAACGGTTTGTCCTGTGATAGACTGTTAGAGATTTAAGAGTTTCGGTTTGAAGGTTTGGATTGATAGAATAAGCGATTATGGGATGGAGGGCGACGGCGTGAATCAAACAGATAAAATTTATGTGGCAGGGCACAGAGGATTGGTGGGCAGCGCGATTGTGCGTTCCCTGCAGGCGAAGGGTTATACCAATATTGTAGGCAGAACCCATAAGGAGCTTGACTTAACCAGTCAACAACAGGTTCGGGATTTCTTTGAGCAGGAACGGCCTGACGCGGTGGTTTTAGCGGCGGCCAAGGTAGGCGGCATCAATGCGAACAATACGACGCCGGCTGAGTTCGCTTACGAGAATATGCAGATTCAGTGCAATGTGATCCATTGCTGTCACGAGTATCAGGTGAAGAAACTTTTGTTTTTGGGAAGTACCTGTATTTATCCGAAAATGGCGTCCCAGCCTATCCCGGAAGACGCGCTTCTTACGGGGCCGTTAGAGGAGACGAACGAGGCGTACGCCATTGCGAAAATCGCTGGGCTTGAAATGTGTAAATTTTATAAGAGACAGTATGGGGACGATTTTATTAGCTGTATGCCCACGAATTTATACGGGCCTCACGACAATTACGATCTGGAGGGCTCTCATGTGATGCCGGCTATGATCCGTAAATTTCATGAGGCGAAAGTAAACGGCGAGCCGTTTGTGACGCTGTGGGGCACGGGTACGCCGCTTCGGGAGTTTTTATATGTGGACGATATGGCGGACGCCTGCGTTTTCCTGCTGGAAAATTACAGCGGGGAACAGCATGTGAACATCGGCACTGGCAAAGAGGTTACGATCAGGGAGTTGGCTGAGACGGTGAAAAAAACCGTGGAATATACGGGACAGATTGTTTGGGATCAAACGATGCCAGACGGTACGCCGAGAAAACTGACCGATGTGACGAAGCTGCATAACCTTGGCTGGACCCATAAGGTGGAGCTTGAGGAGGGCGTGGAACTTGCCTACAAATGGTTTAAGGAAAATGTAACGGAAGCGCGGCTGTAACTATGCGAATGCGGTTATAAAGATATTACTTAAAAATAGAATTATTTTTCTTGTGCGATAACTTACCGTTTACAGTGTAGTGCATATTTGATATTATGTCGAATGGAACGATAAACTACAAATATCGTTTCGAAAAAATATCATGATATGCAAAGGAGTAAGAGGGGAATGGCACAACAAACTATGCTTAGCAGGAGGGATCTTGAGAAAACGATCTCTGAGTTTATGTTGGAATTGGGGATACCTGCGCATCTGAGAGGTTACCAGTTTTTGCGAAGCGCCGTGGAAATGTGCGTGGAGGATATGGAATTGGTGGGAAGCGTCACCAAGCTTCTCTATCCTGATTTGGCGAGGCTATACCAGACCACGGATACTAAGATCGAGCGGGCCATCCGTAATGCGATCGAGGTATCATGGGACAGAGGGAACTGCGAACTGTTCGAAGAGTTGTTCGGCTACTGTAATAGTCCAGATTACACAAGACCGACGAACAGTGAATATATCGCGGTCGTTGCGGATTACATACGTTTGAAAAATGATTTGATATAGGGCAGAAAGGGAAGAGACGCGTCTCTTCCCTTTTTTGTTAAGTCTTTCCTACTTGGGGCAAATGTGCTACAATAAAAATACCTATGTTTGGTATGGAGGTTATCATGAAATTGTTGAGCGTCATTGTGCCCTGCTTTAATGAAGAAGAGAATGTTAGGGATTTTTATGATGAATTGTGTAAGAATGCAGATTTTTTTCGCGAAAAAGAGATAGAATTTGAACTTTTGTATGTGGATGACGGCTCGAAAGACGGAACGGTTGCAGAGGTAAAAAAACTCCACGAGGAGGACGGAAGAGTACGGCTTGTCTCCTTTTCCCGTAATTTTGGTAAGGAAGCGGCAATCTATGCCGGATTACAAAAATGCAGGGGCGATCTGGCAGTGCTGATGGATGCGGATCTGCAGGACCCGCCGTCGCTTTTGCCGGAGATGTACGGCTATATCGAGCAAGGCTACGACTCTGTGGCGACAAGGCGTGTGACGAGGAAGGGCGAGCCGCTGATCCGCTCCTTTTTTGCCAGAATGTTTTACCGCCTGATGAACACCATTTCCAAGACGGAAATCGTGGACGGCGCCAGAGATTACAGGTTGATGACAAGACAGGTAGTGGATGCTATTTTAGCCATGTCGGAATACAATCGTTTTACGAAAGGAATTTTTGGCTGGGTCGGTTATGAAACGAAATGGCTGGAGTATGAGAATGTGGAGCGCAGGAAAGGCGAGACAAAGTGGTCTTTCTGGAAACTGTTTCTCTACTCGCTGGAAGGGATTATCGCATTTTCCACGGCGCCCCTTACGATTGCTTCCGTGATGGGTGTGCTGTTTTGTCTGGTTGCCTTTGGCATTATTATTGTGACGATTGTAAGAAAGCTTTTGTTTGGCGATCCGACTTCGGGCTGGCCTTCTTTGGTCTGCATTATTATGATGGTCAGCGGGGTGCAGTTGTTTTGTCTGGGCATACTTGGGCAATACTTATCTAAAACTTATATGGAAGTCAAGCGGAGGCCGATTTATTTGGTCAAAGAAGAGATAGAGGGACAGAACGTTGCAGGATAAAGAAAACGGGCTTGTCAGTATCATTGTACCGGTTTACCGGGCGCAGGCTTATATCGCAAAAACCATTCAAATGGTCTTAGCGCAGACCTATCAAAAATGGGAGCTTCTGTTGGTGGACGATTGTTCCGACGACGGGAGCGCGGACGAAGCGAGACAGACACTTCTTGCATATGCGCGCGGCGAGGCGGACAATACGCTTGAAAATGTGGGTTCTATAGAAGAATATCAATGCGGCGGCGAACAGAAGGTTTGGCTCATCTGTAAAAATAAAAACGAGGGCGCGGCAAAAGCGCGCAACACCGGGCTGGCGTTTGCAAGAGGGAGGTATATCGCTTTCCTAGATGCGGACGACGTCTGGTTTCCTGATAAACTAACGAAGCAGCTTGCCTTTATGGAAAAAAGGAAGACGGGTTTTGTGTTTTCCGCGTATGAATTCGGCGACGAGACGGCCGAACCTACGGGGAAAGTGGTGCATGTGCCGGCTACCCTGATATACAGGAGCGCCCTGTCGCGGACAGTTATCTTTACGACGACCGTTGTGCTGGACAGGGAAATTGTGCCGGACGAGTTAATACGGATGCCGCAGGTGGAGAGTGAAGACACGGCGACATGGTGGCAGATTTTACGGGCAGGGTATGTCGCTTGCGGTTTGGATGAAGTGCTTGCAATTTACAGAAGACCTCCGAAATCCCTGTCTTCCAATAAATTAAAAGCGGTGAGACGGATCTGGAATCTGTACCGCAGACAGGAGAAGCTCTCCGTTTTGTCCAGCGCATACTATTTTGTGTTTTGGGCTTACAGGGCGACGATGAGGCGGATATAAGATTATGAAAAAAGTAGAAACCATAAAAAGACTGATTATCTTGCAGCTCTCTTTCATCGGACTGATTTTTCAGACGGCAGTCTACGCCTATTTTTGGTTAGAGGCGTACTATCCGTTTTTGAGTATGCACAGAAGATTTCGTTTCTATTTTAAAGGACATGTGCTGATTCTTGCGATTTATTTTGTGCTGCTGTTTTTTTTCGCAAATACATACGGCGCGTTGAAGATTGGATATCTGAAAGCCGCGGATGTGTTTATCTCGCAAATCTTTTCCCTGCTCATTGTCAATGTGATTTCTTATTTTCAGATTTCGCTGATGGCGAACTGGGTCGTGGATGTGCGTCCTATCGTGTGGACGATGCTATTGCAGACGGCTTTTGCCGGCTTTTGGGTTTTTGTCTGTAATCTCTGTTACTATAAGGCGTTTCCCCCTAGGGAAATTTTGATTGTCCACGGGGAGCGGCCCGTCGACGATATGGTGGCGAAATTCGAAACGAGAAAAGACAAATATAAAATCAAAAAATGCATTAATATTGCCGAGGGCATGGAAACGGTTAAAAAGGAGATTCAGAACGGCTACGGCGCGGTGGCATTGTGGGATATCTCCGCCATGGATAGAAACGCCCTGTTAAAATACTGCTACAGTATCTCCATGAGGGTGTATACGATGCCAAAAATCTCTGATGTGCTCCTTCGCGGCGCGGACCAACTGCACTTGTTTGATACGCCGCTTTACTTGACAAGGGAATATTACCTTAAGGTGGGACAGCGGGTGGCAAAACGTGTGATCGATTTGATCTGTTCCCTGCTTCTTTTGGTGATTGCATCGCCCTTTATGCTGGCGACGGCGATTGCGATTAAGCTGTATGACGGCGGGCCGGTTCTCTATAAACAGATCCGCTGCACCCGTGACAGAAAAGAGTTTTCTATTCTGAAATTCAGGAGTATGCGCGTGGATGCGGAGAAGGACGGGGTGGCGAGACTGGCGTCAAAAAACGACTCCCGCATCACGCCGGTGGGGAAGTTTATCCGTGCGACCAGAATCGACGAGCTTCCGCAGTTGTTTAACATTTTAAAGGGAGATATGTCATTTATTGGCCCCAGACCGGAGCGGCCGGAGATCATTGACAAGTACATGGAGGACATGCCCGAATTTGCCTTTCGCATGAAAGTGAAGGCAGGGCTTGCAGGCTATGCCCAAGTTTACGGGAAGTACAATACCACGCCCTACGATAAGCTAAAACTGGATCTGACCTATATCGAGCAGTATTCCGTATGGCTGGATATCAAGCTGATGCTGCTCACGTTAAAGATTTTGATTAAGCCGGAGAGTACGGAGGGAGTAGATCAGGATCAGACCACGGCAATGAAAGAAACGCAGAACAACAAATAGGAGAAGCCCGAGAATGATGAATCGGTATAGACAACCCGACGAGGGAGTGGATATCAAAAAATATATGTTACGGCTGTTGAAGCGGCTGCCAGTATTGCTGGGGGCAGTGTTTGGCGGCGCCCTGCTCGGCGCAGTCATTTATACGATTGTGCGCACGGTGCCGGCGCGGCAATATCAGGCTTTTGCAAAAATACAGCTCGATTTTGCGGCGGATGAGACGGGAGAGGTCTATCAGGCTTACAACGGTTATACATGGAACGACCTGATGGCGGCGGACCCGATCATGAACCTGACGCTTGAAAATCTTTCTGCGGATTATGGCAGAGAGGAGGTCGCGGCGGCTATGCGGGCGGAGATCTTGTCGGATATCCGCATTCTTACGCTGACGGTCACAACTGGCTCGGCGGCCCGCACGGATGAGATTCTTGGCGCTGCGGTGCAGGCCCTTGAAACGTACGGCGGACAGGCTAAGGAATTTCTGGCGATCAACGGGATTCAGACCACGCAGGCCAAACTCGTGGTGGCGGACAGCCGGATGGCGCAGGCAGTTTTTGTGGGCGCAGCGCTCGGCCTGCTGTTTAGCCTTTTGGGCATTTCCCTTTATTATGTGATGGATGACCGGATTTTGGTGCATGGAGATATTGGGCCGTCGACGGAGCTGCCGTTTCTTGGCTACGTGTTTGAGGGGGACGGCCCGGCGGCGATCCAGCAGGATTATGAGAATGCGCTTGCTTATATCCGGGAAAGAAGACAAAGAGAAGGCGGCTTGTATATCTATGAGGTGCGGCAGGATGCAACCCCAACACAGGAAGAATTTGAGAAAATGCGCGAAGCGGAATGGGTAATCCTTTCCCTGCCTTTTGACGGTGTACAAAAAACTTATGTGTCCTATATCAGAGAGTTGTTGAGAGCGCATCAATGCAGCGTGCGTGGGGCGGCGATCCGGGAGGCGGACGTGAAATTCTTGCGCAGATATTATGGCAGCGGAATATTTGGTACAGAAAAGGATGCTGCAAAGGTTTGACGGGGAAAGCGATTAGGTGTGCCATGAAACTAGAGGTTTTGGTTTCTGCGGTGGGGAAAGAAGCCGCAGAGCTTATTTCACAAATGAATCTATGCACAGACGCGGTACTGGTCAATCAGTGCGATCGTTATGCGTTTGATACGGCTGCGGCGGGTAAGGGTAACGTGAAGTGCTTTTCCATGCCGGAACGGGGCGTGGGACTCAGCCGTAATACGGCGCTCTTACATGCGTCGGGCGATGTGGTGCTTTTTTCCGATGAGGATATTATACTGGCGCCGGACTATGAAGCGCAGATTACAAAGGCCTACAAGGAACTGCCAGACGCGGATCTGATTCTTTTTAATGTACAGGTAGCGCCTGCCCGCAGGACGTATTGGAATGAAGAGATCCGCCGGGTTACCTTTCGCAATTACGGGAGATATCCGGCCTACAGTATTTCGGCAAAGCTTACGGCCCTTCGCAGGGCGAATGCGCATTATTCGCTTTTGTTCGGCGGCGGCGCAAAATACAGCAACGGGGAAGACAGTCTGTTTTTGCGGGACTGTTTGAGAGCGGGGCTTCGCATTTACGCGCATACCGCATGTATCGGCGAGGAGTTGGAAAGAGAGTCCACCTGGTTTTCGGGTTATCATGAAAAGTTTTTCCGGGACAGGGGGGTGCTCTACCATCATCTGTATGGAAAACTGGCAGTACCTCTTTCCCTTCGGTTTCTGCTTTCGCATAGGGAGACGATGTGCCGGGAAATATCGGTGGGGAAAGCGTTCCGTATCATGCGTATGGGCGTGCAGGAGGCGCGCGGCAAATGATTTTATACATCACGGTGGCGGTTGTCACGGCGTTTCTGGCGCATCAGGTGGACAACCATCCGAAAAGACAGCTTTATCACCTTACCAGACAACAGCTTTGCAACCGCGTCTGCCTGACGGCTATTTTTGTCATATTATTTCTGCTCTCCGCGTGCAGACTAAATGTGGGCAACGATTATGCGAAGTATGTGGAGTTTATGCACCTTGTCAACTGCGACGCCTATGTGCCTACGGAGATTGGGTTTAATCTTTTAGTGAAGCTGCTCTACGGGCTGTCGGGTTATGAAAATTTTCTGCTGGTATTTGCATTTTACTCCTTTGTGACGGCGCTCTTTTTTCTGCTTGCGATGTATGAGCAGAGCGATGAATTTGGCTTTACTTTTTTCCTGTTCATGACGCTGGGGTATTATTTTCAGACCTTCAGCACGGTGCGCTATTATCTGGCGCTGGCGGTCGCGCTTTACTCGATGAAATTTGTATTGCGCAGGCAGTGGGGAAGATTTATCGTCCTGATTCTTTTAGGCGCGACCTTCCATAAGTCGCTGTTGGTGGTGATTCCGCTTTATTTTTTAGCGTCTCTGACTTGGAAGAAATGGCAGCTTGCGATTGCGGCGCTCTTTTGCACCACCTTTTTATTCATGCAGGAGTATTACCTGAAACTGGTGGTTTTTCTTTATCCGACTTATGAGGATACGGAGTATCTGGAGGGCGGCACGAGCTATATCAGCATTTTGCGGTGCGCGGCGGTTTTGTGTTTCGCAGGGCTTGTGTATCTGTGGCGGAAAAGGGAAGGAACGGTGGTCGACGACGATAGACCGGCGTGGCGGCCGGCTCACACCGAAGAATACAAGCAGGCCCAAGCGGCGTTATGGAACCGCCGGTTTTGGTTTTACTGTTACCTAAATTTGGGCGCGCTGATTCTTTATGTGTTCTGCTCCTTCCTGCCGATCATATCGCGGATTGGGTATTATTTGATGGTGAGCCAGATTTTGTTTTTGCCGATGCTTGTAAAAGCGGTGCCGGATAAGAGGTGGAAGAAGCTTTTCCGGGCGGGAATTGTTCTGGCGGCCGTGCTGTATTTTGCAATGTACTTGAAAAAGGGCGCAAACGACGGGGTGTTGATCCTGCCCTACCGTACCTTTTTCTTCCATGATATGGTAAACATACTATCAGAGGTAAATTAATATGACATTCAGTATTATTGTGGTCTGCCGCAATGCGGGCGAAAAGCTAAACAAAACGATAGACAGTATCTTGCGTCAGACCGAGGACGATTATGAGATCATTGTACAGGACGGTTTTTCCACGGATGGGTCGGTGGAGCGGCTTGCCGTTGAAAGCGCCGGAGAAAAACTGAAAATTTTCAGGGAAAAAGATACGGGCATTTACGACGCCATGAACCGTGCAGTGGCGCACGCCTCGGGCGATTATTTTTTCTTTTTGAACTGCGGCGACTATTTTCAGGAGGAAACGGTTCTAGCGCAGGTGAAAGATGAGATCGCCGGGGCGGAGCTTGGAAAGAAAGCGGGGATTTTTTACGGCGATATTTGGGAGAGAACAACAAACGCCCTTGTGATGTCCAATCCGCACATAGACGATTTTGCCTGCTATCGGAATGTGCCCTGCCATCAGGCCTGTTTTTATGACAGAAGGCTATTGCAGAAGAGAGGGTTCCGCGTCTGCTACAAAGTCCGCGCGGATTATGAACATTTTCTCTGGTGTTATTATAAAGCCCATGCGGTGATGCATTATATGCCGGTTACGGTGGCATCCTACGAGGGAGACGGTTTTTCTGAGACGAGGGAAAACAAAAGGCGTTCTCTGGTGGAGCATATGCATATTGTGGGAAAATATATGAGCCGGAAACAGATTGTAAAGTATCGCTTGCTGATGCTTGCCACGTTATCGCCGCTTCGGACCTATCTGGCGCAGCATGAGGCGACGGCGGAGCTTTACCAGAAGATCAAAAGAAAAATATATTCATGTGTTTCGCAAAAAGCTTAACATGGAGGAAAGTACAAATGAAGGTTTTATGGGTGTGTAACATTATGCTGCCGGCGATTGCCAAGCGGTTAAACCTCCCCTGCAGCAACAGGGAGGGATGGCTTTCCGGTCTGCTCGACCGGGTGGTGATGGAGCAGGAGAGAAACCGCATTGAATTGGGAATCGCTTTTCCTGTGGAGGAATCGTTGGGGAATTTTGACCGGGTGATGCAGCTAGGGGAAAATATTTCCTGCCACTGCTACGGGTTTGTGGAGGATCTGACCACGCCGGAACGCTATGATGTGGAATTGGAGAAGGAATTTGAACTGATTATAAACGACTTTAACCCAGATATTCTGCATGTGTTTGGCACAGAGTTTCCCCATGCGCTGGCATCGATTAAAGTGTTCGACCGGCCGGAGCGGACGCTGATTGGAATTCAGGGTATTATTTCTGCGATTGCGAAGGTGTACATGGCGGATCTGCCTTTAAAGATACAGAGAAAAAGTACGTTCCGCGACCGGGTGAGAAAGGACAGTATCAGACAACAGCAGAAGAAATTTGAAAAACGCGGCGAGTATGAGATCGAGGCAATTAAGCGGGTCGGGCATATCGCAGGGCGCACGGATTTTGACCGGGAGGAGACTGCGAAAATCAATCCGGATGCAGCGTATCACTTCTTGAACGAGACGCTTCGCGGTGTGTTTTATCGCGACAGATGGAATAAAAATAATTGTCAGACACACCGCATTTTTTTAAGTCAGGGAGACTATCCGTTGAAAGGGTTTCATTATCTTTTAGAGGCGATGCCTAAAATTCTGGAACAATTTCCGGACACGGAAGTTTATGTGGCTGGCGCAGACATTTTGAAGGCGGAGACATGGAAGGACGTGCTGAAACTTCCAGCCTACGGTAAATATTTAAAGAAGCTGATCAAAGAGAACCACTTGGAAGAAAAAGTGTTTATGCTGGGACGCATAGACGCGGAAGAGATGAAGACGCAGTACCTGAGCTGTCAGGTCTTTGTCTGCCCTTCCGCCCTTGAAAATTCTCCCAATTCCGTAGGGGAAGCGATGCTTCTCGGCGTGCCCTGTGTGGCGGCTAATGTAGGCGGCATACATAATATTTTGACGGACGGCGGGGACGGTTTTCTCTATCCGCCCGGGGATGTGGATGCGCTGGCGGACAGCATTATTGAGGTTTTCACGAAGGAGGCCATTGTGGACCGCCTTTCTGACAATGCCAGAAAACATGCCCGCATCAATCATGACGCGGACCAGAATTATTATCGTCTGATGCATATTTATCGGGAGATGATGGAATGACTTTTACCTTTGTGTCCAACTATATCAATCACCACCAGATTCCTCTCTGCGACGCCTTATATCAGAGGCTGGGAAAAGGGTTTGCATTTATCCAGACCATGCCTATGGAGGCGGAGCGCGTAGAGATGGGGTGGGGCGTTGCGGTAGAAGAAATACCTTATGTGATGTGCCTCTATGAGGATGAGTACGAGTGCTTGAAACGGATTATGGAGAGCGACGTGGTGCTCTTTGGATGGACGGGCAGGGAAGATATTGTGACGCCCAGACTGCAGTCTGGCAAGACAACCCTTCGGGTGAGCGAGCGGCTTTACAGGGAAGGACAGTGGAAGGCGGTTTCTCCGAGGGGACTCATCGCGAAATACCGGGAACATATCCGGTATCGGAACCAGAAAATTTGCATGCTTTGCGCAGGCGCCTATGCGGCCTCAGATTTTCACTTGATCGGCGCTTATCCCGACAAGCTTTTTAAATGGGGATATTTTACAAAGCTGCGGACTTATGACGAAGAAACTTTTGCATCTATGAAGCCGAAGGAAGGACCCTTGCAGATTGTTTGGGCGGGCCGTTTTATCCCGTTAAAAAATCCGGAATATATGGTGCGCCTTGGAAAAGCTTTACGGAACAAGGGATATGATTTTCGCGTGCACATGCTGGGCGGCGGTGAACTGGAATCGGCTCTGAAACAGGAGACGGAGCGGGAGGGTCTTTCGGATTCTTTTGTATTTTATGGGTATACGCGTCCAGAACAGGTGAGGGATGTGATGGAAAAGTGCCATATTCATCTGTTTACAAGCAATCACTTGGAGGGATGGGGCGCGGTTGTCAACGAGGGAATGAACAGCGGCTGTGTGGAAGTGGTGGACGCCAGAGTGGGCGCGGCTCCCTACCTGATTCGTCACGGGGAGAACGGGCTGCTTTACCAGAACGGCAGCTATGATGAAATGGAAAAACTGGTGTTAGACCTTTTTGAACATTGGGAGGCGAGGCGGTACATGGGCCGCGCCGCTTATGAGACGATCCGCGATCTATGGAATGCGGATTATGCGGCGGCGGCGCTCTTGCGGTTTACGGACAGGCTGCGGCAGGGAAGGATTGTGCCGGAGGAGGAGGGACCTCTAAGTGCGGCGCCGATTATCAAACCCAGGTAACGACAAAAGCCTCAGGGCGGGAAGGCAGATATGGGCGGAAAAAAAATAAGCGTGATTGTGCCGGTATATAATTCCATAAACTGTCTGGAACGGTGCGTCCGTTCCATCTGCGCACAGACCTATCCGGAGATAGAAATTCTGTTGATTGACGACGGTTCCACGGACGGTACGGACAAGCTTTGCGAGAGGCTGGCGGCGGAAGATACGCGAATCCGCACTTATCACAAAAAAAACGGAGGCGCGTCCTCGGCCCGGAATGTGGGCCTTAAAATTGCAGAAGGGGCGTATCTTGGTTTTGTGGACAGCGACGATTATATCGAACCCTATGTTTACGAGGAAATGATGCGGGCGTTGGAAGAGGGCGGATATTCCGTCGTACAGATTTCCCGCGACGAGGTGGATGAAGAAGGAGAACGCCTTCCGGATATTTGTATTCCCCCTGAAGAGGAGTGGTTCTGCAATTCGGAAATTTTTTTGAGAGAACTGCTCTTGCACAAGGGAGACTGCTCCTTTTGCACGAAGCTGTTTTCCCGGGAAACGTTTGCTGGACGGCATTTTCCGGAAGGGAAGCTTAACGAGGATTTCAGTTTATTTTTAGAAATTTTACAGGAGATTCCGGGCGTTTATATTCTGCCAAAACAGGGTTATCATGTGGTGTGCAGACAGGACAGTACCACCAGAAAGAAGTCGAAAGACAGCTTTTCCCGTGTGTTTTTGGATATTGTGGATAATGCGGACGCGGTGCAGAAACTTGTGGACAGCAAATACCCGGATTTGCATAGGTACGCGGTCCGCTTTAATCTTTATCAGAGGCTGGATTACATGCTGCACGTGCCGGTTTCCCAGATGTGTAAGGATAACGCGTTTTATCGGAGGGTAAAAAAATATCTTCGCGGACATTTGCGGGATACGCTTACCAATCCCTATTTGACAAGAAAAAATAAGGGATATCTGCTTCTTTTGACGATCGCGCCGAAAACGGTAAGAAGACTGCACGGGATGAAGATGAAAAAGGTAGACGCTGACAGGAAACAGAGATGAGCAGGTTGACAGACGGCAGAAAGAAAACAACAGAATGGATATGGTTTGCGGTGATTTGGGCTGTACTGATGGCGGCGGCCTTTTATTTTTGCACCCAAAAACAGGGATTTCACGAGGATGAATTTTACACCTATTATTCCACAGCCCGCACAAACGGCTTCTATGTGGAAGATGGGAAGTGGATGGACAGGGAGACCTATTACAAGGAGTTTGTGGTGCTTCCGGGGGAAAGGTTTCAGTATGGACTGGTCAAGCAAGTGCAGTCATGGGATGTCCATCCGCCCATGTATTATTGGGTGTTTCACACGGCGGCTTCTCTTGTGCCGGGGGTGTTTTCCAAGTGGATAGGGTTGGCGGTCAATCTTATTTTTCATGGGATCAATCTTATTTTGCTAACATACTTGTCCTATCTTGTGTGCGGACGGCGTTTTCAAACGGCTTGTCTGGTGACGGTGTTTTTCGGCCTTAGTCCAGCCTCTATGAGCGGCGTGGTGTTTATACGGATGTATGAAATGCTTACGGTTTTTGTGCTGCTTGGCGCTGTTTTGCATGTGCGGGCTGTGCAGAGGCTGGAAGGCGGCGCAGGCAGGGATGACAGGCTCCCGTTTGTGAAATTTCTATTGCCCATGGCGGCTGTGACTTATGTGGGCTTTTTGACACAGTATTATTATTTTATTTTCTTGTTTTATATGGCGCTGGCTTTCTGCGTTTATCTGCTGTGGCGGGAGCGAAATCTGCGGAATTGTCTGCGGTATGGAATCAGTCAGGCGGCGGCCTTTGTTTTGGCCTATCTGACCTATCCGGTCTGTTTAGGGCAGATGTTCCGGGGGCAGCGGGGGGCGCAGGCGACGGAAAACTTTTTTGATTTGTCAAATACCTTAGTGCGATTCCGGTTTTTCTTTGATCTTTTGGACGAGTATGTGTTTGGAAATATGCTGTCGGTTTTTTTGCTTTTGATCATTGTGATGGCGATGGCTCTTTCTTTCAGAAGGCGCAGGGAGCGGATGGGTGCCGACGGGATTGTTTATGGTCTGCTTTTGTTTACGGCGTTTGGGTATTTTTTCACGGTGGCGAAGACCGCGCTGCTTTTGGGCAACACGTCGAACCGCTATCAGCTTCCCATATATGGGATTATTGTTTTACTTGTGTTTTGGACGATAAGCGGATTGTGGCGGCAGTTCTGGAGGCAAGACGGTTTTGGACAAGACCGGATAAACGAAAAGGGGGAGAAA
Source organism: uncultured Lachnospiraceae bacterium (assembly GCA_947243855.1). GTDB lineage: Bacteria > Bacillota > Clostridia > Lachnospirales > Lachnospiraceae > UBA3282. Next base: position 120,215 of record CAMXIK010000005.1, on the reverse strand, counting down.
ACCGGACGGCGTCTTGTTCCTTTGGCGGTGGCGGCGTTTTGTCTGGCGGTCGATTTGTTTGGGTTGTCCGCTGAACGGGTGCCCTTTTTGTATCCGAGGGCAAAGGAAGAGGCGGCTTTGGCGAGGGAGCGGGCGGCGGCAAATATTCCGGTGGTTTATATTTACAAGCCCGGCGAGGAGTGGTGCGTCTGGGCTGTGGCGCATGAACTGATGGAATATGACAGGGTGTACTTTGTCTCCGCTGCCAGCGAGGATGCGATCACAGAACCAGCCATTGTAAATGCGGAGGCGGTGGTGGGTTATACGCCCCTGTATGACGACGTGAAGGACGAGGCGGCGCAGGGAATGAGGATTCCTTCAGGGAATCAAAAGTTAAACAAGAGTTATTTGCAATACTTACATAAGTATTGTATAGAATCGTATTATTGCAGGGATGAGAATTTGACAGCCCCCTGAAAACTTTTTATAATGAATTGGGAGAAACGATATGAATGCATTGGAGCTTAACACAGTGCTTTTGTCCGAGGACAGGAGCTGTCTGGAAATATTAGATCAGACGCTTCTGCCGGGAACGGTAAAGGTACTGCGGATTGAAAAAATAGAAGATATCTTTGAGGCGATCCGTTTTCTGCGGGTCAGGGGAGCCCCGGCCATCGGCGTGTGCGCAGGATACGGGATTGCGCTCACAGCTTCCCGCATAGAGACGCAGGATTATGAGACTTTTTTACAGGCTTTTTTGGAGCAGAAGAAGTATCTGGCGTCCTCTCGGCCTACGGCGGTGAATTTGTTCTGGGCGCTTGACCGGATGGAACGGACGCTGCGGGCTAATAAGGACAGGCCGGTGGAGGAAATCAAAGAAATTCTATTTGCCGAGGCGCAGGCCATCCGCGACGAGGACGTGGCCATCAGCCGCAGCATCGGGGAGATCGGATTTGGTTTGATGAAGCCAGGAGACGGTATTCTCACCCATTGTAATGCGGGCACTCTCGCCACGGCGAAATACGGCACCGCTACGGCTCCTATGTATATCGCGTTAGAGCATGGGATGCGGGACTTTCGGGTATACTGTGACGAGACAAGGCCTCTTTTGCAGGGGGCGCGTCTGACGGCTTTTGAGCTGCACGGCGCGGGCGTCGATACGACTTTACTCTGCGACAATATGGCTTCCACGGTGATGAAAAGTGGTCTGGTAAATCTGGTTTTTGTGGGATGCGACCGGGTGGCGGCAAACGGGGATACAGCCAATAAAATCGGCACCTCCGGGGTGGCCGTACTGGCAAAACATTATGGGATTCCTTTTTATGTATGCGCGCCCAGTTCTACTATAGATATGTCTCTTGCAACGGGAGAGGAGATTCCCATTGAGGAGCGGGCGGCGGAGGAAGTGACGGAAATGTGGTACAAGGAACGTATGGCGCCGGAGGGTGTGAAGGTGTATAACCCCGCCTTTGACGTGACGGATCATTCGTTGATCACTGGCATTATCACGGAGAAAGGGCTTTGCAGGGCGCCCTACAAGCAGGCTTTTCTGGAACTTGGCATTGTTTAGGACTTTACAAAGATAAGAGGAGATATACGGTATGTTAAAAGATAAGACGATATTGATTACCGGAGGGACGGGTTCTTTCGGCAAATGCTTTACCAAATATGTGTTGACCCACTATGAACCGAAAAAGATCATTATTTATTCCAGAGACGAGTTTAAGCAGTGGATGATGGCCGAAGAGTTTAAGGCGTATGCGGAAAAGCTCCGTTTCTTCATCGGCGATGTGCGCGATGTGGAGCGTCTAAAGCGCGCCTGCGAGGGCGTGGATTATATCATTCATGCGGCGGCCTTAAAGCAGGTGCCCGCCTGTGAGTACAATCCAAACGAGGCCATCAAGACCAACATCCACGGCGCGATGAATGTGATCGACGCGGCGCTTGATACGGGCGTAAAAAAGGTGGTGGCCCTGTCTACCGACAAGGCGGTAAATCCGGTCAATCTTTACGGCGGAACCAAGCTTGTTTCGGACAAGCTTTTTGTGGCGGCTAACGCCTATGTGGGAACGAAGGATATTAACTTTTCCATTGTACGGTACGGCAATGTGGCGGGCAGCCGCGGGTCGGTGATTCCCTTCTTCCACAAACTGATTCAAGACGGAGCGAAAGAACTTCCGATTACCGATCTGCGCATGACCCGGTTCTGGATTAGTTTGACGCAGGGCGTTGAGCTTGTAATTAAGGCGTTGGCGGAGGCCAATGGCGGAGAAACTTTCATCAGTAAGATTCCTTCTTTTAAGATTACAGATTTGGCGGAGGCGATGCTGCCGGGCTGTAAAATCAAAGAGACCGGAATCCGGCCGGGCGAGAAGCTTCATGAGATCATGGTGACCACGGAGGACTCGGCCACGACTTATGAATACGATAAGCATTTCATTGTCTATCCGCAGATGACATGGAACAACAGACAGCAGCCAGATCTTTCGGGTAAGAAGGTGCCGGAGGGTTTCCACTACAGCTCCGACAACAATACCGAGTGGCTTGGCGTGGAAGATATACGAAAACTTTTGGATGATGTGGAATTAGAAAAGTAGGGAAAGAGGAAAGGCTACAACATGGAAAAACCTGCGATAGAAGGCGGGACGCCGGTCAGGGAGACGCCCATCTTTTACGGACATCAATATATAGACGAGGCGGATATTCAGGCTGTGACGGAGGTCCTTAGAAGCGACTATCTGACCTGCGGCCCGAAGATCGGCGAACTGGAAAAGAAGCTTTGTGCGCTGACGGGGGCAAAGTATGCGGTAGTCTGCGCGAACGGTACGGCGGCGCTGCACATTGCAGCGCTTTCTGCGGGCGTGGGCGAAGGGGACGAGGTGATTACTACACCGATTACCTTTGCGGCCTCGGCCAACTGCGCGCTTTACTGCGGGGCACGCCCCGTCTTTGCGGATATTGATCCCGAAACGTACAACATAGACCCCGCCAAGGTGGAGGCGGCCGTTACGCCCCGGACAAAGGCGGTAGTGGCGGTGGATTATACGGGACAGTCCGTGGATTTGTCGCCGTTGATGGATATTTGTAAGAAGCATGGATTGACGCTGATTGAGGATGGCGCCCACGTGATCGGCACAACCTATAAGGGGCAGCCGAACGGTTCTATTGCGGATCTGACCACTTTCAGCTTTCACCCGGTTAAGACTGTGACAGGCGGCGAGGGCGGCGCTGTTTTGACCAATGATGAGACGTTGTATCAAAAGCTGCTTTTGTACCGCTCCCATGGTATTACGAGGGACGAGACCTTGATGGAGCATGAGCCGGACGGGCCGTGGTATTATGAGCAGATTGCGCTCGGTTATAATTACCGTATGACGGATATACAGGCGGCGCTTCTGATCAGCCAGTTGGATAAACTGCCGATGTTCCGGGCGCGCAGAAAAGAGATTGTGAAACGCTACGACGAGGCGTTTGGGAAGATGCCGGAGCTGTTTGTACAGAGGGAAATTCCGGAGTCGGACACGACGAGACATTTATATATTCTCCGCATCGTACCGGAGAAATTAAAGATTGACAGGCGGCGGTTTTTCGACGCGCTGGCGGCGGAAAACGTGCACTGCAACGTACATTATATTCCGACCTATTATTTCCCATACTATGAAAAGATGGGCTATAAGCGGGGATTGTGTCCCAACGCGGAGAAGCTGTATGAGGAGATTGTGTCTTTGCCGCTTTATTATGCGATGAGCGGCGAGGATGTGGAGAGCGTGATCCGGGCGGTGGAAAAGATCGTCAATTATTATCGCGTTTAATTTAGGAAAACGTAAGAATAAAGGATTTGAGATGACGGAAGAGATTTCACTGAGAGCGAAAATTATATATGTGGTATTGACGGCGCTTTTTGTCATTTTTCTTTGGCTGGGAGACGAGGGAAAACAGCCGATGATTTATTATGGCACCGAGTTGCAGCATTCCGTGGGGCTGGTTGATTCGGACGACGCGCTGGTACTGCAGGAATCCGTGGCCCGAAACGGCGTGGTGGCGCATACGCCCGCTTATGTCATGAACAAAGGCAGCTATACGGTGGATTTGAACTATATTGCGGAGGAGCAGGGCAACGTGCTGGAGCTCTGGGAGCAGGGGGATAAGATTGCGGCATGGCCGATCGACCCTTCGGAAAATGAAATTTCTGCAGAATTTACGCTTTCTAAGGATACGAAACGGCTGCAGGTCTGTGTCAATTACGTGGGGAAGGGCGCGCTTACGGTAAAAAAACTTGCGGTGGCGCCCCAAAAGCTGTTCTATACAGACACCTATCTGATCATTGCGGTTGTCCTGCTCTTGCATCTTGCCGGCTGGTGGTATATCAGGGGCGGCAAGGACCGGCTTTCCAAGGGGGCGCTTTTGGACGGCTGTGTGATTTTGGGAGTGGCGCTTCTTGCGACTACGCCTATGATGCAGACTTACCTCTATAACGCGGACGATCTGTGCTATCATCTGGCTAGACTGGAAGGGCTTAAAGACGGGATACTGGACGGACAGGTTCCGGTCAATATTCTGCCGGAGGGTTTGCAGGGAAACGGGTATATGAATGCCATGTATCCCTATCTGTTTCTATATATAGGCGCGTTTTTAAGGATATGCAGGGTGTCCTTGGCCTTTTCCTACAAGGTTTTGGTTTTCCTGTCTAATCTGGGTTCTGCGTGCTGTATTTACGTGGCGGTGAAATCCATGGTAAAGTCCAGACGAAGCGTGCTTCTGGCGGTGGTACTCTATACGCTCATGCCTTATCGGTTTACGAATATTTTATCGAGAGGAGATTTGGGAGAGACGCTGGCCCTCATTTTCTGGCCGATGGTGATCGCGGGGCTGTACCATCTGATTATGGGCGATAAAAAGAAATGGTATTATCTGGTAATTGGCTTTTCCGGCATCCTGCAAAGCCATATTTTGAGCGCGGCTTATGCGGCGGCGATTTGTGCGCTTACGGCGCTGCTGTACTGCGTGCGCATTGCGAAGGATAAGCGGTATCTAGAACTTTTGAAAGCGGCGGGACTCACGGTGCTTCTGAATGCATGGTATGCGGCGCCGTTTTTGTATTATTATTTTAAGGAAAATCTGGATAAGGAAGTTCTGCGGTGGAGCGGCTATTTTGAACAGTCGATTAATCTCTCCAATATGACGCAGTCCATCAGTCTGTACAACAAGCAATATTTTTCTCTGGGGCTGGCCCTTCTTGGCGGCGTGGGAATTGCAGTGATTTATTTTTTGTGCGAACGGAGAAAAAAGCTGGGCGATACGGACGGTTTTCTTCTTTATCTTCTGATCTTAGGCGCAGCGCTTGTCTTTATGTCGACGGGATATTTCCCGAGCAGAGCGCTGATGGCAAGTCCCTTTTTCAGGAATATTGCCACAATGCTGCAATTCCCATGGCGGTTTTTGGGACCGGCGTCGGCCTGTTTCACTTTTGTGGGAGCGGCGGCTCTTGAGCGGTCAAAACTGATCAAGTCGTACCGCAACGCGCTCTTTGGGATGCTGGTGGGACTGAATCTTTTGGTCATTGTCACGGTGCCGGCGGACAACAATCATGTGCCCTATAAAAACGCGGCGGCGGTGGCTTCCAAGGGGCATGAAACGAAGCTGGCAACCAGCGTGGGCCTGTTTTATCCTCATGAATGGCGGCTGTTCGATGCCGTAGATGAGAAATTGACCAGAAGCGTGATCTTATCCGATCTCGGTTCTGTGTCCATCCATGATTATCAGAAGGAAGGAACGAAAGCGGCAGTGTCCTACACGGCCATTTCCGACAAGGCTTATATCGAGCTGCCGTTACAGAATTATCTGGGATACCGCGCCAGCGACGAGTTTGGGAATCCGGTGGAAATCACGCAGGGAGACGGCGGCCGTATGCGGTTTTTGACGAAAGGCGACGGCGTAGAACACCGGATTTATGTGCGCTACGGACCGGTAGCGGGATTTGTGATTGCCAATGTGGTTTCGGCGCTTACGATTTTGTCATGCTTGTATCTGTGCGTGAGGCGGAAGCTTCCTTTTCATCCGCCTTTTCTGAGAGGAAGCCAAAAAGACGGGGATTCTTCGTCCGAGACTGAAAGGGAGGAGACGCTTGAAGCTTAGTATCATCGTGCCGGTTTACAATATGGCGGCGGAGAAGAAACTGGAATATTGTCTGGATTCGCTGGTGAACCAGACGGTGGCGGATTATGAGATCCTCGCGGTGGACGATTGCTCTACCGATGAGTCGTGGAAAATTCTTCAAGATTATGAGAAGCGCTTTCCCCAGAAATTTCATGCGGTGCATCTTAAGGTGAACCGGCATCAGGGCGGCGCTAAAAATGTGGGTTTAAAGATGGCGCAGGGCGAGTGGATCGGATTTATAGACAGCGACGACTGGATTACGCCGGATATGTACGAGCGGCTGATTCGAAAGGCGGAGGAGGCCGGAGCGGATCTGGCGGGATGCGATTACTGCCTCACATCGGAGCACTCCATGAAAGTGGGACAGGTGGTGCCTAATAATAAAAAAAGCCAGACTGGCGTACTGGACGATGAGAAGAGACGCAGCCTGATTTTGGACGGGGGAAGTCTGGTGGTGAAAATTTTCCGCCGTTCCATGATTATGAAGCATGAGCTTTGGTTTCCTGAAGATATTTTTTATGAAGACAATGCGCTTGGCAACTCCTATTTGATTTTGGCGAATCATTTTGTCTATCTGGAGGAACCGCTTTATTACTACTATCAACATGCGTCTTCCACCGTTCACACCATTTCCGAGAAACGCTGCGAAGACCGCTGCGAGGCCGGAAGACTGATGCTTTATGAGGCCAAGCGTCATGATTATTTGGACAGATACCGTCCGGAGCTGGAATACAGTTTTACGCTGCTCTTTTACGTGAACACCCTGTTTACTTATATGGCAGGTGTGAGGCGGATAAAATATCGTTTTGTGAAAAAGCTGGGGGAGGAAATGCGGTGTACGTTTCCGGATTTTCAGAAAAATAGGTATTACTGTGAGCGGACGGGAGAGGAAGAGAAAAAACTGATCCGTATGCAGATGCGGTCTACGGTTTTGTTCATGGGATATTATAAGCTTTTGTGGACTTACCGAAAGCTGAGGAAGAAACTGTCGGGTAAAATCGCACGCTGAGGGGGAAGACATATGGAGATTGGGAGTATCTTTGAAGTGAATCCGGCGCTGGCAAAGGACGGCGGGGAAGCTGTCGGATTTCATCTTGCGCAGGTGGACAAGTACGGGAAGAAAAATCAGTGTTATACGGCTTCCGGCAGGGAAGCGATCGAGCTTGCCCTGATCAGTCTGGAGCGTGAAAATCCGGAGATCCCCAAACGCTGTCTGATGCCCGCTTATATGTGCGATTCGGTTTTTACGCCCTTCTTGCACCGGGGATGGGAGCTTATTTTCTACTCTGTAGACAGGGAGCTGGAAACGGCCGGGGAAGAGATTTTCAGACTGGCTTTGGAGCAGGACCCCGGGCTTGTCTTTATTCATCCTTATTATGGATCGGATACTTGCCGGGGACTGCGCAGACAACTCTCTGCGCTCCGACGCAGCGGCGTAATGGTTATGGAGGATGTAACGCAGTCTTATTACTTGCAGGAGACGGCGCGGGATGCGGATTTTATCGTGGGAAGCCTGCGTAAATGGTACGCGGTTCCCGACGGCGGATTTGTGGCCTCCGATCTGCCCATTGCGGAAGAGGTTTTGCTGGATGGGGAGGAGTACGCAAAGGAAAGACTTGCGCCCCTCGTGCAGAAATGGGAGTATTTGCATGACGAGGGACTGTCGGAGGAGGAAAGACGGGAACGCAGAGCGGCATTCTATGAAAGAAACCGTTCCCTTGAGGAAACGCTGCTTGACCGTTACGAGGGCGTGCGGCGGCTTTCGCAGATTTCCGCTCGTATTCTGGCACAGACCGATGAAGAGGCGGCGAGACAAAGAAGAGCGGAGAATTATAGTACGCTCTATGATAAAATCCGCGGCATGAAACGGCTCTGGCCGATTCTTATGAAGGAGGATGAGGCGCCCCTTTATTTTCCGGTTTATGTGAAGGAGAGGGACGCTCTGCAGCGGTTTTTGGGAAAGCGGGGGATTTATGCGCCTGTGCTCTGGCCTTTGGCGGAGCAAAACAAGAACGAGCTTCGGGGCGACGAGGCGTATCTTTATGAACATATGCTGGCGCTTCCTGTCGATCAGCGTTACGGCATGGAAGAGATGGAGCAGATTGCACAGACGCTTGCTTTGTATGAAAACCAGCCGATCATTGGCATCCGCGTAGACGCCAATAAGACGATCGCCATGGGACATGTGATGCGCTGTATCACCATTGCGAGGCAGCTGCTCAAAAGGGGATGCCGCGTGTTGTTCCTCACGGCGGATGAGTGGGCGCGGGATACGATTTCGGAGGCGGGCATGGATCAGCTTTGCCTGCATACCAGATGGGACTGGATGGAGGAAGAGCTGCCGAGGCTGCGGGAAATCTTGTCCATGGCTGGAATTAAAACGCTTCTGGTGGACTCCTATCAGGTTACAACGGCTTATTTTGAGGGATTGAAAGATCTGGTGCGGATTGTCCGTATCGATGACTGCTTTGAGCCGGCGGCCCCGGCGGATCTACTCATTAATTATAACGCTTTTCATGTGAGATTCCCTTATCAAGAAACCTACACGGACGGGACAAGGCTTCTTTTGGGGACGGATTATGTGCCTTTGCGGGAGGAATTTGCGCGCAGGGGGACGATGGAAACAGCGGATGGGAATACGCGAAAGGGACTCTCCGTCCTGCTCGCCAGCGGCAGCGGCGATGTGCAGGATGCGTTGATGGGGCTTTTGCAGAAGATTGTGGAGGAGGAAGCCTTTCGGGAGGTTACCTTTTATGTGATCGTCGGGGGCCTGCATCCCCGTGGTGACGAGATTGAACTGTTTTCGATGGAGTATGAACAGCCGCGGATCAAGGTCTACCGGCCCTGTAGGAATGTGGCGGCTTTGATGGAAAAATGCGACGCGGCAGTTTCGGCGGCTGGCACCATGCTGTTTGAACTCTCGGCGATGGGCGTTCCCACCGTGTTTTTTGAGACGGCGGATAACCAGCGGTATGACAGGGAATATTTTGGAGAAGGGGAGCGCATGCTCTATGCCGGGGATATCAGACAGGACAGGGAAGGGTGTCTTACAGCGGTTTGCGAAAACCTGAAACAACTGCTTGCGGACGCTGCGCTTAGACAGCGCATGAGAGAGGCGCTCTTTCAAGTGACGGACGGGCGCGGCGCGGCGCGGATTGCGGAGGAAATTGCGAAACTGTAAATTTGGAAGTTTGAAAGGGAGAAGCGCCAACATGCAAACAAAACTCAATGCGGTGGCAATCATTACGGCCCGCGGCGGCAGCAAGCGGATTCCGGGGAAAAATATTAGAGAGTTTATGGGAAAGCCTATGCTGGTTTATGCCATCGAAGCGGCCTTGCAGTCGGGACTTTTCAGAGAGGTTATGGTTTCCACCGACGATGAAGAGATTGCGCGGATTGCGTTAGAGGCGGGCGCGGCGGTTCCCTTTATGAGAAGCGCGGAGACGTCGGGGGATTTTGCCACCACGGACGATGTGCTTATGGAGGTGCTTCGGACCTACGAGGAACGGGGAGAGACTTTCGACTATATGGCGTGTATTTATCCGACGGCGCCCTTTGTGACAGCCAAAAAACTTACGGAGGCCATGGAGCTTTTGGTGGAGCAGGACGCCTCCGGGGTGATGCCAGTAGTGCGCTATTCTTTCCCGCCTCAGCGCGGCATGGCGATTCGGGAGGGAAAGCTGGTATACTGTTATCCAGAAAACGCCATGAAACGGTCTCAGGATCTGGAACCGATCTACCACGACAGCGGGCAGTTTTACTGCTATCATGTGGAGCGGTACAGGGTTTGCAAGGGCGATCTGCCGGAGGGATATCTGCCCATTGTGGTGCCGGAGACGGAGGTGCAGGATATTGACAACCCGACGGATCTGGAACTGGCGGAAATCAAATTTCGGATGATGCAGAAGAAGGGATAAAGCATGAATCAGGATAAAATAAAAATCGGCAATCGCCTTATTGGCGAGGGGGAACCGGCCTATATCGTGGCGGAAATGTCGGCCAATCACTTGCAGGACTATGACAGGGCCGAGGCGATCATACGGGCGGCGAAGGAAGCGGGAGCTGATGCGGTAAAGCTCCAAACTTACACGGCGGACACGATCACCATGGATTGTGACAATGAGTATTTCCGGATTACGCAGGGAACGATCTGGGACGGTATGACCTGTTATGAACTATTTAAAGAGGCATACACGCCGTGGGAATGGCAGCCAAAGCTTGTGAAGCTGGCAAATGAGCTGGGAATGGACTGCTTTTCGGCTCCCTTTGATTTTACAGCGGTGGATTTCATGGAGGAGATGGGGATGCCGGCCTATAAGATCGCTTCCCCTGAAATTTGGGATATTCCCCTGATTCGTAAAGTCGCAAAACTGGGAAAGCCTGTTATTATGGCCACGGGACTTGCGTATCTGGAGGATATTGAGAGGGCGGTGAGAACGTGCAGGGAGGAAGGGAATGAACAAATCATACTTTTAAAATGCACTGCCACGTATCCAACGCCCTATGAGGATATGAATATCAAGGTCATTCCCCATATGGCGGAGGCTTTTGACTGCCTGACGGGGCTTTCCGATCACAGCATGGGCTCTGCAGTGGCGGTGGCTTCGGTGGCTCTTGGCGCGCGGATGGTGGAAAAACATTTCACGCTTTCCAGGGCGGACGGCGGGCCGGACGGGTCCTTTTCCATGGAGCCGGCAGAGTTTAAACAGATGGTGGATGAGATCCGCATGGTGGAGAAGGCGCTGGGGAAGGTGACCTACCGTCTGACCGAAAAGCAGGAGAGAAGCAGGGAGGAAGGACGATCCCTGTTTGTCACGGAGGATATGAAAAAGGGAGAAGTCTTCACGGAGAAAAACCTGCGTTCCATACGTCCGGCTTTCGGCATGGCGCCCAGGCACTATGAGGAGGTGTTAGGAAAACGGGCTAGGTGCGATATTGCCCGGGGGACGCCTATGGAATGGAAGTATGTGGAGTGAAGTATGCAGAAAAAGATGATGATTCTGGGAGCCAGCGCGCTGCAGGTTCCCGCCATAAAAAAGGCGAAGGAATTGGGCTATCAGATTATTCTGGTAGATTATGACGAGAATGCGGTTGGATTTGCGCTGGCCGATGTGAAACTGGTGGTCAGCACTTTAGATCAGGAGGAGGTTTACCGACAGGCTCTTATTTACGAGCCAGATGTGGTGATCACTTCTACCAGCGACGGCCCTGTGCGGACGGCGGCCTATGTCAATGAAAAGCTTGGGAAACGGCCAGATTTGTCTTATGAAAATTCTCTTTGCGCTACGATAAAGAGTAATATGAGAGAACGCTTACAAAAGTGCGGCGTGCCGATACCAAAATTTTATGCGGCAGCGGATTTTGAAGATTTTTCGAGGGCGGTCGATCGGCTGGGCGGACATTGTATCGTGAAACCGGCGGACAATGCGGGGAGCCGGGGCGTGGTTCTTTTAGATGCGGAAAAACCGGAAACGGAGTCTGAGGATTTCCATGCGGTAAAGGAGCGCGTCTATCGTTATAGCCGTGAAAATTCCAGAGGCGGCACGGTGATGGTGGAGGAATATATGGAAGGCCCGGAGGTCAGCGTGGAAATCATGGTCGTGGAGGGCGAACCTTGCATTCTTGCCATTACGGACAAGTATATTACGCCGCCGCCTTATTTTGTGGAGCTGGCGCATTGTGAGCCAAGCAGACTTGCCCCGCAGATTCAAGAGCAGATACGGGCTGTGGCGGCGCAGGCGGTGCGGGCTGTCGGCATTGAGAACGCGCCCGCCCATGTGGAAATCAAGGTGACAAAGGAAGGGCCAAAGATCGTGGAGCTGGCGGCAAGGCTGGGAGGCGATTTCATTACATCAAAGCTGGTTCCGCTTTCCACCGGCATCGACATGGTGGGAGCGTCCGTGCTTTTAGCGACGGGAGAAAAACCGGAACTGACCCCGAAGAGAAAGAAGGGCGCGGCGATCCATTTTATTCATGTAAAAGAGGGGCAGCAGGGCGTGATTGAGAGTATAACCGTGCCGGAGGAGCTTTACCAAACGGAGGGCGTGGAAGAGATCGTGCTGTATCAGAAGCCGGGCGCGAACGTGCAGGGTACGCATTCCAGCAATGACAGGCTCGGCCATGTGATTACGGCGGGGCAAACTGCGGAGGAAGCCATGGAGCAGGGAAAACGGGCGCTTTCGCAAATTAGGGTGGAAATAGGATGAAGGATCGAATTTATGTCTGCCACACCTATTATCATGTGTATGTGGCTTGTTTAAAAGAACTGAATCTGGCGCAAAAGGAACGGGGAAACGCCGCTCTTGTGTTGAGTACCATGTCCAACGATTTCGGGGATCTGCAAGAGAGGGCTGCGGTCTGCGGGCTTTTTGAGGCGGTGTATGTGTTTGAGGAAAAGGAGGATGTGAATTTCCCCAAGATCATGAAGTATCATGTGGACAGGGGAAATCTTTTTTTCAATCTGCTTGCCCGTATCCGCTATACGAAGCTTTTGGGAAAGGCGCAGGAACCCTATGTGCCGGTGGACTTTAAACAGTATAAGGATATTTATGTTTTCTGTGATTCCGATCCCATCGGCTATTATCTGAGCTATAAAAGGATTTATTATCATGCGCTGGAGGATGGGCTTGACTGTATCAGCACCTATGATACTGCCCGCTACGACAATAGGGGGCATTTTAAGGTAAAGGCGTTTCTCGCCTCCCTGAATCTGATTTTCATTCAAAACGGATGGGGGAAGTATTGTCTGGATATGGAAGTCAACGATATCTCCATTCTGCCTTATCCGTGTCCCAAATACATAGAGAAGCCCAGACAGGAGCTGACGGAGCGGCTGACGAAAGAAGATCGGGAGCTGTTGGTGCGGCTTTTTGTGGCGAATATAGAAGAAATCAAGGAAAAGCTTGCCACCGGAAGGGAAAATGTTCTGCTTTTGACGGAGCCTTTGTGTGAACTGCCGGTGCGGGAAAAGATTTTTCGGGATTGTATTGACTTATATGGTCAAATAGACGGAATGGAATCGGTGATTCTGATTAAGCCCCATCCGCGGGATTTGTTGGATTACGACACGCTTTTTTCGGAACATATTGTTCTGGACCGGAAGTTTCCGATGGAAGTGTTAAATTATATCGAGGGGCTGCGTTTCCGCCGTGTGATCTCTGTTTTTACGGTGGTGCGGAATATTCATTTCGCCGAGGAGATCGTGTATCTTGGGGAAGATTTCATGGACAAGTACGAAGACCCCAAGCTGCATCGGCAGAATGAAGACATTTATTAACCGTTTGCGCAAAATGCGCTCCTGTGGTAAGATAGGTGCGTTATGGGAGTAAAAGGAGCGGCAAATGCTTAAGATTTTAAAGAAAATGAATCTTCTGCTGGATGCAAAGCAGAAGCGGGCCATGGTGGCGCTTATCTTTATGATGTTGATCGGCGGTGTGCTGGAGAGCTTGGGAATTTCCATGATTGTGCCCATCGTGACCGTCGTGATGGACCCGGCGGCGGTGCAGGAAAACGAATTGCTTTCCTCGGTCTATACGGCGATGGGGATGAAGAGCAACACCGAGTTTGCCATGTTCGCACTGCTTGCCTTTGTGGGAATGACAGTGGTCAAAAATATTTATCTGTTTTTCCAGCAAAAAATGCAGCTGCGTTTTGTCTATACGAATCAGTTTGCGACGTCCAGACGCATGATGATCAATTTTATGCAAAGACCTTACGAGTATTATCTCAATGCGGATACCTCCGTTATTCAGAGAAACATTACTTCGGATGTCAACAACATGTACGGCTTAATCTTAAGCTGTTTACAGCTTTTTAGCGAGTGCATCGTTTTCGCCTGTCTGGTGGTTGCCTTGTTTCTCTATTCAGACCCGGTGATGATCATGATGGTGGCCGCGCTCATGGTGATCCTGCTTTTCGTGATTAAGAAGGTATTGAAGCCGATTATGATCAGAGCGGGACAGGATAATCAGGACTTTTACAGTGGTCTCTATAAGTGGATAGAGCAGTCCGTGATGGGAATTAAAGAGATCAAGATCGGCTGTAAAGAAAATTATTTTATCAACGAATACGCCAAGTGCGGGGAGGGCTACGTCAACTCCGTGCAGAAGTATAATTTGTTCAATGCGACGCCGAGGTTGTTGATTGAGACGGTGTGTATTGCGGGCATGATCGGGTATTTTGTTCTGATCATCGGACAGGGCGCACAGATGAAAGATCTGCTTCCCCAGCTCTCGGCTCTTGGGGTAGCGGCTATGAGGCTGCTTCCCAGCGTAAACAGAATCAACAATTACCAAACTTCGATTTCTTACTTTGAACCGTTCTTTATGGGCGTCAGCGATAATCTGCAGGAGGAGATTCACGACAAGGCGGTGACTTACGATCCGGAAGCCTACAGAAAGAAAATGAAGGTGGAAAAGCTGCCGGTAACGAAGGAAATCCGTCTGGAAGATATCACGTATCAATATCCGAATACGGAGACGCTGATTTTTGACCATGCGGATATGGAGATTCCGATCGGCGCTTCCGTGGGCATTGTGGGCGTTACGGGCGCGGGAAAAACGACGATCGTGGATATCCTGCTTGGACTTTTGCAGATGGAGAGCGGCCGTATTTTGGCGGACGGCGTAGACGTCAGCGAAAACTACGCGGGGTGGTTGAAAAACATTGGCTATATTCCGCAGACCATTTTTATGATAGACGATTCCATCCGAAAAAATGTGGCCTTCGGCGTGCCGGAGGAGGAGATCGACGATGAAAAGGTGTGGCGCGCGCTTAAAGAGGCGGCTCTCGATGACTTTGTAAAAAGTCTGCCGGACGGCATGGAAACGGGGATCGGCGAGCGGGGCATCCGCATTTCCGGCGGCCAGAGACAGCGGATCAGTATTGCAAGGGCGCTTTACGAGGACCCGGAGGTGCTTGTGCTGGATGAGGCGACTTCCGCTCTTGATAACGAGACGGAGGCGGCCATCATGGATTCGATCAACAGGCTGCACGGGAGGAAGACGCTGGTCATTATAGCCCACAGGCTGCAGACTATTGAGAAGTGCGATATGGTGTATCGCGTCCAAGCGGGGAAAATTTCCCGTGAGAGATAAGCGCGTGAGAAGGAGTTGGAGAGAACATGAAAAAATTATGGGATTTTGGATGGGGATTATATAAGAAGCATGAGGAGGGAATCAACTATCTGATTTTTGGATTCCTCGCTTTTGTACTGAATTATATTTTGTATTTTTTATTTGCGGATGCGATTGCCATGCATTATATGGCGGCCACGGTGCTGTCATGGGTGTTGACGGTGGTGTTTGCCTATTGGACCAATCGAACTTTTGTATTTAAAAGCCAGAATAAAGAGGCGGGCGCTGTTTGGAAAGAGTTTGTTTCTTTTATTGGCGCGAGGGTAGCCACGGAGGTGCTTGAGGTTGTCCTGATGTATGTGATGGTGGACATGGCGGGCATCAATGACAAGATCTCCAAGCTGGTTTGTCAGACAATCGTGATTCTGGCGAATTATGTGCTCAGTAAGATCTGGATTTTTAAGGATTCATCCAAAAAAGGGGAGGAAAATGGGAACGGAAAGTAAGAGACTGGCAAATTTTGAACTGCTCCGTATCGCAGCGATGTTTATGATCATTTCCCTCCACTACATGGTGAAGGGCTGGGTAGCGACACCGTTTCCTTTTGTGGCAAAGGATAATCCGGTTGGCGTTTTGGCATGGCTGATTGAGGCTTTCTGCATTGTGGCGGTAAACTGTTATGTGTTGATCAGCGGCTATTTTTGTGTGGAATCTGTATGGAGGCCGGGCCGGGTTGCCGCCCTGTTTTCTCAGGTTCTTTTTTATTCCCTGCTGGTTCCGGTATTTCTTCTTCTGACAGGCGTGGTTTCTGCAGGTGATCTTGACGTTTACAATTGGATTGGCTATATCGTTCCTTTTGGGACAGAGCATTACTGGTTTGCCACGGCTTATCTTGTTATGTATTTATTTGCCCCTTTTTTGGCGGCGGGCATTGGAAAGATGAAAAAGCGTGATCTGCAAATATTGATCGTCTTGCTGCTTACTTTTTTTACGCTTGAAAAGACGGTGATACCCGTATTTCTGGCGACGGATCGGTACGGGTATGATTTTGGTTGGTTTTTGTGTCTGTTTGTAGTGGCGGGGTATCTTAGACTGTACGGTATTTCATGGCTGGAAAAGCAGTCTCATGCGGTAGGAGCCTATGCGCTTTCCAGCCTGTTGATCTGGATGCTGGCGCTGTTTTCTAATACGCTTGGCGGTGAAATCGAAACCTTGATTCACTATGCGAATATGCTTTACACCTATAATCATCTGCTGTGCCTTGTGGGTGCGGTTTCTCTTTTCTATGCGTTTAAAAATATGCGGATCAGGGAAGGGCGCTTTGCTGCTGCGGTGAGAAAACTGGCGCCTTATACGTTCGGCGTGTATCTTCTGCACGAGCATATTTTGGTGCGTTATGAGTGGATGAAATGGCTTGGCGTGGAGAAGGTGAAGGAGAGCTTTCTCTTTGTGCCGCACATGATTGGCTGCGTGCTGCTTGTGTATGTGATCGGTACGGCGGCAGATGCGGCGAGAGCGTGGGTGTTTGCGCGGGTAACGGCCTTGTTTACAAAGAAACGGGAAAAACAGTAAGTTTGTTTGTGTCATAATCTCGGAGGAACTAGATCGTGGGTATTTACCGTAAATATCAAAATTTTATAGAGAAAATATGTTTTCCGCTGATTCTTTTGTTGTACCCGTTTCTCATTGTCAATCAGGGACTCGATGTGGCGGATTCCACGTACAGTCTGACAAATTTTCAGTATTTCGGCTCCATGGACGGGACATGGATGGTGGCGACTTTTTTGTCTAACGCGGCGGGATGGCTCTTTATGCAGCTTCCTTTTGGGCAAACGCTGCTCGGCATGAAATGTTATACCACACTGGTGCAGTCTGCGGCGGCGCTTTTGGTCTATTTCGGATTACGGAAAAAAATAGTTGCGCCGTTTTTGTTTTTGGGGGAGTTTCTTGCGCTGGGGCTTTGCTGGTGTCCCTCCACGATTTTATACAATTATCTGACCTATTTTCTGATGACGGCGGCGGTTTTGCTTCTTTATCATGGCCTTACAGAAGTATGTGCTGGAAAACAGCGGCTGTGTTTTGTGGCAGCGGGCGTCTGTCTTGGGGCAAATGTGGCGGTGAGGATGCCAAATGTGGTACAGGCGGCCTTTATTCTGGCGGTGTGGTACGGGATTGTGGTGATCTACAGGCAGGGCAGCCAAAGGAGTATGGGGGAACGGCTTCTGCCATGGCGGGAGATCGCTGCGGTTACGGGGTGGTGTCTGTTAGGCTATATGATCGGTTTTGGACTGCCTCTTGCGGCTATCTGCATCCGGTACGGCGTATCGGCTTATCCCGATATGGTGTATACGATGTTTGCCATGACGGAACAGGCTGTGGATTATAAACCTACGTCTATGCTGACAGGCATGTTTGGCGATTATGGGAAGGGATTGTACTGGCTTTTGTTTGCGGGAATATGCGCGGCGGCGGCAGGGTTTGCGTTCTGGGCGCGGGAGCGGCTGTACGAGACAGAGAGGGCCACCCATAGAATAACAGGCGTAATTATAAAAACGGCCTATGTGCTGCTTTTACTTGTGCTTCTTCGCTTCTACTGGGGCAGGGGAATGTTTCATTTCCGATATTATGAGTACGGAAACGGCAGTATTTATTATCCGGCGGTGCTGTTACTGTTGGCGACGATTGCGGCGGCGGCGCTTTGCCTGATTGGAAAGAAGGTGCGCGCGGAGCAGAAGATACTGGCGGCTTTTGTGCTTTTACAGATATTTTTGACGCCGCTTGGCAGTAACAACGATTTGTACCCGATTATCAATAATCTCTTTCTGGCGGCGCCTTTTTTGTTGTGGGTGGTAAGTGACCGCGTGATGGCTTCGTCCGCGGTAAGGTATGAGAAAGCTGATGCAGGGCAGCCGCGAAACGGCGCAGTTTATGAGTTTGTATGGCTTATGCCGATGACGATTCTGATTCTATTTGTGACGGTGCAGAGCATCGGCTCCCATACCCATTTTGTCTTTCAGGACGGGATTTACGGGGAGCCTCGTGATATGCATGTGGAGACGCCGGAAAAGGCGGCGGGGGTTTACACGAATCTGGAAAATGGCACGCTTTTGGGAGAACTAGCGGCATTCACAAGAGAAGAAGGGCTCACTGGCAGAGAATTGATTACTTATGGCGAACTGCCCGGTCTTTCCTATCTGCTGGATATGCCGCCAGCCCTTTCTACGGGCTGGCCTGATCTGACGTCCTACCGCATGACAGAGTATAAGCGGGATCTGGCGGATTTAGAGACGGAAATCGGGGCGGGGAAGGAAGCGCCGGTTATTATTGTCTCTTCCTCTGTGGCGGCTTACTGGAGCGACGACGGCGAGGCGATCAATTGGTTTGGCGTGGACATTGAGAAGATGGCCAAGGACGAAAAATTGCAGATTCTGGGAGAGTGGGTCAGAGATTACGGGTATACGGAACGGTTCGCGAACGCGCGGTATGTGGCTTACGTGAAGTAATGGAAGTGGTTTGAAGAAAAAGTTATGTTTTCAAACATAATGTTTGGAAACATAATGTTTACAAACATATAAATTGTGGTATACTCTTATTATAGGGAATAGGCTAAGACGCAGATGATCCGGAGGGTATATGGAACAATTTGTAGACCGCGAACTGGAAATCAGGACGCTTGAAAAAGAATATGCGAAAAAGGAATCTTCGCTGGTTGTGGTATACGGCCGGCGGCGGGTAGGGAAAACAACACTTCTTTCGGAATTTATGAAGGGTAAAAAGGCCCTGTATTTTCTGGCGACGCAGGAGGCGGAGGCGCTGAACCGCAGCGCTTTTCAGGAAAAAGCGGCGGCTTTTACGGGAAACGCACTGCTGGCGGAGACTTCCGCAGATAAGTGGGATACGATATTTAAGGCCATTGTTTCCTGTGCGTGGGAGGAGAAACCCGTTTTGATCATAGACGAGTTCCAATATCTGGGAAAGGCAAACCCAGCGTTTCCTTCTGTTTTTCAGAGGATATGGGATGAAGTGCTGATGAAAAGCTCCGTCATGGTGATTTTATGCGGGTCGCTGATTTCCATGATGGTGTCTCAGACGCTTTCTTATAACAGCCCGTTGTATGGGAGGCGGACGGCGCAAATTCGTCTCAAGCAGATACCGTTTCGGTACTATCAGGAATTTTGTCCGGCTTTGTCGAGAAAAGAGCGGATCGAACGGTACGCAGTGACCGGGGGCGTTCCCAAGTATATTGAGTCTTTCTCGGATTGTGCGGATATTTTTACAGGTATTGAAGAAAACATTTTAAACCGCACGGGTTATCTGTATGAGGAACCGCATTTTTTACTGCAGCAGGAAGTGGCGGAGGTGGGCGGCTATTATTCCGTCCTGCGAGCCATTGCATTTGGGTGGACGAAGCTTTCGGAGATTGCTTCCTTCATGGAGGCGAAAGCGACCGATCTGACAAGGACGTTAAAAACCCTGATCGAGCTTGATCTGGTACAGCGGGAGGTGCCCATTACGGAGGAAAATCCGGAAAAGAGCAAAAAGGGTCTTTATCGGATTACGGACTACTATATCCGGTTTTGGTTTACGATGATTTATCCAAATCAGGGGGATCTTGAACAGGGAAACATAGCGTATGTTATGGAAAAGATACGGAAAAGTTTTGTACGCAGCCACGCAGCTTTTGTCTATGAGGACGTTTGCCGGGAAGAACTGGCGGCAAGGAAGGATCTTCCCTGCCATTTCCCGAAGATCGGGCGGTATTGGGATAAAAATACGGAGATCGATATTGTGGCGGTAAATGAGGAGGAGAACGTTATTCTGTTCGGGGAATGCAAGTATTGGAATGCGCCCGTGGATGTGGATGTTTTCTATCAGCTTCAGGAGAAGGCTGGGCGGGTGCCGTGGCGCAAGGGAAACAGGAAGGAAGCGTACTGTATCTTTTCTATCAATGGGTTCACTTCCCGCCTACAGGAGCTGGCAAAAGACAGGAGCGATTTGATTTTGTCGGAGTAGGAATTTGGTTTATGGTGTGGTATACTATGCGCGTAGGCAATGAGCAGTGCGCGGTTATCGGAATCACTGGGGCGGGGAGCTGGCTCACCGGCACAGAGGTTTCGATGGCCGTATAGGGCGAAGCCCGCGAGCGAGATGAAGCAAAGCGGAATCGAGCGGCGCTGCGAGTGAGAGAAACGAGGAAAGAGAGAAGATTATGATCAACTTTAACGTACCTCCTTTTACGGGGAAAGAATTTGACTATATGAGGGAAACCGTGGAGAACCAGAAGATCTGCGGCGACGGCCCTTTTACAAAAAAATGCAGCGAGTGGATGGAGGAGCAGACCGGCACGGCCAAGTGCCTGCTTACTACCTCCTGCACCCATGCTACGGAGCTGGCGGCGCTTTTGGCGGACATAAAGCCGGGGGACGAGGTGATTCTGCCTTCCTACACGTTTGTGTCAACAGCGGACGCGTTTGTGCTGCGGGGAGCGACGGCGGTGTTTGTAGATATCCGGCCAGACACTATGAACATAGACGAGAAGCTGATTGAGGATGCTGTTACGGAGCGTACAAAGGCGATTGCGCCGGTGCACTATGCGGGCGTGGGCTGTGAAATGGATACGATTATGGATATCGCAAAGCGGCATCGTTTGATGGTAGTTGAGGACGCGGCGCAGGGCATTATGGCTTCTTATAAGGGAAAGCCGTTAGGAACCTTCGGCGAGTTTGGATGCTTTAGTTTTCACGAGACAAAAAATTTCAGCATGGGCGAGGGCGGCGCGCTGTTGATTCGGGATGAACAATATATAGACATGGCGGAGATCTTCCGGGAAAAAGGGACGGATAGAAGCCGCTATTATAGAGGACAGGTGGACAAGTACCGTTGGCAGGAGTACGGTTCCTCCTATCTTCCCAGCGATATGAATGCGGCCTACTTGTGGGCGCAGTTGGAGCTGGCGGAGGAGATTACAAAGGCGAGGATGGACAGATGGAATCAGTATTGGGAACTGCTTTCCCCGCTTGCGGAGGCGGGCCGGATTGAGCTGCCTTACATACCGGAGGAATGCGTCCATAATGCCCATATGTTTTATATCAAAACCAAAGATATGGAAGAGAGAAGCCGTCTGATTGCTTATTTAAAGGAAAAAGAGATTTTGTCGGTATTTCATTATGTGCCGCTGCACTCTGCGCCTGCTGGTATGAAATATGGCAGATTCCACGGGGAGGACAAGTATACTACGAAGGAAAGCGAACGGCTCCTGCGGCTGCCGATGTTCTATAAGCTGACGGCGGATGAGGTGCAGTATATTGTGGAACAGGTGAAAGCGTTCTACGCGGTAAACTGATATTTGGGTAAATAGTCTGAGGTATGTGGTTGATGGAACAGAACAGGAAACGGGGATATAGAAACTGCATACTGGCGTTTGCTGTTATGGGAGCCAGTGCGCTCCTGATGGGTCTTTTCTTTGATTTTTATTATGACCTAAACGATGATACGATGATGCGGGATATTATGTCGGGGATCTACAGCGGTACGCCCGACGGGCACAATATGCAGACACTCTACCCGCTCGGCGCGTTGATTGCGCTGTGTTATCGGATTTGCGGTTCTTTTCCTTGGTATGGGACTTTTTTATTTCTATGCCAATTTGGCTGTTTCTTTCTGGTGGGCGTCAGGCTGTGTACGCTGACGGATGTGTTCGATGCGCGGCGGCAGGCGGTTTTGGAAAAGGATGGCGGGATACGGCGGCGCTTAGCGGGGAAACTGCTCTGTTTATTGGTGTTGGCGGCTTTTCAGTGGGGCATATGGCTGACCCATATGGTCAACATACAGTATACTATCGCTTGCGGCATGCTTGTGGGAGCGGCTGTTTTTCTTTTTTTGACCGCGCCGGGGGGATTGCTTGGGAGGAAAGAGGCGGAAACGTGTTCTGCGAAAGCGTTCCTAATTAGAAGCCTGCCAGCTTTATTCTTGTTTTTACTGGCCTTTCAGCTCCGCTCCGAGATGGCGCTTCTTGCTCTGCCCTTTCTGGGGCTTGCAGGGCTTTTTTGCTGGTGGGCGGAGAGACCTGTGTTTGAAAAGAAAAATTTGTGTAAATACGGCGGACTGCTTTTTCTTCTCCTTGCAGGCATGGGGCTTTCTATGGGGGCGGACAGCCTTGCCTACGGCGGGGAGTGGAAGTCGTTTCGGCAGTTTTTTAACGACAGGACAACGATTTATGATTTTTATCCCGACGTGCTTCCGGGGGATTCCCCCGATGCGGATTTAGAAAGTCTGGGCGTTTCTATGGGCGCGCAGATTTTGCTGAAAAACTATAATTTTGCCCTTGATGAGAGCATCGACGGGCAGATGCTCTCGGATGTGGCGGAGTATGCGAAGGAGCATGTGGGCGGCAAAAGGGATTGGGGAGCGGATTTTAAGAAAAGTCTGCTGTTTTACCGTTACAGGAGTTTTCATGCGGACGATGCGCCTTATAATTGGCTGGTACTGTTCGGGTATGGAATAAATATCATAGCGATAGTTATTTTATTGCGCCGTGATTTTTGGAGTCGACTGGCAGGGGCAATAGGGCTTCTTCTGATTTTTTTTGTCAGAAGCGCGCTGTGGATGTTTATTCTCATGCGCGGACGCGACCCTGAGCGGATCACCCATCCCCTTTATCTGGTGGAATTTTGTCTGTTGGCGGGACTATTCTTGAGGAGTTTGTGCCGAGGGGCAGTAGGCGATGGGACATTGGCGGCGGAGATGGCGGACGTTGAGCGCTCTGTCCGGCAGCGTGGGAATCTTGTGGCGGGGCACAACATGTTACTTGGCGCAGCGGCTGTTCTCCTTCTGCTTTCCATATGGGGAATGCGGAAGGGGCTTCCTGTGGTGCAGGCCGATCAGGCAAAGCGGCGGGAGGTCAATCAGGATTGGGAGGCCATAGACGCTTATTGCAGGGCGCGGCCTGATACGTTTTATTTCGAGGATGTTTATTCTACCGTGGCTTTTTCGGGAAAGCTTTTGGAATATAGGGACAATGCGCTTGCAAACTACGATATTGCCGGGGGCTGGATGTGTAAGAGTCCGCTGTACCGAGAAAAGCTTGCGGCCTTTGGCATAGAGGATGCGGCGGATGCGCTTGCCGCAGGGAACGCAGATTTTATCATGTCGGACGAGGAAGTAAGCCTGCGCGGGCTTACATGGATGGAGGCTCTCTATGCCGAAAACGGTATGGCTGTGTCTGTCGAGGCATGTGACAGGATAGGAGAACGCTATGGCGTGTATCAGATCGTTCCCATTTCAGGGGGCGAATCGATTTTCAGTTTTGCGAAAGACAAAACGGAAGTGATAGATAGACGGCGGTAAGGCGAAAGGGAGAGAAGGATGAGCGCAGAGAAAGTGTATCTGCGGCCGATCACGGCGGCGGATACGGCGAAGGTCGTGAATTGGCGGAATAAGGACTTTGTGAGAAAAAACTTCATCTATCAGGAACCTTTTACGGAGGAAGGACATAGGGCTTGGCTTCGTGAGCAGGTGGAAACGGGGCATGTGGCCCAGTTTATCATCTGTGTAGGGGATGCAGACGGAAGTGGGAATGCCCGCTTACAGAGCGCGGATGCAATGGAGATTGAAAGAGACGACAGGGAAATCGGCAGCGTCTATCTGCGGGATATTGATAGGGAGGCGGGCACGGCCGAGTATGGCGTGTTTATCGGCGAGGAGGACGCCCTTGGCAGGGGATACGGGACAGCCGCGGCGAAGCTGGCGCTTGCCTACGGTTTTACAACCCTTCAACTGCAAAAAATTTTTTTACGTCTTTTGGAAAATAATGAAGGCGCGAGGAGAAGCTATGTGAAAGCTGGATTTCGCATGATAGAGGACAGGCGGGAATCGGTTACGCTGGAGCAGGGCGAGGAGAAGGTTCTCTTTATGGAAATAGGACGCGGGGACTGGGAAATGACCCGCGGCAAGGAGGAGATATGAGTAAACTTGTCAGTTTTGTGATTCCCTGCTACCGGTCGGAGCAGACGATCGGCAGGGTAGTGGAAGAGATCGATCGGTCGATGGGAGAACTGGGCGGATATGAGTACGAGATTGTACTGGTCAACGACGCTTCCCCAGACGATACCTTTGAGACAATCCGCGCTTTGTGCGCAGGGCGGAAGAATATCTGCGGGGTGAATTTGGCTAAAAATTTCGGACAGCATGCGGCTCTGATGGCGGGATTTCGCCATGTGAGAGGGGACATAGTGGTTTGTCTGGATGACGATGGGCAGACGCCAGCGGATGAAGTCGGAAAGCTGCTTGCCAAGCTGGAGGAAGGTTACGATGTGGTTTATGCCAAGTATAGCCACAAACAGCATTCTCTCTTTCGCAATTTTGGCAGCAGAGTCAACGAGCGGATGACCCGGGTTATGCTGGGTAAACCGAAGAATCTCTATGTTTCCAGCTATTTTGCCATGAAAAAATTTGTGGCGCAGGAGCTGATCCGCTATCAGAATCCGTTCCCCTATGTAATCGGGCTTGTGCTTCGCACCACAAAAAAGATCGCCAATGTGGAGGTGACCCACAGGGAGCGTGAGATCGGCGCCTCCGGCTACACGATAGGAAAACTTTTGGGGCTGTGGTTTAACGGATTTACGGCTTTCAGTATCAAACCGCTTCGTATCGCGACGGTGATCGGGGTCGTTTCCGCCTGCGGGGGATTTGTATACGGTATTTACACGGTTGTCAAGAAGTTTGTCAATCCGGCCGTTCCCATTGGATTCAGCGCCTTGATGGCGGCGCTTGTGTTTTTCTGCGGGCTGATTCTTATGATGTTAGGACTGATCGGCGAGTACATTGGCCGGATCTATATTTCCATGAACAATTCCCCGCAGTATGTGATCAGAGAGTGTGTGGATGAGAGAGATGCAAAGTGATAAAAAACGAAATACGGGCAGGAGCATCCTGATTGCGGGCGCTTTTTCTTTTTTATTTTCGGCGGCGATTTTGTTCGGCGCGCGGTTGGACAGTGTGGAAAACGTGGATGTCAAAGACGGGTGGCTGTGGGTTTCCGTGCTTGTATTGACGATTCTTTTTACAGGATTGGTGCGTCTTTTGTGGTTGTTTCTTGATTTGGCGCAGGCAAAGTGCCAAGCGGTCAAAACCGATGCGGAGAAAGAGGCACAGATCGAAAAAGTGACGCCTAATAAAATAACATATGTTCTTGAATGGACGGATCAACATGCTGTTGCACTCTCTTTTTTCGTTCTTTTGTTATGCTGGCTGCCTGTGTTTTTAGCGGTGTATCCGGGTTTTTTTGTCTATGATGCGCAGGATGAGTATGTGCAGGTGGCGTTAAGAACGTTTTCCACCCATCATCCTCTCGTGCATGTGCTTCTTCTCGGCGGAATGGTCTGCGGCGTCCACAAACTGACGGATTCCTATAATTTGGGAATTGCCTGCTACACCGTCTTACAGATGATACTTGTGGCGGGAAGCTTTACCTTTGTGTTTTGGTATCTTCGGCAGAAGAAGATATCCCGTGCGGTTCGTCTGATTGGGCTGGTTTATCTGGGACTGTTTCCCACGGTGGTGATGTTTACGCTCTGCTCGGCGAAGGACGGCTTATTTACGACGGCGTTATTGCTTTTGCTGGTCTGCCTTTTGGAGATGGGGACGCAGGAGTCGTTTTTTTCTTCTAAAGGCTGGCGGGTTCTTTTTGTGTTAAGCGGCATGTCTATGATGCTTTTGCGTAATAACGGCTTATACGCGTTTCTTGCGATGATTCCCATTCTGCTTTTCTTAGAGAGAAAACAATGGAAGCAGGTGCTTTTTCTGGCGGTCTGCGCGGTGGCAGGCTGCCTTTTGGTGAACGGCGGTCTAAAAGCTGCGCTTCACGCGGAGGATGGGGAATATCAGGAAATTTTGACCGTTCCAATCCAGCAGATGGCAAGGACTTACAAATATGCGCCGGAGGTTTTTACGGAAGAGGACAGACAGATATTATATGAAGTTTTACCCGAAGAGGCCCTTTCCCTATATACGCCGAGGCTTTCCGATCCGGTGAAATACCGCTTTGACAACGCCGCTTTTGCAAAGGATAAGGCAAAATATGCGGGACTTTGGCTGCGGGTGGGGATGAAAAAACCGCTGATTTATGCAAATGCATGGTGGATGACTTCCTATGGTTTCTGGTATCCGAATACGGTGATCAATGTGTACGGAGGCAACAGCGTTTTTACGTTTACTTATAAAGACAATTCTTACTTTGGCTATGAGGTGGAAGAGCCGGGAGTCAGGGAGAGCAAAATTCCATGGCTTGACGAGGTGTACCGCAAGCTGTCTTTGGAGGTTTGGAAGGAGAAAGTGCCGGTTGTTTCTTGGCTGTTTTCACCGGGCGCTATGTTTTGGCTGTATGCGTTTCTTTTCACATGGCTATTAAATAACAGGCGATATAAGATAATGTATCCGTTTCTGCCGATTTTTCTTGTGTGGCTGACAGTCCTTTTGGGGCCTACCTATCTGCCACGGTATGTATTGTTCCTCTGGTATGGCCTGCCGTTATTTTTGGCGATGGCGGTTATGAAACCGGAAGATGTATAAGATGGAGGTATTATGATGAATCATGTAAATCAAAAAATAATGAACGCAGTGATAGAAAAAGCTGAGAAAGTATGTCCTGATTCGTTGGCTTTTATAGGAATATACGGTTCGGTTGTTACAGGAGATGAGTATGAAAAATCAGATTTGGATTTGCTCATACTGATTCAGGACGATGCGGGATGGCAGCTTGGTACGGGCTTTCTCTTAGATGACAGTAAAGTGGGCTATGATATATATTGTACAAACTGGGATGGGCTTAGATATGATGCCGCATGTCATCATGCCCAGCTTTCAAAATTAATGGATTCTAAAATTGTGTATATAAAAAATCAAGAAGCCTATGAGGAACTGTGTCGATTAAGAGAACAGACAAAACGATTTCTGGCGTCTGAGGAACGTTTCCAAAGAGTGAACGAATTGATGGATCAAGCAAAAATATCCTATGCGAATGCCCAGCTACATGAGGAATTAGGGCAGGTGCGCATGGATGCATTTGGGGTAATGTATTACCTTATGGATGCAGTTATGCTTTTCTATGGAAGATACTTTAGGCGTGGTACAAAAAGAATGCTGGAAGAATTAGCAGCATTACCTATTGACAAGGCTTTTGTTGATAATTTAAAGAGCGTAGCTTGCAGTAAAGATGTTTTCGAGTTACGAGCTTTCTTGAAAAGCCTTCTTTTATATGCGGAAGGACACATGAGACAAGAGAAAGATAAGGATAAAGAAGCGCCTTCCGCAAGTCTTTTGGGCACTTATGAAGAAATGTATTCAAACTGGAGAAACAAGGTAGAAGAAGCGGCTGGACAAAATAATGTTTTTGCATCTTTCATGAATATGTGCAATCTGCAGTATATGTTTGCAGAGATTTCGTCTGAGGCTGCCATAGGAACCTATTCTATTATGGAAGAATATAACCCTGATTGTTTAGCGGATAATGTTGGTCTGTTTGATAGGTGTTTACAAAAATATGAGTCCGTATATAAAATTGCCGGAATAGCCGTTAAACGTTTTCATAGTGTGGATGAGTTTGTTGCAGACTATTTAGAAAAATAGCCATTTGTTGTAAAAAAAGGATGATTGTGGTACACTATATGCGCGAAAGCAATGAGCAGTGCGCAGACAGAGGATAAATGAAGTGAAACGGAATCGAGCGGCACTGCGGGATAGATAAGAGGAAACTTATGAACCGGATTTTAAATAAAAGACAAGCGATCTGCGGTACAATTTGGATTTTGGTGATTTGCGCGGCGCTGGCGCTGTGGCCGTTTCGTCTGATCCACGAGGAAGTGCGGTCTGTAAGCGGCAGGGAGAATGCCGAAATTTCTGAGGCGGTTAATGCAGATCATGTGGTGCAGCAGAGATTTATTGCGCAATATGACAGACTCAAAAATATTGAGATTTATCTGGCTGACATGACGAGGGGGGACAAGTTTAATTTTGTGCTTCGGGATTCCTCCATGCAGACCATTATGCAGCAGGTAATTAAGGTCGGGGAGACGGAGACGATTCCCGGTTATTGCAGGATACAGATCAATACGGACGTAGAAGTGGGGCGGGATTATTACTTCCTGCTTCAAGGTGTGGAGTCGGAATTTCATGTTGCTTACGCAGGTAATACTGGCGACGGCGCCAATATTTATATCAGCGCGAGCGCTTACGATGGTGTGGAGGATGCGGCGCGGTGCGTGATTGCAGACTATAATTATGAGGTGCCTCTGCGCAAAGGGAAGACGTTTGCCTTTGACGCGGTTTTTCTGCTTTTTGGGGCGTTTGTCACGTGGATTACATCCGTTTATTATGGAAAACATCCGGAACGCAATACGCTGCTCACGGTGGAACGGGCGATGCGCTTTGTTTTGAGTCCGCTGATCGTGGCGGCTGGCGCAGCCTGTGCGGTCGCAGTCGGGCCTTGCCATTTTTTCACGACGGATCTCTATTCCATTCTTTTTTACGAGTTGGGCGTGCTTCTTGCTGTGATTGTGGGGCTTTATGCGGTCAACCATGACAGGACGGGAATCGCTTCGGACAGGACGGTTTTCAAGGTACTACAGGGCAGATGGCTGGATGATCTGCAGTCCCTTATGTTTGCGGGCGCAATCTGGGGCTGTTGTAATTATATGAATGCGCTGTATGAGATCCATCACACGGTGGCCTACAGACAGACGCTTATTTTTCTTGCGCTTGCGCTGATCGTCACATATAAGAAGAGAGAACTCTTCAACTGGATGAATTTGATACTGGCCGTTGTGGCGGCGGTGGCTGCGCCTTTGTATTACCGGAACGCGCTGAGTGTGCTGAACGATAACGCGGTATTGGCGGGGAAGGCTGCGCCGGATGAACTGGAGCTTTTGGCTTTGAAGCTGACGGTGTGGTGTGGTATTCTTGCCGGGTTTGTCATATGCAACACGCTGACGCTTCTGTTCAAAAGAAAGATTCGGGGAATCTCTGTGCCCTACAGTATTTTGGTGGGGGTCTTTTTTGCACTGATTATTTGTTATCGTAATACCAGAGGCTGGCCTATTTTTCTAGTATGCGTTTTTACACTTATTTATCTACGGATGGCGGCAGGTGTAAAAAAGACGGTATTGTTACACAATATAGTAAACGGCATTTTATTTCATTTTGTCCTGACGGTGGGCTATTGTCTGCTGCACAGGCCGTATATGTATTTCCGCTATTACCGCTATCCATTCCATTTTCACACGGTGACGATTTCTGCTGTGTATCTGGCTTTGGTGGTATGTGCGGCGCTGATTAAATTTATGGACGCATACGGGAGACGGCCAAGTCTGGCTGGCGCGTACAAGGAGCTTGCGGTGTTTGGCCTATCCGCGATGTATCTTTTGTTTACGTTGTCCCGAACCGGCTATCTGGCGATTCTGGTGACGGCGGTTGTGGCAATTCCGCTGGCGTTTTTTTCGGGAAAAGAGTTTTCGCTTCGGGAGAAGTGGCGGCGTTTCTTGCGGGGCGTAGGATTGATGGCGCTTTCCGTGATTGTCGGTCTGCCCATTGTGTTTACGGCGCAGAGGACGCTTCCGGCGGTGGCGGCCGATATCAAGGCCCATGAGATTGAGGATTTTCCCACGGAACTGGTGCACGGCAGGGATATGGATTCCTATTATTACATTACGGTGGAACGTTTTATCCAGACTTTCCAGATGAAGGTGCTCGGCATTCCGGAAGAAGAATGCCTGAACGCTTTCCTCTATTTCAGCAAGGGGAACGGAGAGTCCGGGTACAGGAGCCCCTATTTGGAAATCGGGAGTAAGAGGCTGCTAGCATCCGCAGAGGATATGGCGGCGGCAGAAGCGGCGGAGGAAGCTTCCTTTACGAATGGAAGACTGTATATATTTGCACGGTATTACGAGAGGCTTAACAAGAACGGACACGACGATATGGGCGTTATGGAACCGGACGGCAATTATCTGGCTCATGCGCACAATATTTATTTACAGGTGGCTTATGACCACGGTATTTTCGTGGGAGGCGTATTCCTTTTGTTAGGGATTGGGACGCTTGTGCAGGCATGGGTTTACTTTAGACGGCACAGAGAGAATAGAGAGTGTGCGCTGTTTCCACTGGCGCTGTTAATTTTATTTGCGGTGGCTGGATTGACGGAGTGGATCTTTCACCCCTGTTGTCCAATTGCCTGCTGTCTGCTCCTAACCATGGGGCCGCTGCTGGTGGATATACGAAAGGACGAAGCTTAGAAGAACGGATACGGATATGGAAAAGACGAGAAAACCTTTCAACGTAAAATTATTTTACAGACGGACATGTTTGATTATCTATGATGTGATCAGTATTGTTTTGGCCAGTTATATGGCTATCTTGTGGCGGTATGATTTTCATCTGGATACCATTCCGGAGCATTTTATGCGTCCGATCGAGCATTTTCTGCCCATCAATATCCTTGTGACGCTGGCAATTTTTTATATGATGCGTCTTTACAGCAGTCTGTGGGCGTTTGCGGGAGAGACGGAACTGCAGAATATTGTAGTGGCATGCGTGCTGTCCATGCTGGCGGACGCGATCGGCCTGCATTTTTTTAAGGTAACGACTCAGGCGGTGCCAAGAAGCTACTATTTTGCGTATATGGCGGTTCTGGTAACCTGTATTTTTGCCAGCCGCTTTTCCTATCGGTTTTTCCGGGGGTTAAAGCATAAGCAGCAGAATAAAAAGAACCGAATCTCTGTGATGGTGATTGGTGCGGGCGAAGCGGCAAACCTGATCATCAAGGAGATTGTGAACAGTAATTTTTCTACCATGGTCATCAAATGTATTATTGACGATGATAAGGGAAAATGGGGGAGATATATTCAGGGCATTAAGGTTGCAGGCGGACGGGACAAGATTGTGGAGTGCGCGGATGTCTATGACGTGGATGAAATCATTGTGGCGATGCCCTCAGCCTCTAGAACGGAAATCAAAGGAATATTGGATATCTGTAAAGATACCAATTGTAAGCTGCGCTCTTTGCCGGGCATGTATCAGCTGGTAAATGGAGAGGTCAATGTTAGCAAGCTTCGGGATGTGGAACTGGAAGATTTGCTTGGCAGAGAGCCGATTACCGTGGATATCGATTCTATTCTTGGCTATGTGCAGGGGAAAGTAGTGCTTGTGACAGGCGGCGGCGGTTCTATCGGAAGCGAGCTTTGCAGGCAAATAGCGAATCATAAGCCGAAGCTTCTGGTGATTGTGGATATTTATGAAAATTCTGTTTACGATGTTCAGCAGGAGCTGAGGCAGAAATATCCGGAGCTGGATTTGGTGGTATTGATCGCCTCCGTGCGAAACACCAACCGAATGAATTATATATTCTCTAAATATAAGCCGAATATCGTCTATCATGCGGCGGCTCACAAGCATGTGCCGCTGATGGAGGACAGCCCTACGGAAGCCATTAAAAATAATGTCTTTGGCACATTTAAGACGGCGCAGGCGGCAGCCATGAGCGGCGTACAGCGGTTTGTCATGATTTCCACCGATAAGGCGGTGAACCCCACGAATATTATGGGAGCCAGCAAGCGGATCTGCGAAATGATTATTCAGACTTTTGACAAGCATTATGAGACCGAATTTGTGGCGGTGCGCTTTGGCAATGTGCTGGGCAGCAACGGCAGCGTGATTCCGCTCTTCCGCAAACAGATTGCGGCGGGAGGGCCGGTGACGGTTACTCATCCTGATATCATACGTTATTTTATGACAATCCCGGAGGCGGTGTCGTTGGTGCTGCAGGCGGGAGCCTACGCGAAGGGCGGGGAGATCTTCGTCTTGGATATGGGCGAGCCGGTGAAAATTCTTTCTCTGGCGGAAAATCTGATCAAACTGTCGGGTTATCGTGTGGGGGAAGATATCAAGATCGAATTTACGGGTCTTCGTCCCGGTGAGAAGCTTTATGAGGAGCTTCTGATGGATGAGGAGGGCATGAAAGATACGGCGAACCGCATGATTCATATTGGCAAGCCGATTGAATTGGACGAGCATGAATTTTTTACGCAGTTGAAGGAACTTAAGGACGAGTCCCAGATTGAAAGCTCGGATATCAGACCGTTGATTCAAAAGATTGTGCCGACGTATCACTACACGGATTAAACAGTTCAGCCAGAAAACTATTTGACAGACAAATCATGCTTGCATGAATTTGGCGGACGGATAGTTTTCTGAGGGAACGCCCGCTTGTGAGCAAAGTTAGCTGCAAAGCAGCGGGAAAGCATCGGAGATGCGGCTTTGCGAAGGGGCGTGGGCTGAACGTTGAACGCTTATCAGTAATTCAGGAGGGGTAAACTATCATGGAGAGAAAAAGAATTTATATGTCGTCGCCCACGATGCACGGGGATGAGCAAAGGTTTGTTCAGGAAGCTTTCGATACCAACTGGATCGCTCCTCTTGGCCCTAATGTGAACGCCTTTGAAAAAGAAATGGCGGCGTACACTGGCTGCGGCCATGCGGCGGCTTTGTCCTCGGGAACGGCGGCGATCCATATGGCGCTTCGTCTTCTTGGGGTGAAGCAGGGGGATGTGGTGTTTGTATCGGATCTGACGTTTTCCGCTTCCTGCAATCCGATTGTCTATGAGAACGGCACGCCGGTGTTTATTGACGCGGAGCCGGACACTTGGAACATGTCTCCGCAGGCTTTGAAACGGGCTTATGAGAAATACCCGAATCCTAAGGCGGTGATCTGCGTTCATCTTTATGGTACGCCCGCAAAGCTTGGCGAGATCATGGAGATCTGCGAGGCCCATGGTACGCCCTTGATCGAGGATGCTGCAGAATCCCTTGGCAGCACCTACCGCGGAAAGCATACGGGGACTTTTGGCAAGTATGGAATTTATTCCTTTAACGGCAATAAAATTATTACCACTTCGGGGGGCGGATTGTTTGTCTCCGCCGAGGAGGAAGCAACCAAGAAGGTCACGTTTCTTGCTACGCAGGCGAGAGATCAGGCCAGACACTATCAGCACTCCCAGATCGGATACAATTACCGCATGAGCAATGTCACCGCCGGAATCGGCAGGGGGCAGCTTCTGCATTTGGAGGAGCACAAGGCGAAGAAAAAGGCTATTTACGAGCAGTATAAGGCGGCTTTTGCAGAGATTCCCGCGATTCAGATGAATCCCATGAATGAGGAGGGGGACGCCAACAACTGGCTTTCCTGCATGACGGTTGCACCGGATTGTGGAATAACACCTGATATGATAATGGACACACTGGACGAAAAGCTCAACGCGGAAACCCGTCCGATTTGGAAGCCCATGCACATGCAGCCTGTTTTTGCAAACTGCGATTTCTGGCCGCATAACAGGGACGGAAAGAGCGTGGGCGAGGAAGTCTTTGCGAGGGGACTGTGTCTGCCCAGCGACATTAAAAATACGGATGAAGAAATGGAAGCGATTATCCGCACGGTGAAGGAGTTGTTTTAAAGGCAGGAGGCGCAGACAAGAGCATGGACAGTTTACAGGAAAAGGATAGGGCGCAGATGTGCGACGAGATTGCGGCTTTTTTCAGGGAGGAGTACGATCTGGAATTGGGTGTGATCGGCACCGGCCGGATATTGGACTTTTTTCAGGAAATGCTGGGAAAGCATATTTATAATAAGGCGCTGGATGACGCAAAACAGTTTTACGACAGGTACGCGGATAATATGGAGACGGATTATTATGCGCTGTATCAAGATATAAGATAGACAGTAATAAGTTGGCGAGAAAGTAAAGTTATTTTGATGTATCAAAATAACTTTACTTTTTTTGCGGATTATTCTATTATAGTTATATAAGTAAGGGGTATACTATCAATATATCATTTTCGACGGAGGATTGCCATGGTTATCCGGGAACGGATTTTAAAGAAAATCAGACCATTTTATGACAGCGAATTGATCAAAGTTTTGATCGGTCTGCGGCGTTCGGGAAAATCGGTTCTTCTGCGGCAGATTATGGATGAACTTGTGAAAAGCGGTGTTGAGGAATCGCAAATCATTTATATGAACTTTGAGGACTTTCAGTATTCCTCTATTACAGATGCGGAGCAATTATATCAATATATTTGCGGGCAAAGAAAAAACGAAGAGAAATATTATCTCTTTTTTGATGAAATTCAGATGGTAAAGGAATTTGAGCGGGTAATCAATTCCTTCCGGGCGACGTGGGATGTGAGCATTTTTATCACTGGTTCCAACGGAAAACTGTTGTCGGGTGAACTGGCAACCTTATTATCGGGGCGGTATGTGAGCTTTCGGGTAACGCCTTTTTCCTTTGTTGAATACTGCGAAATCAGGCGAATACAGGAGCCGTCGGATGAAGACCTGATCGAATACATGAACTGGGGAGGTATGCCGCAGAGGTTTGCCATGGCAGGGGAAACGGAGACAAGGACTTTTTTGCAGGATTTATATAATTCTATTGTCCTGCGGGATATTGTCCAGAGAGTTGGGGCAAAAGAGGTAGATTTAATCAACCGTATTATGGAATATCTGATGCTGAATCCGTCCCAGACTTTTTCGGCAAAGGGGATTTTGAATTATTTTAAGAGCGTGGACAGGGCGGTCAGTGCGCAGACGCTGTATAATTACCTAGAGCATATACAGGCATCCCTGATTGTCAGTAAAGCGCAGCGTTATGATATTCGCGGAAAGCAGCTGCTCACGACGCTGGACAAATATTTTTTGACGGATCTGGGGCTGGGGCGGATTCACAACAGCGGCTATAAACTGGAAATGGGCGCCATGCTTGAAAATATCGTTTACAATGAGCTTAGAAATCGGGACTATGAGGTGTACGTCGGAAAGATACCGAACGGAGAAGTAGATTTTGTGGCGGTTAAGGGCGAGAAAAGAGAATATTATCAGGTGGCCTATTATTTGGCGGAGCAGTCGGTGGTTGACAGGGAGTTCGGCGCTTTTTCAGCGATTGCGGACAATTATCCGAAGTATGTGCTTTCTATGGATAAGTTTGATTTTTCGCGGGAGGGGATTATTCATAAGAACGTGATAAGATTTTTGATGGAGGCGCAGGATGACAGAGCAACATAATCAAATCTATTATGCAGACGATCAGATTACTATCCGGGATATGCGGCAGGAAGACGCGGTGATTATTACGGCGGAAGAGATTGCGCAGGGGTGGGACGCAAGCATTGATAAATATGAGATGCGTCTGCGGGACAGGCAGGAGAAAAATGCTGTCGTTCTGGTGGCGGAGTATCAGGGAAAGGCGGCGGGATATATTAATATTTATCCGAAATCCGAGTGGGGCGCGTACGCGGGTAAAGGATATCCGGAGATTGTGGATTTTGGCGTTCTTGAAAAGTACAGGCGTCACGGGATCGGTAGTAAACTTATG
Source organism: uncultured Lachnospiraceae bacterium (assembly GCA_947243855.1). GTDB lineage: Bacteria > Bacillota > Clostridia > Lachnospirales > Lachnospiraceae > UBA3282. The sequence goes on along the minus strand of CAMXIK010000005.1, from coordinate 84,595 downwards.
GATGTGGCGGAGCGAATTGCCAGAGAATACAGCGATAAGGTATATCTGGGCGTGGGACTGCACAGCGGTTACGGCAGCGCCCAGAGAATGTATGTGAAGCGTGGGTACATTCCGGACGGCAGCGGTGTGTGGTATTGCGACAAGGTGTGCGAGCCTTATGCGGCGTGCTGTAATGATGATGATTTAGTGCTGTATTTTCATAAGGAACTGAGATAAAAACGCTTGATAATTTTGCGGAGTTGGGAAGACAATCAGATGTATTTATGCTATAATTTACCCTCAGAGAGGAACAATATATGTATAAGAAATATGGTAAGAGAAGTTTGGACTTTATTTTGTCCCTGTGCGGCATTATCGTACTCAGCCCCATACTGATTGTTTTGGCGGTTCTGGTGAGAGTGAAATTAGGAAGCCCGATCCTATTTCGGCAGGAGCGGCCGGGAAAAGACGAGAAGATTTTTACCCTCTGTAAATTCCGCACCATGACGGACAAAAGAGACGCAGAGGGAAATCTTCTGCCGGATGCGGAGCGGCTGACGAAATTCGGAAAGTTTCTGCGTGCCACGAGTCTGGACGAGCTGCCGGAGCTTTTTAATATTGTAAAAGGCGATATGAGCATCATCGGTCCGAGGCCGCTGCTTGTTTCTTATCTGCCCTACTATACGGAGCGCGAGCGTCTGCGGCACAGCGTGCGGCCGGGACTCACAGGGCTGGCGCAGGTGAGCGGACGCAATTTCCTTGATTGGGACAGGCGGTTTCAGAAGGATGTGGAGTATGTGGAACATCTGACCTTCGGCATGGATTTGAAGGTGCTTTGGATGACGGTGCAGACGGTGCTTGGACATACCGACGAGGTGGCGGAGGACACCAACGCGGCGGAAGGAAATTTTGCGGAGATTCGGAAGAAACAGCTTGAAGCGCGTGAGAAGAGCCTTTGAGAATGTAGTGGAAGAAGGAAGTGCGGTTACAGGATATGACATGATGGGAGATCGGCGGAATGACGATTGAGGAAATAGTGCGCGGGGAATCGAAAAATATTGAATTTAAGGTAACACTGCCAAAAGATTCGGAAAAATATATTAAAACGATTATCGCGTTTGCCAATTCTCAGGGCGGCCGGTTGGTGATCGGGGTAGATGACGCGACGCGGGAAACGATAGGCGTAGATAATGATGTCGCTTTTCAAATAATGGACAATATTGCAAATGCCGTTGCGGATTCCTGTGTGCCACAGATTGTACCAAATATTGAATTACAGACAGTTGATGGACATACGGTTGTTGTCGTTACGGTAGCGCCAGAACCCAATAGACCTTATTATCTGAAATCAAAAGGGAAAGAGAATGGGACATTTATTCGCTTTGCGGGTACTTCCAGGCCAGCGGATTCGGAAAAGATCAAAGAACTGGAAATGGAAGGCGCCCGTATTTCGTGGGATGAAATGGTCTGTATAGGTTATGTGGCATCGAAAGAGGAAATAAAAAAACTTTGTGCAGATATAACAAAATGCCGGGAAGAAGCGGGAATGTCCGAGCGTAAAGTAACTGTTTCCCAGCTTGTTAATTGGAGGCTTTTGAGGGAGAAAGAAGGGGCATGGCTTGTGTCGAATGCCTTTGTTTTGTTGACATCAGATTTTTTCCCGTTTTCTAAAACGCAATGTGCGGTATTTAAGGGAACGGAGAGAAATGTTTTTCTTGATAAGCGGGAATTTACAGGTTCTGTTTATGAGCAGATTGAAAATGCGGCGGCTTTTGTTCTGCGGAATATCAGACTGGGTGCAACAATTGAGGGACTGGTCAGAAAAGAAGCGTATGAGCTTCCTGTGGAAGCGATCCGTGAAATGATTATCAATGCGCATTGCCATCGAAATTTTGCGGAGCCTTCCTGCGTGCAGGTGGCAGTGTATGACGACAGGGTGGAAGTTACATCACCGGGAGGGTTGTATAATGGGCTTACTTATGAAGAGATTATGAGTGGCCATTCAAAGCTCAGGAACAGAATAATTGCCAATGTTTTTAGCCAAATGGGACTGATTGAGGCATGGGGAACTGGAATCCGAAGAATACAGGAAGCGGCCAAAGACTATGGCCTGCCGATTCCTAAGATTCAGGTTTTTGACGATATGTTCAGGGTAAATCTCTATCGGAGCCGGCCAGAGAAGGCATTGGGCGATGATAAAGGGGCATCGGAGAAACACGGAGAAGCATCGGAGGAACATCGGAGGAACATCGGAGGAACATCGGAGGAACATCGGAGAAACATCGGAGAAGCTTTGAATGAAACACAAACAAAAATACTGGATCTTTTATCGTTGAACTCTAAGCTTTCAGCTGCAAAACTGGCAGATCAAATTGGGATAGCAAGCAGGAATGTAGAGTCTAATATCAAAAAACTTAAGGAGAAGGGAATTTTAATCCGACACGGGTCTCCTAAAAGCGGGTATTGGGAGATTATAAGAGTAGATAAGTAAGAAAGCACAGGATGGAGAGTATGAATATTCTAATTTTGAGCGCGGGCACCCGCGACAAGGTGGTACAGTATTTTAAGAAAGAGCTTTCAGGCAGGGGACGTGTGATCGCCACGGATTGTTCTAATCTTGCGCCTGCGGTGTATGAGGCGGATGCTTTTTATCTGGTGCCCCGGATTACGGCGCCGGATTATCTGGATGTGATATTGGATATCTGCAAAAAAGAAAAAATAACGGGTGTTTTTTCTTTGATTGATCCGGAGCTGTCTCTGCTTGCCAAGGAGAGGGAGACGTTTTTGGCGGTGGGGACAACACCCATCGTATCGGACTACGATCTGGTGGAGACCTGTTTTGATAAATACAAGATGTTTGAAATGCTTGGGAAAATGCAGATACCGACGGCGAAATGTTATGAGGATAAGGAGTCCTTTTATCAGGCGAAAGAGGCCGGGGAGATTGACTATCCGGTATTCGTGAAGCCGGTGCGCGGCAGCGCCAGCATCCACATCAATCAGGTGGGAAGCAAAGAGGAGATCGAGGTACTCTGCAATCTCTATGACGATCTGATGATTCAGGAGTACATGGACGGACAGGAATACGGTGCGGACGTGTATGTGGACATGATTTCTGGGAAATGTACGGATATCTTCGTAAAAAAGAAGATCAAGATGCGGGCTGGGGAGACCGATAAGTCGGTGTCCTTTAAGGATGAAGGGCTGTTTTCCCTGATACGGGATTTCTCGGAAAAATGCGGTTTCCGCGGTATGATAGACATCGATATTTTTGAGATTGGCGGCGTTTATTATATTTCAGAGGTCAATCCCCGTTTTGGCGGCGGTTATCCCCATGCCTATGGCTGCGGCGTGAATATGGCTGCGGCTGTGGTGAAAAACCTCTCCGGACAGGAGAACGAGGTGCGGATTGGGGCGTATCGGGAAGGGATCTGCATGATGAAGTATAATGAAGTGATGATACGGGATATGGCTGGGGAGGAGATTGTACCATAGATGAAAAAAGTGTTGGTTCTGACAAACTCTTCGGGCGGATTATACGACTTCCGCGGTGAGTTTATAGAAGCGCTGTGTCAAAAATACGAAGTGCACGTGAGTATGCCGGATGACGTAAAAGAGAAGGAACTAAAGGATCTGGGCTGTCATATCCTTAAAACCCCGATCAACCGCAGAGGCATCAATCCGTTTGAGGACTTGAAGTTATACCGCGCTTACGGTAAAATGATGAAAGAGATTAAGCCGGATCTGGCAGTGACCTACACGATCAAGCCGAATATCTACGGCGGATTAGCGGCAGGCATGAAAAAGATTCCCTATATTGCCACCATCACGGGGCTTGGGGGCGCTTTTGACAGGACGGGCCTTCTTCTTAAACTGATTGTCGGAATGTATCGTGCGGGCCTAAGACGGGCAGCCTGCGTGTTTTTCCAGAATGAGGAGAACAAAGGCATTTTTCAGAGCATGGGCATTACGGCGAAGCGGACGCGGATGGTCATGGGCTCCGGCGTGAGTTTGGAAAAACACACCTACGAGCCGTATTCGGAAAGGGAGGAAACGCATTTCCTCTTTGTAGGCCGGGTGATGAAGGAGCGGGGCATCCTCGAATATATCGAGGCGGCCAAGCGTTTACATAGTAACCGGGTATTTTTTGATATTATGGGTTACTGTGACGAGGATTATCAGGAGCTGTTAGACGATCTGGAAAAGGAGGGCGTAATCCGGCAGATCGGCTTTCATACGCAGGTACATGAGTATTTGGCAGCGGCTGACGCGATTGTGGTAGCTTCCTTTCATGAGGGGATGTCCAACGCGCTCATTGAGGGCGCGGCTACGGGCAGAGCGGTGATCGCTTCGAACATCAGCGGCTGTAAGGAAGCCTTTGAGGAAGGCGTGACAGGTTTTGGCTTTACGCCGGGGAAACCTGTTGAATTGATAGACGCTATGGAAAAATTCCTTTCTCTCTCCACACAGGAACGGGCGGCCATGGGGCGTCGCGGCAGGGAGAAGATGGAGCGGGAGTTTGACCGAAAGCTGGTGACGGCGGCCTATATGGAGGAAGTGTCGCGGATACTAGCGTAAACATACAAAACGAAACGGAAAAGGGAGAACAGACGGCGATGGATTTATACGAAAAACTGGTGAGCGGCGAGGAAAAACTTTCATTAATCGGACTCGGCTATGTGGGTATGCCGATTGCGGTGGCTTTTGCGAGAAAGATTAAAGTGGTTGGGTTTGACTTAAACGAGGAAAAGATCGGCCTTTACAAGAGTGGAATCGACCCCACAAACGAGGTGGGCGGCGAGGTAGTTAAGAACACGAAAGTGGAGTTTACCGCTGACCCCGCAAAGCTGAAGGAGGCGAAGTTCCATATTGTGGCGGTGCCGACGCCAGTCAATGACGACCATACGCCTGATCTTTCCCCGGTGGAGGGAGCGAGCCGTATCCTTGGGCAGAATCTGACGAAGGGTTCCGTGGTAGTGTTTGAATCTACGGTATATCCCGGCGTGACCGAGGACATCTGCGTGCCGATTTTAGAGAAAGAATCCGGCTTAACTTGTGGCGTGGACTTTAAAATCGGGTACTCTCCCGAACGCATCAATCCAGGCGATAAGGTACATAGACTGGAAACGATCACGAAAATTGTATCGGGCATGGACGAGGAAACCCTCGATACGGTAGCCAAGGTCTATGAGCTGGTGGTGGAGGCCGGAGTTCATCGGGCGGAGTCCATCAAGGTGGCGGAGGCGGCCAAGGTGATTGAGAACAGCCAGAGAGATATCAATATTGCGTTCATGAATGAACTTTCTATTATTTTCCATAAAATGGGGATTGACACGAAATCCGTGCTGGAGGCGGCCGGAACGAAGTGGAATTTCCTGCCTTTTATGCCGGGATTGGTGGGCGGACACTGTATCGGCGTAGATCCTTATTATCTGACCTATAAGGCGGAGGAGCTGGGGTATCATTCCCAGATCATTCTTTCTGGCAGACGGATCAACGACGATATGGGCAAGTATGTGGCGGAGAGTCTGGTAAAGGACTTGATTCGGGCAAATATTCCCGTTAAACATGCAAAGGTGGCGATTTTGGGCTTTACTTTTAAAGAAAATTGTCCGGATACCAGAAATACGAAGGTAATAGACATTTACCGGGAGCTTGGGGAATATGGAATTGTCCCCATTGTGGTTGACCCTGCGGCCGATGCTTCTGAGGCGGAGCGGCTTTACGGGATTACCTTCCAGACCATGGATGATATTAGGGAAGTGGACGCCGTGATTGTGGCGGTGGCTCACGAACAGTTCTTAAGCCTTAACCGGGAGAAGATCTCTTCCTTTTATAACCCGAAGCACAAGAGAAAGGTGCTGATGGATCTAAAGGGGATCTTGAACCGCAAAGAGTATCTGACAGAGGATTATCTGTATTGGAGATTGTAGGATTGAATAGAGACAAAAAGAGGGCTCTGTGTCTTTTCGCAGGGCTTCTTGCCTTTTTTTTGGGACTGCTTGCAGTCGGCGGCGTCGGCGTCTATCATGATTCCGAACAGTATATTACGATGCACATTCACAGGGAGCCGCTTTATCCCCTTTATCTGGCGTTTTTCCGCTTGTTTTTCGGGCCGGATAACCTTGTGCCTGCGATGGCGGGGCAGGGAATTTTAACGGCTCTGGGGATTGCCGTGCTTACGGAGTGGCTGACAAGGAGGTTTGGTCTTAAGCTGTGGGAAGAGCTTCTGGTGGTGGGAATCCAGTTAGCGCCCCACCTGATCACGCGGTATGTGTCTGCGCTGCATATTTTTTTGGAAAATTCGGTGATGAGCGAGGCATTGTGCATTCCGTTATTTACCTTTTACCTGTATTTCCTTCTGCGGATGCTATTTGAGGGCAGGGGGCGGGACGCCGTATTTGCGCTTGTTTTTTCGTATCTTCTGTCCATGACCAGAGGCCAGATGATGACCACGATACTGATGTGGGCCATCTTGTTGGGAATCCGGGTTTTACTGCATAAAAAATATCGGATGTTATTCATATGCGGATCGGCGGTGATCCTTGTGTTCCTTCTGCGGGATCTGACGGTGCATGTGTATAATTACGGTGTCACCGGCTATTTTATGGGCAATACTTACGGACAGGTCAATACCCTGACCAATGTGATGTATGCCTGCGACGAGGAGGATCGGGAGGTTTTTGAGGAAGGGGATCTGGAACAGGCTTTTTTTGACCGGTTTTATAGGGAAGCGCAGGAGAGGGGATTGAATTACAAATTCGCTGGGGACGCTTTTGACGAGCGGGCGGCCTATTTGGAGGACAACCATGACATTCTTAAGTTCCAGATTTTGGAAGCGGATTTGTCGGCCTATTATTTCGGTCTGGGAGAGGTGGATTATTACGAACAAAGCAGTATGTCCGACGAGATGGCGGGGAAAATGATAAAAAGGCTCTTGCCTGCCTGTTTGGGACAGTGGCTTTATGATTATCTTCTTCTGTGCCGCAACGGGTTTGTCCGGAGCATTGCGGTGGTGCATCCGTTGGTGAATCCGGCTGCTTTTGTGCTGTATGTGCTGGCGGCGGGGCTTGCGCTCCTACAGGTGTTTGTAAAGAAGAGATATTCTGCGGCAATCGTTATGGGGACGGCGCTGCTGTTTATTGCGGCTAACGTCTGCGCGACGTCGATTACGATTATGTGCCTGTCCCGCTATATGATCTATGGGTTTGCGCCGTTTTATATCGCGTTTTATCTGTTGGTTCGGGAAGCGATTAAAAAATCATGATGATGCATTGATTTTTTAATCGTTGAAAAGGAGGAAAAAATGAGTTATCAGGACATTACATTTGAAAAAGGAACGGTATTTCTCGTGACGGGCGGCGCGGGTTTCATTGGCTCGAATTTGTGCGAGGCTCTGCTTGCCAAGGGGTGTACGGTGCGTTGTCTGGACGATTTGTCTACTGGTAAGTATGAGAATATTGAGCCGTTTTTGGAGAAAGAAGAATTTACCTTTATCAAGGGGGATATCCGGGATCTGGATACCTGTAAGAAAGCGGCTGAGGGGGCGGAATATGTGCTCAATCAGGCGGCTTGGGGAAGTGTTCCCAGAAGCATTGAGATGCCGCTTCTCTATGAGGAAGTCAATATCCGGGGAACGTTAAACATGATGGAAGCGGCCAGACAGTCTGGTGTGAAAAAGTTTGTCTATGCTTCCAGTTCCTCTGTTTACGGGGATTCCACGGAACTTCCCAAGAGGGAAGGACAGGAGGGAAAGGTGATCTCTCCCTATGCGCTGACCAAGAAGACGGATGAGGAGTACGGGCGGCTTTATAAAGAACTGTACGGCCTTGATACTTACGGCCTCCGGTATTTTAATGTGTTCGGACGAAGACAGGACCCGGACGGAATGTATGCGGCGGTGATTCCGAAGTTTATCAAACAGCTTTTACACGGGGAAACGCCCACCATCAATGGGGATGGACAGCAGTCCAGAGACTTTACTTACATTGATAATGTGATCGAGGCGAATCTGCGTGCCTGCAAGGCGGACAGCGGAGCGGCGGGGGAAGCTTTTAACATCGGCGCGGGCGGAAGACTTTACCTGATCGATATGTATCACCAGCTTTGCCGGGCGCTTGGCGTGGATGTGGAGCCTCATTTCGGGCCGCCGAGAAAGGGCGATGTGCGCGATTCCAATGCGGATATCAGCAAGGCGAGGAAACTTTTGGGATACGATCCTTCTTATGATTTCGAGAAGGGGATTACGCTTGCCATCGATTGGTATCGGGAATATTTGAAGTAAGAGGCGCTTCGCAATGTTTGGGCAAGTTAGCTAAGTAAAGAAGGGATAAATGGCATGAAATACAAAGTTGTCGTGTTCGGCGTGAAAGATACTTCCGAAAACATAGTGAATTTTATCCAGAAGGAGATCTGTCCCGTGGATCTGGTGATTACGATCAGCCCGGAGGTAACGAAGAAAAATCAGGTTTCCGGCTATAAGGGCCTGTCTGTTTTAACGGAGAAATACGGGATTCCCGTGCACGAGGCGGACAGCTATTTTTTGACGGATGAAAAAACGCAGAAATTCATGGAAGAAAACGAGTTTGATATCGGCATATCCATGGGGTGGCAGAGACTGATTCCAAAATCCGTTCTGGACCGTTTTCAACATGGTATTTATGGGTTTCATGGAAACAGCGGCTACCTGCCCTTTGGCAGAGGACGTTCCCCGTTAAACTGGTCGGTTATCCTTGGGGACACCCGCTTTAACCTGAATCTGTTCCGCTATGACGAAAAGGCGGACAGTCCCAATGTGTTTGCCACGGAAATGTTCTCGATTACGCCCCACGACGATATCCGCACGGCCCAGTATAAAAACATGATTTGCTCCAAGCGTTTAATCCGCAAGCTTCTTGCCGCCTATGAAAGCGGTCATATCGAGATCAAAACGGAATCCAAGGACTTTGATTCGTGGTATGAGAAGCGCACGGCGGCGGACGGCAAGGTTGATTTCCATAAAAGAACACGTGATATTTATAATTTGATCCGCGGGGTGGCAGCGCCTTTTCCGGGAGCCTTTGCGCTTTGCGGGGAGGAAGAGGTGCGCATCTGGGAAGCCCATCCCTTTGACGAAATGATTGATTTTTCGGCGTATGCGCCGGGTGAAGTGATAGATGTTTTTGATGGCAAGCCGGTGGTACGTACCGTGGACGGTTCTCTTTTGATCGATCGGTATGAGAGCGGCCTTGTGCTGAAGGCGGGGGATGTGCTGATATGAAAAATGCGATACGCGTACTGCATGTGCTGGGAGGAGTTGGCCTTGGCGGCGCGGAAAGCCGCATTATGGATCTCTACAGACAGATGAACCGTGACGAAATTCAGTTTGATTTTTTGGTACATTCGGACGAACGCGTCAGGAAACCGCAGTTTTATGATGAAGAGATTTTGTCCTTGGGCGGGCATATTTATGTGCTCCCAAAATTTAAGGTATATAACTATTTTTTTTATAGAAGAGCGGTTCGGAAATTTTTTGCCAAGCACAGGGAGTTTCGGGTGGTACACGGGCATATGACAAGCACGGCGGGCATTTATCTTCCTATTGCCAAGAAAGCCGGGGCGCCGATCACAGTGGCGCACGCCAGAAATGCGGGCGTGGTGAAGGGGCCAAAGGGGGCCGCTACCCGTTTTTTTAGGCGGGGATTGTGTGAAAAGGCGGATTTTTGTTTTGCCTGCTCTACTCTTGCGGGACAGGATGTGTTTGGAAGAGACGTGGTGAACGCGGGAAGGGTTAAAATCATCCATAACGCCATTGATGTGAGACGGTTCACCTACGATGAAAAATTCAGGGAGACGGCGAGGGAACAGCTTGGTATTTCCGGGAAACTGGTACTTGGACATGTGGGACGTTTTGAGTATCAGAAAAATCACCCTTATTTGATAGACGTTTTTGCGGCAGTTTGTGAAAAGAGACCTGACGCCGTCCTGCTTTTATTAGGGGAGGGCGAGGACAGGATCGCCATGGAAGAGCGGTGTAAACAGATGGGGATTGGCGATAAGGTTCGGTTTATGGGAAATTGCAAGGACACAGAGCGGTATTATCAGGCTATGGATCTGTTCCTTCTGCCTTCTTTTTTCGAGGGGCTGCCGGGCGTGCTTGTGGAAGCGCAGGCAGCGGGCCTTAAGTGCTTTGTGTCGGACACTGTCACAAGGGAGGCGAAGGCTACGGATCTTGTGACCTATCTGAGTATAGAGCAGCCGGCGCAGAAGTGGGCGGAAGAGATTTTAGCGCGGGCTGATTATGAGCGCAGAGATACTTCCCATGAATTGACGGCGGCTGGATTTAACGTGTACACGCAGGCTGGCGGCTACAGTCTTTTCTATCGGAAAGGGGACAGCTCGGGCTTATGAAAAAACTGTTGTTAATCGTACCGTCCCTGCATCAAGGCGGATCGGAGAAGGTCTGCGCAATGACGGCTGTTATTTTAAAACCGTATTTTGAAGTACAGATTGCAATTTTTGATTCCACAAATATTGATTTCGACGTGGAGGGGGTTCCGGTAAGGGATCTGGGACTGCCAAGCCGTCCCGGAAAGCTTGCTAAAATCCTCAATGTATTTCGACGGGGATTTCGGCTTAACAGGCTGAAAAAGCGGGAACAGATTGATATTGCCTATAGTTTTGGCCCGACGGCCAATCTGGCCAATATTTTTGCGGGACGGCTTTTTGCAAAAAAAGGCCCGAAATGCTGGCTTGGCGTTATGAGCTATATGGATATGGACAGCTCGTGGCTGGGGCTTTTTTGTAAGAGGGCGGACAGACTTTTGTGCTGTTCGGAGACGCTTCGCGGTATGATCGAAGAAAAATATGCGTGCGGCTGTGCTTACACTTTAACGGGATTCTTTGATATTCCGCAGATTCAGGCAAAAGCGGAGGCGCTGGAAGCCGATCTTCCTTGGGAAGACGGGCGGATTATCGTTTCCATGGGGCGGGAGGATGTAGTTAAGGGTTTTTGGCATCTGCTTAAGATTTTTTCACTGGTGCATGAAGCTCTTCCAGACACGAAGCTTTTGATCATCGGAAAAGGGGAGTTTACGCCTTACCGAAAGTTGGCGGCCGATCTGGGAATTGCGGAGGCGGTGTGCTTTGCGGGACTCCAAAAAAATCCTTACCCCTATCTGAAAAAAGGGTCTCTATATCTGCTTACTTCTTACTGGGAAGGATTTCCAAATGCCTTGGTAGAGGCCATGGCATTGGGGCTTGTGGCGGTGGCCACGGACTGTATGACGGGGCCAGCGGAGATTTTTGATGGCAAATACGGGGTTTTGGTGCCGAATATGGGAAAAGAGCCTGATCTGGACGCCTCCCATATCGAAGAGGAAGAGCGGTGCACGGCAAAGCGGGTGGTCGAGCTTATGGAGAATGAGGAGGAAATGGCGCGTTACAGCAGACTTTCGGTGGAGCGGGCAGGCGTTTTCTCTAAGGAAGCATATATTCGGAAGATCAGGGAGTGGGCGAATGACTAAAATTGCATTTCATTTAAACTGTTTGGAGCAGGGCGGGGCAGAGCGGGTAGTGTCCAATCTTTCCAACCGCTTTGTGCAGAACGGCTACGAGGTGCTTGTGGCTACGGAGTGGCAGGGCGAGGATGAATTTTGGATAGATGAGAGGGTGCGGCGCGTGCATGTGGGACTGCGGGAGGGTGACGAAAAGAAGCCCCGTATTGTGCAGTTTCTTTTGCGCATTCGTTATCTGAAACAGTTTTTGAAAGAGGAGAAACCCGATATCCTGATTCCCTTTGCGAGAAAAGCGCTCTACCGCGGACTGACGGCGGCCTTTTTTATTAAGATTCCGGTGATTATTTCCATCCGGACAGACCCGGTGGGACATTATGACAGACCTTTTGACAAGGTGCAGATTCCCTTTTTGTTTCCACGGGCTGACGGCTGTGTGTTTCAGACGCAAGGGGCGAGGGAGTTTTTTGCGCCGAGGCTGCAAAAAAATTCCCGTATTATTTTAAATCCCCTGAATCCCAAGTACATCGGCGTGCCGGAGCCAGAGAAGCGGACGAAGACGGTGGTGCAGTCGGGACGGCTGGTGGACTTTAAAAATCAAGTGATGCTGATTCGCGCCTTTCATGAGGTGCATAAGAAACATCCCGATTATGATTTGAAAATATACGGAAGAGATACGCAGGACGGTACGAAAGAGCTTTTGGAGAAGACCATCGAGGAGCTGCACGCGGAATCCTATGTACATCTGATGGGTGCCAGCGACAGTCTGGAAAAACAGCTTGCGGATGCGGCTCTCTTTGCGTTCAGCTCTGATTGGGAGGGACTGCCCAACGCGCTGATGGAGGCTATGGCGCTGGGACTGCCCATTGTGGCTACGGACTGCCCCTGCGGCGGCCCCCGCACGATTATGACGAACGAGGTGGACGGCCTGCTGATTCCCATAAAGAACCAGAAAGCCATGGAGGAAGGGATCAACCGCCTGATCGAAGACCCGGCGCTGGCCGAGCAGCTTGGAAGGAATGCGCGAAAGATTGCTAAGAAAGCCAACGACGAGGCGGTCTATGAACAGTGGCGCGGTTATATAGAAGAGGTGTGCGCGGCATACCGGAAAAAACATGGGAAATGACGAAGTGGAAATACGGAAGACAGACCGCCGCGTTGGGGTGCGGACAGAGTATGGAGGAGCAGATTGGAAAAGAAGTCTGAGAAGAGAGCGGAGAAGGACTGGAAAATAAAGCGGCCGGGAAAATATCAGCTTCTGGTCTTGCTTCCCTTTGCATTTTGTTACGCTTTTTTCATCGTTTTGGGGGATTGGCAGAGATCCGCGCCCTATAGTAACATGCAAAATATGCTTCGGCTTATGCTTTGGACGGTCATAAGCTATGGCGTTTTGTTTGCGCTGGGATTTCTTTTGGAAAACGGCGCGGCCCTTGTGGCGGCTTGTCTGCCTGCAGGTGTACGGACGGCGGTGTTTGGCGCTTTTTTCGGGAAATGCTTTTTGCGGGAAAAGCGTCGTGCGGGACGCTGGCGGGTCTGGCTTCTTTTTTTTCTGCTGTGTCTGTTGTGTTATCTGCCCTACTATCTCATGTACTTTCCTACATGGTTTAACAATGATGCGGTGTGGCAGATGGAGCAGGCGCTTGGGCTGGCGGCGCGTTCCAACCACCATCCCTATTTTCATACGTTGATCATCAAAGCTTTTTTGACAGCGGGATATGGGCTTTTTGGCAGTTATACCGGGGCGGTGGCGCTTTATACCTTCTTTCAGATGGCGCTTACGGCGGCGGTGTTCGGGTTTTTCTTGTATTTACTGTACCGCAGGGGAACGGGGATACTTTGGCTTGGCTTGGCGGTATTTTTCTACGCCCTTCTTCCGGTTAATGGCATGTACAGCATCTGTATGGGGAAAGACGCTTGGTTTACGGCGGCGTTTTTGCTCTTTTTGTATGCGGTGAAAAGCTGTGCTGATGAGACTGAATCTTCAAACGGCGTTGACGGGCAGGAGAAGCCGGACAGGCGGCGGTGGCTTCTGTTTTTTGTGACGGGATTATTGGTGTGCCTGCTTCGCAGCAACGGTATTTTCGTTTTTCTGGGGACGGCTTTTTTCCTGATTTTGTCGCAGCTTTTGTCGCGCAGAGGGATGGACGGAACCGCCGGGCAGAGCGGTGAGATGAGTCGCAGGAGGCAGGCTTACGGAAAGCGGCGGAATAGCTGCGTTTCGGTGGCGGCAGTGTTGGTTTGCTACCTGCTCTGGCAGGGGCCTGTGCTACATTTTTTACAGGTGGAGCCGCCGGACACCATCGAGAGCCTGACTATGCCCACACAGCATCTGCTTTGCGCCTATGCAAAAGGCGGGAACCTTACGCCTGAGGAAGTGGAAATGCTGGAGGCGGTAGTGCCTCTGGCGCAGATCGACGAGTATTACAACCCCTATCTGTTTGATATAACAAAGAATTATATTCGTGAACACGGTAATCAACAGGCGATTGCGGACCACAAATGGGAGTATGCAAAGCTCTGGCTGCGGGTGGGGCTTAGAAATCCCATGTTGTATCTGGAAGCCCAGATCAGGCAGACGGCGGGGTATTACGCCTTACATATTCCCCATGAGCAGATCCTTTACAGCGACTATTTTATGGTGGAGAATCCTTTCGGCATAGAAACGCAGAGGAAGGTTTTCAGCTATGATGCCGGGCTTGCCATGGATGCGTTCCTGCAATGGTTCCAGAAATGCTATAACAAAGTATGGAGTCTCGGCATGAATACGTGGCTTTTGCTTGCGGCTTTTGCCTGCGCGCTTTACAGAAAGCGGGAGGCGCTTGTCTTTGTGCCCTGTGTGATGCTGATTGGCAGTCTGCTCTTGGCGTCGCCGGTCTACAATGAGTTCCGTTATGCCTATGGGGTGTTTGCGGCGCTGCCGTTTTTGCTCAGCGTTTGTTTTGGGAAAGAAGAGAGGGACGGATAGCCGATTTGGGTAGGAGGTACAAATGATAAAAAAATGGCTTAGAGCGGTCTTGTTTGTCCTGCCGCTCCTTATTTTCATAGGATTTGTTAACTGGTATGTGGACTCCTATGCGCTCTTACGCGTCACCTACGACGAAATCGCCGCGCGGATGGCGGCGGGGAAGAACGTGGAGGGCTTGGAGGATTCCGATTATAATGACAGAAACCTTCTGGCGGCGCGTATCGGCGGGATGGAGGAGCCGCCGCAGGTCATGATCCTCGGTTCCAGCAGGGTGTACACCTTCGACCACACTATGTTCGATACGGACTCCTTTTACAATGCAGGGCTTTCAGAGGCTACCATTTATGATCTGTTGGCGGTATCGGGTATACTGTTTTATCAGGATAAGCTGCCGGAAACCGTGGTGATCGGTGTGGACGCTTTCCTTTTTAATGAGAGTCATGATAACGAGAAGTGGAAGGAACTGGAAAGCTATAAAAATTATATGTTTACGGTGATGGTCGATAAATTACCGCCGGAATGGGCGCATCCGTACAAAGATACGGGTCGGGACTGGGGAAAAGCCCTGTCGCTTGATTATTTCCGCTACAATGTGACGCTTCTTCCCGACAGAAAGCGGTTTGCCGTCTCCTATACGGACGATTGGGTGACCGACGGCTATCTCAAGCACGCGGACGGGAGCGTCAGCTACCAGAGAGAGCTTCGGGAGGTAAACGCAGCCGATGTGGAGGAAATGACGAGACAGGCCATGGAGGAGCATGTGGTCTACCGCATGACGGATTACCATGAGATTGACGCGGGCCATTTTACGGATTTCTCTTACATGATTGACTATCTGCAGGAGGCGGGCGTGGAGGTCATTTTATACTTGCCACCCTATTCGCCCATGATGTATAATTACATAGAATCTGAGGAGGCTTTTCAGATCACGCTGGAAGTGGAGGAAAGAGTGAAAGAATTGGCGCAGGAGAAGGGGATCGCTCTCTACGGCTCCTACGATCCGGCGGGCTGCGGCCTTACCATGACGGATTTGTACGACGTGTATCATGTGAAGACAGAGAAGACGGCGGATACTTATTATCCTGTGATTGATGCAAAATGATGCTGCGGTGGGGCGCGATATCCATGAAAGCGGCATGAGAGAACAGATAGTTGTGAAATGAGGATAAAATGAAAGCGAACGTTACATACTGGCTGGACGAGACGGCAGCTCGTTTCCCGGATAAGACAGCCTATGCGGATGAAAATAAGGCGGTTACCTTCCGCGAGCTTCGTGAAAGAGCGAGGGATATCGCCTGCGAATTGACGGCAAGGGGATTGTTTAAAAAGCCAGTCGCCATTTTTTTGGAAAAGGGTGTGGATGTGCTGGTTTCCTTTATGGGAGCGGCTTACAGTTGTAATTTTTATTCCCCCATCGATGTGGACATGCCGGGAAGCCGGGTCAACAAGATTCTCGAAGTGCTCGAACCGTCCGTTGTTATTACCACGGCGGCTCTGCGGGAGGTGTTTTCGGCATATGATTATCAGGGTGATTTCCTTTTGTTGGAGGAAGTGTTATTGACGGGCGGCGTTCAGGCTGCGGAAACCGGAAAAGGAAGTTTGCCAGACGGAGAAGGGAAAGCGGGAACGGCGCGGGAGGCAGCCTTGGAGGCGGCCAGACGGCGCGGCGTCGATACAGATCTTTTGTATGTGTTGTTTACCTCCGGCTCTACCGGTGTGCCTAAGGGCGTGACGATCAACCATCGGGCCGTGATCGATTATATCGACTGGGTGACGGAAACCTTTGCGATTACGGAGAAGGACAGCTTCGGCAATCAGGCGCCTTTTTATTTTGATAATTCGATTTTGGATATTTACAGCACCCTGAAAACGGGCGCGACTACCTATATCATACCGAAAAATCTGTTTGCCCAGCCCGTTCCTCTGCTGGAATATTTAAAGGAAAAGAAGATTAATACCATTTTTTGGGTGCCGTCGGCGCTTATCGTAGTGGCGAAACTGAAGGCGTTTCGGAATGTGGATTTGTCGGACACCCTGCGGCGGGTGTTGTTCTGCGGCGAGGTAATGCCGAACAAGCAGCTTAACGTATGGCGCAAATTCCTGCCAGACGTGCAGTATGCTAACCTTTACGGTCCTACAGAGATTACGGACGCCTGCACCTATTATATTGTAGACCGCGAATTTTCAGATGAAGAACCGCTCCCCATTGGCTTCCCGATGCCGAACACGGATATTCTGGTTTTGAATGAGAAGGACGAACTGGTGACGGGGGAGGAGTCGGGCGAGCTTTGCGTCAGGGGCACGTCCCTGTCCATGGGATATTATAAAAATCCGGAGAAGACGCGGGAAGCCTTTGTGCAGAACCCGTTGAATCAGGCGGTGCCGGAGCTGATCTACCGGACGGGAGACATTGTGAAATACAATGAACGCGGAGAGATCGTCTATCTTTCCCGAAAGGATTTCCAGATTAAGCATATGGGGCACAGGATCGAGCTGGGAGAGATTGAAACGGCGGTGTCCTCTTTGGAGGAGATTTCCCTCTGCTGCTGTCTTTATGATGAGAAGCGTCAGAAGATTGTGCTCTTTATCGAGGAGGAACTGGACAAAGCCTATATCAATGAAAAGATTTCCCGCTTGGTGCCGGAGTATATGCTGCCAAACAAGCTGATTAGGGTAGAAAAAATGCCTATTAACGCCAACGGTAAGATTGACCGGGTGAAGTTGAAGGAAGAGATAAAGTAACGATTGTTATGGAATGGAGCGGCATGGAGACGGAATTTCGCAGGGTAGTGGTGATCGGTTACGGCAAAGCAGCCGGAGAGATATTAAAAGATACGGCGGACAGGCAGGCGGATTACGGTTACCGTCTGGAATTCATCGAGCATGAGCTTCACGCTCTGAGCGTGACCAAACAGATCTGCGGGGAGAGGGGGATTGCCTTTTCTTCCATTCCGGATAAGCGGGAACTTAGCGCTTATTTAGGGGAAATACGGGAGAAAACCTTGATTGTCTCCGCCAGCAACAATTATCTGTTTCCCGCTTTTCTTGTGGAGCGGGAAAACATGACGATCATCAATTTCCATAATGCCCTTCTGCCGGATTATCCCGGAAGAAACGCGCCAAGCTGGGTGATTTATCAGGGGGAAACGCGGACGGGTATCACATGGCATTATGTGACGGCGGACGTGGACGAGGGAAATATCATCATCCAAAAAGCCAGTAAAATTGGGCCGGACACGAAAGCCTATGAATTGACGGAGCGGTTGATGGATTTGGCCTGCGAGGGCTTTCAGGAGTGCTTCGACGGGGTTCTCTCGGAGCGTGTGGAGGCCAAGCCGCAGGGATTTTCACCGAAGCGGCGGATGTACCGCTCTACGGAGGTTCCAGGGGACGGCTTTTTGGATTTACAGGAGGAGCCGGAGAAGAGTTACCGTCTGCTTCGCAGCGTGGATTACGGGAAGACTGGCGTTTTTCCGCCGCTGCAGACGATCGTGGAGGGAGTGCAGGCGGAGGTTCTGCGCTACCGGAAGATTTCGCCGGAGAAGAAAAAAGAAGAGGCGGGGACGCTTTATCTGCCGCTTGCGGATGGGAATTTGTTGAAGATAAAGTATAGAGCGATATAAAATGGGAGGACTATATTATGGAAGAAAAAGTATTGGAAATTCTGGAGGAATACTGCGAGGAGGCCCTCGATTATACGGGAGAAAATATGATGGAGGAGGGCGTGATCGACTCCTTCACGGTGATTAACATTGTGAGCGAGCTGGAGGATGTTTTTGACATTGAGATTGACGCCAAGTATGTGGTGGCGGAGAATTTTCGGAATAAAGAGGCGATTATGGAGCTGGTGAGACGTCTGGTGGAAGAGGCGTAAGAAGAGGTTTTATGTGATGCAGTTTTTATCAAGCGGTTTTGTGATATTGTGGGTGATTAGTTTCGCCTTGTATTATCTGCTGCCCGCAAAACGGCAGTGGATGGTTTTGGCGGCGGCAAGCGTGTTGTTTTATGTGATTGGCACGGGTGGGATTCCGGTGGGGCTGTTGTTTACGGGAGCCGGGGCTTACCTTTGCGGTATTTATTTACAGCAGAGCCTTGCGGCACAGGGACTGGCCCTTTCAGAGTGTGCGGATAAAGAACAGAAAAAGACAGTGAAACAGGGATTTGAGAGGCGCAGAAAACGTGTTCAAATCCTTTATTTTGTGTGTAGTCTGGGAATTTTGCTCTTCACAAAATATGTGACGGTTATGCCATTAGGCGTTTCTTTTTACACGCTGACGGCGATCGGCTACGTGGTGGATGTGGGACGCGAACAGTGTAAGGCGCAGAAAAATTTCCTGAAACTGCTGTTGTTCTTAGCCTATTTTCCGGCAGTCACACAGGGACCCTTTAACCGCTTTGCCAAACTGGACGGGGAGTTTGAGCGGCCCCACGTCTTTTCCTATGAGCGGATGTTTTTCGGCGTACAGCGGTTTGTCTGGGGAGCCTTTAAGAAGCTGGTAATTGCGGACCGGATCAATCTTTTTGTGGGAAATGTGTTTGGCGGGGAGACAGCGCCGGGCAGTATTTACGCGGCGGCGGTAGTTCTCTACATGTTGCAGCTCTACGCGGATTTCTCGGGTTACATGGATATGGCGCTGGGTGTCAGCGAAACCTTCGACATTATGCTGCCGGAAAATTTCAAGCGGCCTTATTTTTCCAAGTCGGTGGCTGAGTTTTGGCGCAGATGGCATATTACGCTGGGGACATGGTTTAAAGACTATGTGATGTTCTCTTTCGTTATGTCCGGAGCCGGCAGGAAGATCGGGAAAAACGCGAAGAAAAGGTGGCCGAAGATGGGAAAGCATGTGACGGGAATCGTTGGAACCATGCTTGTTTGGCTGTTGACGGGCGCGTGGCATGGCAGAACCGTGAGCTACCTGTTGTGGGGGCTTTACTATGGAGTCATTATGTGCGTGTCTCTGGTATTGGAGCCGCAGTACGGAAAGTGGAAGCAGAAGCTTCCTATAAAAGAAGGAAAAATATACGCCCTGTTTTGTATGGCGAGAACGTGGGTGATTGTCTTTTTGGCGGATGTGCTGATCCGCTCGGAAAGCCTTGCGCAGGCGGGGGCGGTCTATCGGTCGCTTTTGTTGGATTTTCGCATGGCTGAGGGAATTTTTACCGTGACGGACTATGGGTTGAGTCTGTATGGTTTTCTGCTGCTGTTTGCGGCCTGCCTTCTGTGGCTTGCCGTCTCCATTTTGGAGGAGCGCGGAAAGGATGTGCGCCGTGCGCTCGCTTCTTGTCCGATGCCGCTCAGATGGGGGTGCTATTACGGCGTGACGCTGTTTTTGCTGGTTACGGGGATCTATGGCGGAAGTTATGATACGGCGGCATTTTTGTATCAAAGCTTTTGATTGAGAAGAGAGGAAAGAACAGAAGATGAAAATTGATCCCAAAAGAATGATGGATAGACGGACGGCCGTTATCGCGCTTAATCTTGCTGCTATAGCAGGGATGGCGGTTGTGATCAGTATGGCAGCAGGGTATACGGTGTTAAGCGGCGACGATTTTACCAATGGAGTGAGAATCGGCGCTTATCAAGTGCCGTTCTTTTCCTATGCAGGGGCTTGCTGCGATTATGTAAAATCTATGTATATGGACTGGCAGGGCCCGTTTTTTTCCATGTTTGTGCAGGCGCTTTTCTCCCCGCTGAACAATTTTGGTTTGGCCCAGCTTAAGATCGTCATGATTTTCAATGCGCTTTTTTTTATAGGCTCGTTGCTTTTTATGGTATGGGCGGCGTTAGACTATGCGGTTGACGGACAGGATAAGAAGGGGCATGTGAGGCTGACGGTGTTTTCGCTACTTCTTTTCTCGATTTTGGACGCCCGGGTATTTGCTGAAATTTTCTTCTGGTACTGCGGGGCCTCGGCTTATTGCGTGCCGATTTCGGTTTTACAGATTTCCGTAGGGACGTTTTTATTGTCGAATCAAGAACGGATCGGCCAAAGGAAAAGAAATTGTTTGACGGCAGTATCGGCCGTGACGCTTTTTTTGGCGTCGGGCGGCTCTCTCGCGATCACGGGGACGGGCTGTTATGCGATTCTTATTATGACGGCTGGCTTTTTTCTGGCGTCTAAAAAGATTTCCGCCAGAAATAATATTGTTATGGGGGCTGGAATTGTGGGCGCGCTCATCAACGTGGCGGCGCCGGGGAATTATGCGCGTCATTCGGAATCGGCAGGGGACGGTTTCTTGTTGTTTAAAGTTATCAAATGGACGGTCAAAAATGTATGCGTAGAGGTGGAGCGGCTGTCAAGGGAAACTTTGTTTGGCGTCATTATGATTGCCATGATACTGGCAGGGGTTTATCTGTCCGATCGGATACGAAGATCGCTTGTATCGTACGGGGTTGTCAGTATATTGGCTTTGTTTTCCGGGTTTGTCACGGTTTTTCCGGTAGCTTTCGGATATGGCAGCTCGTATTTCCCAGACAGGTGTTATTTTATACTGGACGTGACCCTTGTAGTTTCTTTATCGAATTTTGCCATATTCCTTGGATGCTGTATTGACAGGTGGAGCGGGCTGTGGGAGAACAAGAGCGCGCTCGCCGTATTGTACGTTGTGATGTTTGCCATGGTTCTTTGCGGCGGGGAAACTATGGATAGCTCGGCGTTTCTTACGGTAGCGAAATCGATCGGCAACGGTTCTTATCGCGAGTATTATGAGCAGTGCACTGCGGTTTACGATTATCTGGAAACCTGTCCGGAGGAGGACGTGGTCATTGAGATACCGCCCTTTATTGAGAATTTCGAGTGCTTTTATCTTGATGAAGACATAGACGGCTGGGTAAATGTGGGCGTGGCGCGGTATTACGGAAAAAGGTCGGTGAAAGCGGCGCAGTGATGCTGCGGCGGGACGTTTCCCATTTATGGACATCGAATGAGCGGTGTGGTATACTGTACGTGTTGGCATGAAGCATGTGCGGGTGAGTGTGCACTGCGAAAGGGAGGAATTGCGTGGGAGCGGTACTATCTGTGATGAGCAGCGTTTCGATCGTTTTGGTTTTCGTGATACTGTTCTGCTTGATTGGGAAAACGGCGCTTGGCCGAATCGGCTTGGATCATCAGAATGCATCTTATGTACTGGCAGAGTCTTTTTTTATTGGTATGGCAATTTATTTGTCGGTACTGAGGACGCTGGCATTGGCAGTTCCTTCTTATAAAATTGTTTTTTGGGCGCTTCTGATTGCGGGAATCGTTTTTTTTGTTTTCGATATTTTTAAAGGGCATGTTCTGTGGAATGGTAGATGGAGGAAGCCGATGGCTGTCGCGGCCGGATTCTGGGCAGTTTTTACCTTCCATGCACTGCTTTACCGTTTGTGCGCTGTGGGGGAAAATCCGCATATGTATACCAATATCGGTACGATTGGTTCCCAGCGGTATGCAGATATTGCCGCCTATTTTGTGAGGCTGGATCATATTCCAGTGCTGAACCAGTCTTATGGGCAATCCCTTTTGGCAAGTTTCAGCGGTATGCTTGGCAGGGACAATCTATGTTTTGCGCTGGTACTTTGGCTGTCGATCAGCGGCGTTTTTTTGTGTCTGCTTCTTTACGGCGTCTTTCGGAGATTTTTTTCGGCGGGTCTCAGCGTTTTACTTGTCTGTGTGGTTGACGTGGGAAGCGTTTCCCTGACGTTGGCTCCGATTCGGGTTGTTGACAGCGATTATCCGCTTTTATTCAGCGGGTATACGGATTCGGTTGCCGGCGTGGCAACATTTATGGTTTTGTTGGAAATGATGGTACACTTATTAAAGAAAGAGGAAGAGAGTAAGTTATCTTTTTCTCATTATTTGGTAACGGCCTGCTGTGTGATTTATTGGGCGATGAGTGCGCCTCATAATATTTGCATTCTATTGGGGGCGGGATTTCTTCTGCTCGTTTTCCTCCTTGTCCGAAAGGAACGTTCCAATGCGGCAAAAGGCGCGAAACTGGCGTGCGCTGTGATTGCGGCTTGTCTCATAGGCATTTTGGAGGGAGGTATGCTGACCCCCTCGGGGCTTGTGGACGAGGTTCCGGTAGACGGCGTTATGACAGTGACAGAGGGGGCGGATGGAAGCCAGTCCAAGCAGGGAATCGTTCTCGCCCCGGTGATGAATTACCAGCTGACGAAAGGCCCGGATGAGCTTTGGCAGCTCGGATGGGGCTATATGCAGACTATGATGGATTATGCGGTAGACGGGCTGCATCAGGGGAAATGGTATGTGTTGTTTCACGGCTTGGCTTCCTTATGGTGGGACAGTATACGGATTATTTTTTGGCCGTTGCTTGGCGTTTTGGGAATGGGACTGATTGCCTATCGGCAGCGAAGCAGCCGGGAGCTTTCCTATTGGGCGGTGGTTGGCTTCGGGGTCATGGCAGTTGGCTATCCGGTTGCGTTCCTGATTTCCCTGAATGGCTATAAATGGGCGCTTTCGCGGTTTGCGATGCCATTTTATTTTTTGGGTATGTTGTTTTTGGCTATGATTCTTGGCAGAGCATGGAAGTCGGATCAAAAACTGTATCGCCTAGCCAGCCTTTTCTCGGTTTTTGCCATTTTAATCAGCCAGATCGGGGACAAGCTGTTGATTTACTATCACAATGCGTCGCAAAATGATGTTTGGGCGGCGATGAGAGATATGATGCTGTTCACTGGCTCTTGATCCATGCCAGTTTTTCACGGGAGATTTGGATAGAACAGACGAAAAAGGAGAATGCGATGTTTTCATACGACGATTACAAAGAAATGATCAGGATTATCAAGTCTACGGGCAGACAATGCGGTTATGCGGAAGCGCTAAACAGGGATTCCTTCATTATTATGCGCCACGACGTAGAGTACAGCGTGGACAGGGCGTGGCAGTTAGCCAAGGTGGAGCAGAGCATGGATTTTACGTCCACATTCTTTTTCCAGTGGACGAATAATTCCTACAATATTTTGTCCAGAAAAAATATGGATATCATCAAAGATATGCACGAGAGGGGACAGCGTATCGGTCTGCACTTTGCCCTAAACGGCATGACGGATATGGAGCAGATCAGAAAACGCATCCGCATGGAGATCGACATTCTGAGCGAGATGTTTGGCTTTGAGATTACGGAATTTTCCGTGCACCGGCCGTCTAAGGATGTGCTCAGGGAGAACATTAAACTGGACGGCGTGTTGAATGCCTATCAGGATGATTTTTTTACCTTTGCTGATAAAATAACAGATGATACGAAATTAGGCGTAAAATATATGTCGGACGCCAACCATATTTGGCGCTACGGCTATCCGGACGAGGCCAATATCACGGGTTTTGACAAGGTACAAATTTTGATTCATCCCTTTGCGTGGAGTAAGGCGGGGTACGATAATTTCGGTAATTACAAGACGCTCTTGCAGGAGAAATATGTGGAGCTGGTGGAGTCTGTGGACAACGAGTGCAAAGACTTCGGCGAGTATAAAGAGTATTTTATGGGCAAGGATGTGAAATAGGGAATGCCAGAAGCGTGCATTCTCCGTAAAGAACCGGAAATTGGGAGAAGATGATATGTGCGGGATATGCGGGTATATCAGAAAGCGGGAGATCACCCTCGAAAAGCTGCGACAGATGAATGATACGATGTATCACAGAGGCCCGGACGACAGCGGGGCGGAAATATACCCGGCGTCCGGCGGTTATCAGTTGGGGCTTGCGCAGCGGCGTCTCGCGATTATGGATCTTTCGGCTCTTGGGCATCAACCCATGCACTCGGACAACGAACGGGTTGTTCTGGTTTATAACGGCGAAATTTATAATTTTAAAGAATTGAGAGAAGAACTGGCGGACTATCCCTTCCGGTCGGACTGCGATACGGAGGTTATCATAGCCGCCTATTTAAAATGGGGCATTTCCTGTGTGAAGCGTTTTAACGGGATGTTTGCCATTGCGCTCTACGACAGGGAGAAGGAGGCGCTTTATCTGGTTCGCGACCGTATCGGCAAAAAACCCCTGTATTATTGGTATGAGCAGGGCGAGCTGGTGTTTGCCTCCGAACTAAAGCCCATCATGGCCTGTCCGGATTTTCAGGGAAGGATTGACAGGGGCGTGCTTTCGCGCTATCTCTATCAACAGTATATCAATGCGCCGGAGAGCATTTATGAGAATGTCTATAAGCTTGCGCCCGGCGCGGTTCTTACCTTTCAGGGAGGGCGGATCAGGACATGGAACTATTGGAGCGTGCGGGAGGCTTACGCGGCGGCGGCGAAAGATCCAGTGGAAAGCTATGAGGAAGCGAAAGAACAGCTAAAGGCCCTTTTGAAACGGGCCGTATCCCTCCGAATGATTGCGGATGTGCCGCTGGGGACATTTTTGAGCGGCGGATACGACTCCTCTCTGGTGACGGCTCTGGCACAGGAACATTCGGCGGAACCGGTGAAGACCTTTTCTATCGGGTTTTATGAGGAAAAGTATAACGAGGCGGCCTATGCCAAAGCGGTGGCGGATTATCTTGGTACGGCGCATACGGAGTTAATGATTGAAGAGGCGGATATGCTCCGTCTGGTGGAGAGCATTCCCAAATATTATGACGAACCGTTTGCCGACCCTTCCCAGATTCCCACGATGTTAGTCTGCAAACTGGCAAGGGAACAGGTGACGGTGGCATTGTCGGGCGACGGCGGGGACGAGTTTTACTGCGGCTACAATATTTATCAAAAGGTAGCCCAGGCGCAGAAGCTGGATGGGCTTGGGGCTGCGGTGCATGGCTTGTGCGGTCTGCCGGGGTTGAAACGACTGCGCCTGCAGGAACGCCTTCCCTTTAAAGCGCGTGTGATTGCGGGAAACAGGGATCGGGAGACAAAGACGCAGTTTGCCGCTGGAAATTATCCGGGGATGGCGCGTGCCATGGTGGGGGAGCTTTCTGCGGACAGGCATGGCCTGCTGGTGCATTATCCGGTTGAGAGCAGCTATCAGGTGAAAGACTGGCAGATCTGCCGGATGCTTTTGGATATGGACACTTATCTGCCGGGCGATATTCTCTGTAAGATGGACCGGGCTTCCATGAAATATTCTTTGGAGGCGAGATGCCCGATTTTGGACCCGGATGTAATGGACTTCTCCTATCGGATTCCTCATTCGTATAAATATGCGGCGGGCGACAAGAAACATATCCTGAAAGAGATCGCTTATGAATATATTCCGAGAGAACTGTTAGAGCGTCCCAAAAAAGGATTCGGCGTTCCGCTTGACAAGTGGTTGAGAGGAGCACTGAAAGAACGGCTGTTATGCTATGCCGATTATGACTTCGTAAAGCGTCAAAATATATTCGATGCAGCGTATGTGTCAAAGATGGTGAAGGACTATGTGGAGACAGGCGACAGGGGGGCGTCAAGTGGAAAAAATTATTCTGGACTGACTTGGGCCTATTTTGTCTTCCAACAGTGGTATGAGAGTTTTCATGGAAGTCATAACGTGTGGGATATGATAAAGTGAACAGATTGCGACTGTTATTTTGAGGAAATTAAAAAATAGTTTTCAGAAAATAAATCGAATTATCAAAACATTCAGACAGACGAAAATAAATGAAAATTTAATTAAAAAGAGGATTTTTGCCGTTTTGTGACGAAAATGCAGGATTAAAGTAAGAAAAATGGGTGTTATGGTCGAAAAATGAAGGAATTTATGCAAGCTTATGAGTGACAAAAATGCAGAAAAAAAAATAGCGTTCTATATTGGCTCCCTCCACAAGGGAGGAGCAGAACGTGTGTTCGTAAATCTGGCCGGGTACTTTCTGGAGGAGGGATACCGGGTCGTCATGGTGACACAATATCAGAAAGAGGACGAGTATGTTCTGCCGGATGGAATCGAAAGAATTATTTCCGATATCGAAGAAGAAAAAGTATCCGCAAGCCGGATTGTAAATTTTTGCAGGCGGCTCAATAAATTACATGCGATATGGAAAAAGCTGGAACCGGATCTGGCGCTGTCCTGTATCGGGAAAAATAATTTTATGACGGTTGTCACTGCTATGGGTACGAAAACGAAACCGGTCGTCTCGGTGGTGGGGGAAGCGAAAGAGGAATATCCGGGCAGGGGGATGCGAATGCTGGCGGATCTCCTTTTTTCCCACGCGGCGGGGATTGTTTTGCAGACCGAGAGGTCACGGTCTTTCTTTTGCAGGAAGGTGGGGGCGAGGGCGGTGATCCTGCCAAATTCCCTGAACCCGGACTTTATCAGGCCACGGTACGAGGGGGAGCGGGAGAAGCGGATCGTGTCCGTGGGGCGCATGGACGCCAATAAGAACCACGAGATGCAGCTTCGCGCCTTTGCAGCCCTGAAAGATAAATACCCGCAGTATACGCTTGTGATTTATGGGGATGGGGAGCTTCGTTCTTATATAGAAGAAACAGCCGTAGGACTTGGGATCGCAGAGCGGGTATTGCTTCCCGGCGTGGTGCCTGATGTGGCGGCGCATATCGAGCGGGCGTCCCTGTTTTTGCTCACATCCTATTCGGAGGGTGTTTCCAACGCCCTGATCGAGGCTTTGGCGCTGGGGCTGCCCGTGATTGCCACGGACGTGCCGAGCGGCGGTACGGAGGAGCTGATCAGGGATGGGGAAAATGGACTTGTCATTCCGGCCGGGGATACAGAGGCGCTTAGACTGGCTATGGACAGGCTGTTAGGAGACGGGGCTTATGCGGACAGGCTGGGCAGGGAAGCGGCGAAGATTCAGGAAAGGCTTTCGCCGGAGCGGGTAAATCCGCTGTGGAAGGCGTATTTTGAGGGAATTATAAATGAATAACAAGCGTAATTATAAAATACCCATACAGATTTTTTTATTTCTTTTACTCTTTCTGGCGATTCTTTTGCCGGTATCTTATATGGTGAGAACCAACGGCGACGTGAAAGACCGTTTCGCTGGCTTTTACGCTGAAAAGAAGGACTCTCTGGATGTGGTCATGATCGGGTCAAGCCCTGTATTTCCCTATTATGCGGCGCCGAAGCTGTGGGGGGAGACGGGAATTGCGATGTACCCCCTTTCCACCAACGTACAGAGGCCGGCGGCCATGCGCTATCTGGTGGAGGAGGCGGAGAAAAGCCAGTCCCCCGCGCTGTATATCTTTGAAATGCGCATGTTTACGATGGAAGAGAAGGGCTTAATGGACAATATGGCTTATACCCGCGGCGTGACGGATAATCTGCGCTATTCTCCCTTGCGGGCAAGGGCGATACAGGGGTTGGTGCCAGCGGACGACGAGGAGGGCCGTCTGAGTTATCATTTGGATATTATGAAATATCATACCAACTGGAAAATGCTGGCGCTTCCCTCGGAGTGGGCCAACATGTTTTACTGTCACAGACACCCTTTAAAGGGCTATACGTTCCGGGACGAGGTGGGACCGCAGCCGATGCCGTCCTGCGGCGGGGATAAGGGCGTTTTGGCGATGCCAAAGGAGCAGGAGGCGTATCTGCGGGAGCTGATTGCTTATTTGAAAGAGGAGGGAAAAGAGGCTCTGTTTCTAGTCTCTCCCTACGGGGAATCCCTTGAGGAACAGCAGATGTTCAACTATATGGCGGAGATTGTGGCTGAGAGCGGGTATGATTTTCTCAATATGAACGATTACTACGAGGAGATCGGGATTGTCTTTGAGGAGGACTTTGCGGATTATGGCAGCCATACCAATGCGGTGGGAGCGGAAAAATGTACGGAATTTTTGAAGAATTATCTAGAGACCCATTATGCCCTCCCAGACCACCGTGGAGACGTTTCTTATGAATCATGGGACAATTCCTATACCCTGTGGCAAAAACGGCAGGATGAGGCCGTTAGGACGGTCAGAGAGCGTATTGCGAATGAGGACTATGCAGAAATTGTAGAAGAATAGCGTGAAAAGGAAAAATAACAGATGTGTGGAATCGCGGGTTTTTGTAATTTTAGGGGAGACTGGCAGAAGAATATCGAGCGGATGTGCGATAAAATGCGCTACCGTGGGCCGGACGCCGCAGGCGTATGGGCGAGCGACGACCATAGGGTTGTGCTGGGCCACAGGAGGCTTGCCGTTGTGGATTTGACTCCTACAGGAGCGCAGCCCATGCTGTCCCGGGACGGCAGATATGTGATCGCATATAACGGGGAGATCTACAATCACGCCGATATCAGGAAAAAAATGCTGGCGGAGAATAAGGCGTCCTCTTTTCGGGGTACTTCCGATACGGAGACGCTTTTGGAGGCCATTGCCGCGTACGGACTGGCTGATGCGCTGAAAATGGCAAAAGGAATGTTCGCCATTGCGTTGTTTGACAGACAAGAACATGCGTTATTTCTTGCTCGTGACAGAATTGGAGAGAAGCCTTTATACTACGGAATATTAAAAGGCGATATAAATAATGGATATGGAAAAGGAAGCTTTGTGTTTGGTTCCGACCTCAATTCAATTGCCTCGCTGGATGGATTTACCAATTCAGTCAACGTAGATATATTGGGCGATTACATGCGTTATGGTTACATTCCAGCCCCGTATTCCATCTATCAGGGAATTTGGAAGCTGGAACCCGGAAAAATATTAAAACTTAAATCACCATTTGATAAACCGGAACTTTCAACCTATTGGTCGATGATGGAAAGAGCGGTTTTTGGACAGAAAAACCTCTTTCGCGGAAGCGAGACAGAAGCGGCCGAAGAACTGGAACGGCTTTTAAGAAAATCCATCGCCGGACAGATGATAGCGGACGTGCCGGTGGGGGCGTTTCTCTCGGCGGGGATCGACAGCAGTACGGTGGTGTCGTTGATGCAGACACAGAGTGCGCAGAAGGTGAGAACCTTCACGGTGGGCATGGGAGAGGAGGCGTTCAACGAGGCGCCTCTTGCAAAGGAAATTGCCGCAAGGCTTGGAACCGATCACACGGAGGTCTATATTTCGGAGGAGGATGCGAAGGGCGTGATCCCTTCTCTTGGCGCTATGTTTGGGGAACCCTTTGCGGATTCCTCGCAGATTCCCACCTATCTTGTCAGCAAGATCACGAGGGAGCATGTGACGGTATCCTTGAGCGGGGACGGCGGGGACGAGCTGTTTTGCGGATATAACACCTATTATTCTATTGACCGCATTTGGAATAAAGTGAAAAAACTGCCCTATCCGCTGCGCTGTACGGCCGCCGGGCCGCTTGGCGTGACGGCGCGCCTTTTGGGAAAAGCGTCTCTTGCCACTAGAGCGGGGCTGTTGGGCGCCCGCTGTGCAGAGGACATGTATCTGCGCTCGGAGATCGGGGAAGGGCTTAGACTGGTAAAGAAGAACAAGAGCGGCGGTAAGGAGCCGGATTTGGGCCTGTGGGACGCGATACAGGCGAGAGAGGCGGGCCGGACTTGGATGGACGATTATCCGGCGGGGCTTTTGACAGAACCCCAGCATAATCTGATGCTGATGGATCTTTTGATGTATCATCCGGACGATATCTTAAATAAGGTGGACAGGACGGCGATGGCGGTTTCTCTGGAAACGAGGGTGCCGATGCTTGACCGGGATGTGGTAGAATTTGCGTGGACGCTGCCTCTTTCCTACAAACAGAGCGGCGGTGTCAGTAAGAAGATTCTGCGGGATATTCTTTACCGTTATGTGCCCCGCGAATGGATGGAGCGTCCGAAGACGGGATTTTCCATTCCGCTTCATCGCTGGTTGAAGCAGCCGGGGCTTCGGGAGTGGGCGGAGAGTCTTCTGGCTCCTTCCCTTTTAGAGTCGCAGGGACTGTTTGAGACGGCTGCTGTAAGAAAATTATGGGATGATTATATTATGAGAAATGTCTGGAAGCCGCAAATATGGTACATTCTGATGTTTCAAGAGTGGATAAATGCCTTGAAAATTAAATCCTGATTTGGCAAATATTGGAATCAAACTGGAGAGAAACAGGTGTTACAAGAAAAAAGGGGAAACAGGAGAATGGATTTAATAACAGGCGCATAGTGTTATTTATTAGCAATAAAAGTGCAAAATGTATGTCGAAATAAAGAATATCAAATGATACCGAAAGACGACTGAAAAAAATTAGGAGAAGAAAGCAGTGGAAATTTTAGAGCAATACCGGCCGCCAAAAATAAAAGAGGAAGAGCAGACGGAATTGATTTCCGTGATTATGGCCGCCTATAATATAGAAGCCTATATTGAGAGAGGGGTTCGCTCTGTCTGCGGTCAGACATACCGGAATCTGGAAATTATTGTGGTGGACGACGGCTCTACGGATGACACTGGACGGATTCTTGACAAACTGGCTGAAAGCGATGCGCGCATACGGGTGATTCACGAGGAGAATGGGGGGCCTGCCCGCGCAAGAAATACCGGGATTGCGGCGTCGAAGGGAAATTATATCGGTTTTGTGGACGGGGACGACTGGATTGACTCCGATATGTATGAGAAGCTGTTTGCTGCGCTGAAAGACAAACAGGCGAATCTTGCGGTCTGCCGTTACCGTCAGATTTCCCGGACAGAGACGCTGGATGGGTCGGTGGACCGGGCGGTTCTCTTTGAGGGACAGGAGGCGCTGGCGGCTTACGTGGAGGAGCGGGAAGAGTTTGTGATTCAGAATGCGGCGTGGAATAAGCTTTACCAAAGGGAGCTTCTTACGGAAATCTCTTTTCCGGACGGACGCTGGTATGAGGATATTATGTTTGCCACAAAGGCTCTGGCACGGGCCGGACGTTGCATATACCTTGACATTGCCCTGTATAACTATATAATAGACAGAGAGGACAGTATCATGAACCGGAGGATTAATCCGCGTACCTTTACGGATCACATTCCGGCTTATTACGAGAAGACAAAACTACTGCAAGAACTCGGCAGGGAGGATCTGGCGCTGACCCATGACTATTTTTTTTATAAGAGACTGCTGCTTTTTTACGGTGATCTCTCAAAGACGGAGGACAGCGAGGGATTTCGGTTGAGGCTTGAAGAGGTTTTGCGGCGGGACAGAAAACGTGCGGAGAGCGCTTTTCGCACGCTGTCTGCAGATCCCAGAGACAGAAAAAAGCTTGCGCTCTTTTACCGTTCTCCGGCAGCGTACTGTAGGAAGCTGCGATGGGACGAGCAGGTGGTGATCCCTTGTAAGGTATGGGTAAAAAAGCTTCTCAGAATATAAAATAACGATTGTTCTTAAAAAGGTGAAAATGGTAATTATACAGCTTGCGGGCGGCTTGGGCAACCAGATGTTCCAGTACGCCCTATATTTGCAACTGAAAAGCCTTGGCAGAGAGGTGAAAATTGACGATGTGTCGGGGTTTGTGGGGGATGAGCAAAGAGAGCCCGCCCTTTTGCCCTTTGGCGCTGCTTATGAGCGGCCTGCCAAAAAGGAGCTGCAAACGATGCTCGATTCTTCTATGCTGCCATGGAACCGAATGAAACGGAAGCTTTTCGGCAGGCATAAAAAATCCTATTTCGAGGAGAGCAAACTGTTCCAGCCAGAGGTCTTAACATGGGACGATCTTTATCTGGAGGGTTACTGGCAGTCGGAAAAGTATTTTCAGGCGGTGTCGGATCAGGTAAGAAAAGCTTACGATACGGATAGGATGATCGCATGGCTGAGAGAGGAAGGCCTTTGGGACGGCGGGGATGGAAGCGATGGGAAAAGGAAATCCGCCGCGCAGTATTTACAAGAAATTAATAACACGTGTTCCGTAAGCGTGCACGTCCGCAGGGGCGATTACTTGACACCGGAAAATCAGGCGCTTTTTGGCGGTATCTGTACGGAGGCATATTATATAGAAGGAATCCGCAGGATGCGGGAATGCTATCCGCAGTGCCGTTTTTATCTTTTCTGTAATGACAGGGAGTGGGAGAGCAGCGGGATCGGGGAAGCGGAGGATATGGAACGGGTGACGCTGTCCGGTGATCCACGAGACGTCGATTACGCGGAATTTGTGTTGATGAGCCGCTGCAAGCATCATATTCTCGCTAACAGCAGCTTTAGCTGGTGGGCCTCCTACTTGAATCCCCATCTGGAAAAGACCGTTTTTGCGCCGGAGCGGTGGCTGAACGGGACGGACAGCAGGGATTTCTACCGCGGGGATATGCAGAAGATTATATTGCAGCCGGAAAATTGAGGCTCTATTAATATAAGGAAGGAACACGTGGTTTATGAAGGGTGCCGATAACGGAACGGAACAAAAAAAGGTGGGGCTGCTTCAGAAAATTGCCTATCTTTTTGAAAAAAAACAGATGGTACAGTTGGTTGGACTTGCGGTTCTCATTCTGATCGGCGGTATTTTAGAGACGCTTGGCGTATCTATGATGCTGCCCTTGGTACAGGCGCTTATGTCGCCGGACAAAATTATGGAGAATGAAATGGTGGGTGCCGTCGCCTCCGTTCTTCCTATCAACTCTTCGAGAGAGTTGATTCTTTGCATACTCGGCACGACGATTTTTCTCTTTATTTTCAAGAACGTTTATCTTCTGTTTCAGACTTATGTACAGAATACCTTTGTGACCAGAAACCGTAACCGGATGATCAGCCGTGTGATGCGGGAGTTTTTGAACAGGCCCTACGAGGACTATCTGGGCGCGGATATCCCTACGGTGTTCCGCCTGACGGACAGCGATATTCCGAATGCATTTCAACTCATTCTGGTGTTGATTCAGATGACGACGGAAATTGTGGTGGCGGTGTCCATTTGTCTGGTGCTCGTCGTTGTGGTGAGTCCGGTCATTTCTATTGGCTGCGCCGTTCTTTTTCTGGGAATGACTCTGATGATTACAAAGGTGCTAAAACCGCGCTTAAACGCTATCGGAAGAAAAAATCAGGCCATTCAATCCCGGATCGCCAAGTGGCGGATTCAATCCATCTACGGTTTGAAGGATGTAAAGGTGCTCCACAGGGAAGAGTTTTTTGTGCGCAACTATTATGAGAGCGGCGCAGTCGGCGCGAATGTGGCGAGAAATTACGCAGTTTTGAATAATACGCCGAGGCTTTTGATCGAGACGGTCTTTATCGCGGCGATGCTGTCCTTTATCTTTATATTTATCGTGCAGGGCGGGGATATCACAGAGCTGTTTTCAACGCTCACTGCTTTTGCGGCGGCGGCCGTC
Organism: uncultured Lachnospiraceae bacterium; assembly: GCA_947243855.1. Classification (GTDB taxonomy): domain Bacteria; phylum Bacillota; class Clostridia; order Lachnospirales; family Lachnospiraceae; genus UBA3282. The sequence goes on along the minus strand of CAMXIK010000005.1, from coordinate 51,102 downwards.
CGCGTCATGCCGGCGACCAACCGTATCAACACGTACCTGTCGGAGATTGCCTACGCGCAGCCCTGTCTGGATTATCTCTATGAAAATTTGACGGAGAACATGAAACAGGATGTAAACGGCAGCGTGACCGGGCTTACGGGGGAGCGGGAGGCGGAGAAGCAGCCGCTTACGCTGACGGATAAAATTGTGCTGGATCATATCAGCTTCACTTACCCGAATACGGACAAGCCCATCTTCACAGACGCTCATATGGAGGTCAAGAAAGGACAGTCGGTGGGCATTATGGGGCCGTCGGGGGCGGGGAAATCTACGATTGTAGATATCCTGCTGGGGCTTTTGCATGTGCAGGCGGGAAAGATTACCTGCGACGGCAGGGATATTTTTGAGAATTACCCTTCATGGCTTGCCAAAGTCGGCTATATCCCCCAGTCCATCTATCTGATCGACGAGTCCATCCGGGATAACATAGCCTTCGGCATTGACGCGGATAAAATTGACGACAAGAGAATTTGGGAGGTTCTTGAGGAAGCCCAGCTTAAGAGTTTCGTGGAGGAGCTTCCGGAGGGCCTTGAGACGACGATAGGCGACAGGGGCGTCCGGATTTCCGGCGGCCAGAGACAGCGTCTCGGCATTGCGAGAGCGCTCTATCATAATCCGGAGATTTTGGTGTTCGACGAGGCGACTTCGGCATTGGACGGGGATACGGAGGCGGCTGTCATGGAGGCGGTCAACAGCTTCCATGGAAAGAAGACGATGGTGATTATCGCCCACCGCCTGAACACGATTGCCAAGTGCGATGTGATCTATAAGGTGGAGAATGAGAAAATTACGAAGACCACGTTGGAGGAGTAGAATCGGATGATCGGGACGGAATTTATCAACGGACAGGGGCTGGGCAATCAACTGTTCTGCTATGTGACCGCAAGGGCGGTAGCGGAGGAAAACGGGTATGAATTCGGGACGGCGGGGCAGGAACGCTTTGCGGTCAATATACACAGCAACCGTGGTATGTATTTCATGGACGTCGATCTGGGGCATGTGATTTCCGAGGAGGATAAGAAAAATTTTCAGGTGTATCACGACGCAGAGAAGAGGCTTTTTATCGGAAATTCCCGGCACGACCTGACTAACGGTTGTTATGTGGCGGGGGCGGACCCGGCCATCCACCGGGTAAAGGACAACACGCTGCTATACGGAAACATGCAGGATGAATCATATTTTATCAAGTATCTTCCGCAGGTCAAAGAGTGGCTTAAGGTGAAGTCGGAGTATGATTCCTACGAGTACAGCAGGGAAAATCTCTGCGTGATCAATATGCGGGGCGGAGAGTATACGGGAAGCCCGGAGCTTTTGATCAATCGGAAATACTGGCTTCACGGGATGGAGGAAATGAGAAAAATTCGTCCCGATATGGAATTTGTCATTATCACGGACGATGTGGCGACGGCGCAGAAGATGCTGCCGGGCATAGAAGCCCATCATTTTGACATTGGGAAGGACTATGTCACATTAAAGAATGCCTATTATCTTCTGCTCTCCAATTCCTCCTTTGCCTGTCTGCCGGCGCATACGAGCGAGACCCTGCAGTTTGCGATTGCCCCGAAATACTGGGCAAGACATAATGTGTCGGACGGTTATTGGGCGTCGGAGCAGAACATTTACAGCCTGTTTCACTATATGGACAGACAGGGCAGGCTGTTTACGGCGGATGCGTGCAGACAGGAGCTTGCCGCCTATAAAAAGCGGTCGAAAAAGTATGCGGCCGCAGACAGAAGGCCGACGGGCGCAAAACTGCAGCTTGCAAAGCTTCATGCGCAGTATGTTTATAAAAAAGCGTATGTCTGCAAGATCGGCAGAGGCGTGGAGAGAAGGCTGAAAAAACTGGTTCGCAAAAAAGGGTAAGGTTTTATATGGATCGTATACGGCAAATTGGAAAAGCAATATCAATCCGGCAGATGACAGTGTGCGCGGCGGTTCTGTTGTGTCTGTCCCTGCTGCCTTTGCTTTTGCTTGGCAGATACAACGTCATGTGCACCGACGATTATGACTATGGGACACGGGTGCACGACGTCTTTCTGGAGACGGGCTCGTTTTCGGCTTCCGTGCAGGAGGCGTGGCGGCAGAATATGGACTTTTATCAGGATTGGCAGGGAACCTATGTCTCCTGCTTTCTGATGGGGCTTTGTCCCATGAATTTTGATTATGGGATTGCATGGGCGGTTCCCATTCTGATGATCGGGATGTTTGCATCTTCTGCCTTCGTGCTGGGACGGCATATCTTTATTAGGTGGCTTGGCTATGAGAAGGAGGGGGCGTCCCTCATAGTCCTGCTGATGCTGTTTGTGTTCTATCAGGTCATCGAGGCTCCCTATGAGGGGATTTATTGGTACAACGGCGCGACCCACTATGTGTTGATACAGTCTCTTTGGTTCTTTTTGCTGGCGTTGGTTTCCGAGGCTCTCTGGGCGGAAGAAAAAAGGCGTGCGGCGGTTTGCACCGTGGCGGCGGCTGTCTTAGCTGTGATTGTGGGCGGCGGAAATCTGGTCACAAGCTTACAGGCGGAAATTGTGATGGCCTTTTTGGTTTTTTACGCATTCTGGAAGAGGAAAGATAAAATAGCATATGTAATTATTCCGTTTCTGACAGGAAGCGCTGGCTTTTTGATCAACGTGCTAGCGCCCGGCAACAGCAGGCGGGGAAGCATGGATATGGACGAGGGATATTCGGCGGTAAAGGCGATTGCGCTTTCTTTTTATAACACGGCAGTGTTCGCAATCCGATGGACGCCGGTGCTTGTGGTGATTTTGTGGATTGCGCTTCTGCCGCTTTTGTGGAAGTTTGCGAAAGCTTCCAAACGGGATTTTTCCCATCCCGTTTTGGTGACGGCAGGGGCATATTGTGTGATTTCCGCTATGTTTACCCCTACTCTGTACGCGGTGGGTATGACGGGACTTTCCCGGGTGGATAATATTATTCAGATGACCTATTATCTGGCGGTTTTATTGGTGACGGCCTATTGGTTTGGGTATCTTTCCCATAGGGAGGCGAGGGAGGACGCGGGGGCGGCCTTCGGACTGTTTTTGGAGCGCGCGGGAAACGGTATGAGCGTGATCTGCCTGCTTTTGCTTTTGGCGGTATGGGCGTTGACGGCGGATAAGAACACGTATACAAGCATATCGGCTTTGCGTTCCGTTGCGAAGGGAGAGGCGCAGACCTTTTATCAGGAGGCCATGGAACGCCATGCGCTCTACACGAATGAAGACATTGCCGAGGTGGAGGTTTCGCCTTACAGTGCAAAACCCGCGCTTTTTGATTTTACCGATCTGAGCGCGGATGAAGGGAATTGGATGAATCTGGCGGTGGCGCGGTACTATCATAAAGACAGTGTAAAAATGTCCGGAGAGCAGGCGTTCTCTGAGCTTAATCACGCCGCGCCATAGGAAAGGGTATTTATGGAACAGCAGGGGAAAAAATTGAAACTGCCGAACGTAACGCTGGCGGCTATGACAAGCGTGAATCTCTATGAGACGATTCGCGCCATGGAGTACAGTATGCGGGGGATTGAGTTTGGGGATGTGGTGCTGATTACCCACAGAAAACCGTTGTTTCTGCCGCGGACAATCCGTTACTCCCATACTTCAAGATTGGATGAGATCGACAAGTTTAACTACAAAATGGTGTACGAGCTGGGAAACCATATTTACACGGAGTTTGCGCTGATCGTGCACGCGGACGGTTTTGTGGTGCATCCGGAGAGCTGGCGGGATGAGTTTTTGCACTATGATTATATCGGTTCCCCGTGGCCCCTGCCGGAAAACGATTACGCTTACCGGGACGCGAAAGGCCAGATCGTCCGGGTGGGAAACAGCGTATCCATCCGCAGTAAAAGGCTGATGGATTTTCCGGGACGGGCGGGTCTTGCTTGGGAAAAGATCGAGAAAGCCGACGAATATAACGAGGATATCTTCCTCTGCTGTAAACACCGAAACGAGATCGAGGAAGCGGGGATGCGCTTTGCGCCCATTGAGGTGGCGAAATATTTTGGCCACGAGCATATGATTCCGGAGATTATGGATGTGGAAAAACCGTTTCTCTTTCATAAGTGGCGCGGCAGAAATGCGCAGTACCCGCAGTTTCGCAATCCTTGGAAAGTAAGATGGCAGTGGTGTAAGGACCGGATCAGACCGTTTTTGTTCTGGCGGCGAGTGAAAAGAACTTCAGAGTGAGAGGACAAATGAACATATGGTATACGACTGTATTCCTTTTTTCAACGAACTGGATATTTTGAAGCTGCGTATGCAGATTTTGGCGCCTTATGTGGATTTTTTTGTGATCGAGGAGTCCTCCGTTACCTTTTCCGGCCAGCCGAAACGGATGATTTTTGCCGAGAACAGGAAGCTTTTTGCCGAATTTGAGGACAAGATCCATTATGTGGCAGTGGAAGATTCGCCCATGGAGGGTGTAACCACGCATGAGCGGGACAGATACCAGAAAAATCAACTGATTCGGGCGATGGGGGACTGCAGGCCGGAGGATATTGTTATTTTCAGCGATGTGGATGAGATTCCGAAGCCGGAAACCCTTGTGCGCGTGATCAAAGAGTTTGAGGCTGGGAAGATTTATCATTTGGCGCAGCGGATGTTTTACTGTTTTTTAAATATGGAAGAGATTTCGGGAAATCTTCTATCCATTACGGGAGAGTTTCCCGGCGTGGAAAAAAGACAATGGCTTGGTACGAAAATTTGCAGCTTTGCGGATATTCCCAAAGAAGGCATCGTGTATTTGCGGGAGGTATCTCCCACGGATGAGAGGAGCGTCAGGGTTTCCGAGGGCGGCTGGCACTTCGGTTATATGGGCGGAAACGGCGAGCGGGATGTAGCGAAGCGGATCGGAGAGAAGGTACAGGCTGCCGCTCATTCGGAATATAATAGCAAACGTTATTTAAACGAGGCGGTGGACAGGCTTCTCTGTGGGGAAGATATTTTTGACCGGGACGCCAAGTTTGTGCGGGTGGAGATCGATGAAAGTTTTCCCGCCTATTTGCGGGAGCACCGGGAAGAATATGATTTTCTGATTGCGCCTGAAATCGGAAAGTGGGGCGTTGCCGGGAAGCGGTGCAAACTGGCGGTAAGACAAGGGATGCGGCGTCTGCGCGGGTTCGCGGCGCGTCTGCTTCACCGTTCCTAATGCACGGAAGGAAAAGACATGGATAAGATAAAGAACTTATACGGGAGGCTTCGGGATGAAAGCCCGCTTCCCCGCCTTCTTTTCTATAGCGGGCTGACCATCGAACTGTTGATAGTTATTGTTGATAAGAGCAATTATATGAATCCGATCGAAGGATACCTGTTCCGGGTGACCTTTCTTTTGTTTGCCGCAAAGCTTCTGCTCACCCGTTATACGTGGAAGGAGTGGGCGTTCATTATCCTGATGGAAGGCGTAGGCTTTATTTCCTATCGGGTGACGGGGGCCAACGATATCATACGTATTGTCACCTTTGTGGCGGCCTGCAGGGGAATCCCGCTGCGGCAGGCGTTGAAGTATACGTTTTATGTGACCTTTGTCGGATGCATGGCCATTGTGGCGCTCTCGGTGACGGGAATTTACGGAGAGATCAGCTTGACGCAGGCTTACGGCCACGCGCCGGCGGAGACTACGATTTATATAGGGGAGCAGGAGGCGGCGGAAACCCGCTATACGCTGGGAATGGGACATCCCAATGCGCTTTCCTGCATGTTTTTCATGCTGGCGGCGCTGGGCGTCTATGTGTGGTTTGAGCGGATGAAGTGGTATCTTTATCTGTTTTTGATGCTGCTGAACGTGGGCGTCTATCTGCTCACCGGTTCAAAGACGGGGATGCTGATTACAACGGTTTTCCTCATGGGAGCCTGTCTGATGACCTGCGTGAAGCGGCTCCAAAAGATGCGTTTTGTTTATCTTGGCGGCCTGCTTGTCTTTCTTTTGTGTATCGCATTTTCTGTGGACGCTGCGGTCTGCGCCCAGCGGGTGAAGGACGCTCAGTGGAACGAGTTCTTTGTGGTGAATCCCATGGATAACGATCACATTGTAGCGCTGGGAAAAATAGACCGTCATATCAGCGGCAGAATCATATCCCTGACAAATTCCGAAAACAACGATGGCATGATTCATACATGGTCGGCCTTTTCCAGCGAAAATAACATGAACTATTATTTTGACATGGGATGGGTCAAGGTGTTTTACCGCTACGGTGTGATTCCCGGTATTTTATATGTGCTGGCCAATCTTGCGCTTTTATGGCGGATTACGAAAAAGAGGGACGGGTGCGCGCTTGTCATTTTTGTGATGTTTGCGGTGTATACCGTGGTGGAAGCCCATTTGATCTCCCAATATATTGGCAGGAATTATCTGCTTATGATGATGGGGTGTTACAGTTCAGCCAGAGCGAGGTTAGACAGCAAATCATGATAAGGGTATTGATGATCGGCCCTGCAAGGTGTGTGCACGGCGGCATTTCCGGCGTGGTGAACAATTATTACGAGGCCGGTCTGGACAAAAAAGTGAATCTGCGCTATATCGGCACGATGGTGGAGGGCGGCAGACTGCGGAAACTGATACAGGCGGGGACGGCCTATCTGCGCTTCCTGACCGCTCTTCCCGGCTGTGATATCGTACATGTGAACATGGCTTCCGACAACAGCTATAGACGCAAGAGCGTTTTTATAAAGACGGCGAAGAAATTTGGCAAAAAAATAGTCATCCATCAGCACGGCGGCGATTTTGAGACATTTTACGAAAAAGAACAAAGCCCAAAAGGACGAGAAAGAATCAGGCGGGTGCTTTCCATGGGGGATGCTTTTCTCGTGCTTGCGCCGGCGTGGAAGGCGTTTTTTGGGAAAATCATAGACGGGGAGCGGATCACAGTGCTTCCGGATTCCATTGCCATACCTACGGCTTATGAAAAAGGGTACGACAATCACGACGTTTTGTTTCTGGGACGGCTGTGTAAGGAAAAAGGGATCGGAGAGCTGCTCTCATGCGTGCCCGCCCTTGCGCAAGCATTTCCAGATTTCCATCTCTATTTGGGCGGGATTTGGGAGGATGAGGAGCTTCGGAAGCTTTCGGAGCGGGACAGGGAACATGTCACTTGGCTTGGCTGGGTGAGCGGGGAGGAGAAGGAAAACTGGCTTCGCAGATGCCGGATTGCGACCCTGCCTTCCTGGTTTGAAGGACAGTCGGTATCGCTTTTAGAAGCAATGGCTCATTACTGCGGCATTGTGGCGGCGGATACAGGGGGTATTCCCCAGATGATTCTGCCGGAAATGACGGGCCTGCTTGTGCCGGTGAAGGACGCCTCCGCGCTTCGGGAAGGGCTTTTGCGCCTGCTTCGGGAGGATGAGCTGTGCCGGAGACTTGGACAAGCGGCGCGCAGGAAGGCGGAGGAAGAGTTTGGCATAGAGGAGAATATGCGGACGCTTCTTCGCATTTATGAAAAGGTGCTTGGCGGATGAAAAAAGAGCAGATCAGTGTGATTGTGCCAGTCCACAATGGGCAGGACTATCTGGAAAACTGCATAGACAGCATAGCGGCGCAAAATTATGATAATTTAGAGATTCTGGTGGTCAACGACGGTTCCACGGACAAGACGGCGGCAGTCTGCGAGGATTTGAAGAAACGCTATGGGAATGTACAGGTGTTTTCACTGGACGATGTGGGCGTGTCTGCGGCCCGCAATTATGCGCTTCTTCGTGCAGGAGGGGACTACATTACCTTTGTGGATGCGGACGACAGACTCTGTCCGGGCGTGTTGGAGTATCTCTATGAGCGGATAAACGCCACGGGAAGCGATCTGGCGGGCTGCCGTTTCGTATCTTGGAGCACGGAAAAGGAGTGGGAAACCATCTGCGCGTCCGATGCGGGAGAGACGGCGGCAGGCGCGCCCGTGCTGGAAACCTGTTTTGACAGCTATCATTATTTGCGTGACAGCATTTTGCAGGATAACTGCCGCTGTTGGAGCAAGCTTTACCGGAAAAGCCTTCTTGCAAAGGCGCGGTTTCGGGAAGGCCTTACGGTGGGCGAGGATATGCTGTTTCTCGTGGATCTTCTGCCTTTTTTGGGGAAAGCTGTGGAGACCGGATATCCGGGATACGGGTATTACCAGAATCCGGCGGGCGTGATGCAAAGGCCCTTTACCCCCGCGTATATGGATCAGATCAAATGCTGGGAACTGGCGGAGCAGAAAATGTTACAGATAGACGGCGGGCTGAAAAGCAGAACGGCGGCCAAGATAATAACGGCTGTTATGCTTACTGTGGGTAAGATTGCCCTGTGCAGTTCCAAGGAGCGGAGAAAGGCTGGAAGTTATCTGGTTCGGTGCAGGGAGCTTTTGAGAGAGCAGATGCAGGTGAAGGGAAGCGCTGGATATCTGCGCAAAGGATATCGGTTAAAGGCGGCGTGCTTTTACTGGATGCCGGGGATCTATGTGAGGTGCTACGGTTTCCTGCAAGCGGCGAAACACCGTTTGCAGACGGACTTGGAATGGAGAAGGGATGAACGGAAAATCTTATAAAATCAGCGTGATCGTGCCGGTCTATAATAAAGAAGCTTATCTGCGTGCATGCGTGGACAGTATTTTGGCGCAGGATTACAGAAATATGGAAGTCATTCTGGTGGACGACGCCTCCACGGATGGCAGCGGCGGTATCTGCGACAGCTATGGGAAAAAAGAGCGGGTACGGGTGATTCATCAGGAGAACGGCGGCCCCACGGCAGCCTGTGTGGCGGGAATGCAGGCGGCGGACGGCGATTATTATATGTTTGTGGACAGCGACGACTATGTGGAGCCGGATATGTTAAGCGGCATGGTTTCCCATCTGGCGGGCGTAAAGGGAGAGATCGTCTGCTGTAATCACCTTTTGGAGAAGCAGAAAAAGACGGCGCCGGTCTACAGCGCCATCGCGCCCGGCGTTTACGAGAAGGAGAAGCTGGAAACACAGGTGAAAGCCAGACTGATCGGGCAGGAGCGGAAAGTGATTCCCCTGTCCCGCTGTATGAAGCTGTGCGAGAAATCTGTTTTTGAGGGAAACGAGGCGTATTATGATTACAGTATCCGTTTCGGGGACGATTCGCACATGATGTATCCCGCTTTTTTGAACAGCAGCCGGGTGGTGATTCTGCAAGACGCCCTGTACTACCATTACCGTTATGTGGATGGTTCCATCATCCATCGGTATGACGCGGGGATCTATGAGAGCGTGCAGAAGCTGATGGCGTCCCTGAAAGCGGCGGCGGGAAAGAAGCAGGCGCCCGATGCCAAGGCAGCTCTTGACAGGGAGTATTGTTATATGCTTCTGTATGTGCTGAAAAATGAACTGCGAAGCCCGGACAAGGGCTATCGGCGACGGATTCGCGAAATTTTCACGGAGGCTGGGAATCGGGAGCGCATTTTAAACACACCGTTGTATCTTCGCGATAAAGCCAACGTGCTGCTGTATCTGGGAGCTATGCATCCGCAAAGCGTCTTGATCGGAATTTTGCGGTTGCTGTTCAAAATATATGATAAAAAAGCGTGAGAAAAGAAACGCTGATAAGAGGTTCGCATGATTGTAGTAAGAGTGATGGGCGGGCTGGGGAACCAGCTTCAACAGTATGCCCTGTATCGGAAAATAGAAACGCTGGGACTGGAAGCGGGACTGGATTTCTCTTGGTTTGACAGGGAGGTTCAGGAGAACATGAAAGCGCCCAGAGAACTAGAACTAAACCGCTTGGAGGGGCTGTCCCTGAAAACAGTTTCGCCGGAGCAGGTGCGCGCCCTGCTGGGGCGGCGCTATGAAGAACGGGAAGGCATTTTCGAGAAGGTGAAAAAAAAGATAAATCCTTCGTTTTCTCCCGTGTTTGAGGAGACGGAAATGTATCATCCGGAGATCTTTGGGTGGCGGAATAAATATCTGGTGGGATATTGGGCCTGCGAGGCATATTACGCAGATATTCTGGACAGGCTGCGGGCGGAGATCCGGTTTCCCGAAAGTCCTGATTCCCGAAACACGGAAACGGTAATGGAGGTGGAGGAGTGCGAGTCTGTCAGCATACACATCCGCAGGGGAGACTATCTGGACGCCGCTAACGCCGCCATGTTTGGCAATATCTGTACGGAGACATACTATGATAAGGCGGTCAGATATGTGAAAGAACGGCGTCCGGACGCGGTATTCTATCTTTTTTCCGACGACAGCGCCTATACGAGAGAACGGTATCGGGGGCCGGAGTACCGGATTGTGGATTGGAATAAGAAAGAAAACAGTTGTTATGATATAATGCTGATGAGCCGTTGTAAGCATAATATCTGCGCCAACAGTACATTCAGCTTCTGGGGCGCAAGGCTGAACGGCCATGAGGGAAAAATTATGATACGCCCCTCCATCCATAAGAATACGCAGGTGTGCGTGCCGGAGCGGATGAAACAGCTCTGGGCGGGATGGACGCTGATTTCGCCTGAGGGCGCATGTATTTGATATTATTGGCAGAAGATGGTATTCTAACAATATGAACAGAAAGAAAAAAATCATAGAGGGGTACTGGCTTTTATTTTCGGACCTGCTCTGTATTGTAATTGCATATGTGGCGGCGATCCTTCTGCGTTATGGGAAATTTACCAGAGTACAGGAGCCGGAGGTTCACGCGCTGATGTGCGTCTTCTTCCTGCTGTTCTGCACGATGTACAGCTTTTTGCTGGACTGGAACAGAAGCTTTTTGGAGCGCGGCGTTTTTGTGGAGTTTGTGGCGGTCTTTAAGTTTAACCTTTTCATGGTGGTAGCGGCTGCGGGCGCGCTGTTTATGATTCAGAGGGGCGCGGCGTTTTCCCGGTTGGTCTGGGGATATTTCGCAGTGTTCAACATGATTCTTGTCTGGCTGGTGCGGCTTATGATGAAGCGGATTCTGCGGGTTTACCTGACTTCGGAATCCAATCTCGTGAAGATCATGGTCATTACCAAGGACAATGTGATGAATCAGACCGTTTCCCAGTTGAAGGAAAAACTGGATCTGAATTATGAGATTGTGGCGCTGGCCTGTGTGGATGCGGACCGCAAGGGCGTGGTGGTGGACGGCGTTAAAGTGACGGCGGACGGCGGCGACGTGCTGACGATGGCAAGGCAGATGGCGCTTGACGAGGCTTTCGTCAATCTGCCCGATATGAATAAAAAGTATGTAAAGAATATGATCTATGAATTGGAGTCCATGGGCGTGGTCTGCCATTACAATATCGATATCATTGAAGGCGGCCAGCGGGAGATTACGGTGGACAGCTTTGCGGGTTATACGGTTGTAAGTTACTCCATGAACCACTATGATTACCGGCGTATGACGATCAAGCGGATTATGGATATCTTGGGCGGTTTCGTAGGGATTCTGATTACGGCTGTGGTCACGCCCTTTGTGGCGGCTGCGATCAAACTGGATTCCCCCGGCCCCGTCTTTTTTGCGCAGACCCGGATTGGCAAGAACGGCCGCCGTTTTCAGATTTATAAATTCCGTTCCATGTATCTGGACGCGGAGGAGCGCAAAAAGGAATTGGAGGCCGACAACGAGATGCAGGGGCTGATGTTTAAGATGGAAAACGACCCCCGTATCACCAAGGTGGGCCGGTTCATCCGCAAGACAAGTATTGACGAACTGCCGCAGTTTTTAAATATTCTGCGGGGGGATATGAGTCTGGTGGGGACAAGACCGCCCACGGAGGATGAATTTGAGCAGTACAACGCCCATTACAGGAGGCGGATCAGCATGACGCCCGGCCTGACGGGGTTATGGCAGATCAGCGGCCGCAGCGATATTTCCGATTTTGACGAGGTCGTGCGGCTGGATCTGGAATATATTGATAATTGGTCGGTTGGACTGGATCTCAAGATCCTGTTTAAGACGGTGGGAGCCGTGTTAAAGGGCAGGGGCTCCAAGTGAGAGAAAAGGATAAGGAAGTTATGGAGTATCAAAATGACAGAATTGTCATGTATTTGCACGGTGGCAGCGGAAACCATGGCTGCGAGGCGATTGTCAACAGCACCTGCCGCATGATAGAGGAGATTCCGAAACTGTTAGTAACCAACAGCGAACGGGAGGACAGGCACTATTCGGTGGAGCCGCTCTGCGATATTCTGCAGGAGCGCAAGATTGCGGAACATTTTTTTGCCCATGTGTGGTATTACGCGTGGCGGAAGGTGTTTCGGGACCCAGAGTCCTTTATGCGCTATCGGTTTAAGGAGGTGCTTGGTAAAAACTTAGCGCCGCTTTACCTTTCCGTCGGCGGGGATATGTACTGCTACGAGATCTCCAAGAAGGAAGCTGTTACGGCAAACAGCGCTTTTAACCGGGCGGGGGCAAAGACGGTGCTCTGGGGCTGTTCTTTGGAGCCGGAGCTGCTGCAGGACCCGGAGATCGTGGAGGATATGAGGCGTTATGCGCTGATTACGCCAAGGGAGTCGATTACCACGCAGGCGCTTGCTGCGGCCGGTGTGACGGAGAATGTGAAACAATTCCCCGATCCAGCCTTTGCCTTACAGCCGGAGGAGACGAAGCTTCCCTTCGGATTTAGCGTAGGCAATACCATCGGGATCAATATCAGCCCGATGATTGTAAGGCATGAGACAAAGAGCGGTATTACCATAGAAAATTACAGGAAATTGATAGATTTTATTTTGGAGACGACGGACTGTCATATCGCGTTGATTCCCCATGTCATGTGGAAGTACAATGACGACAGATTGACGATCAATGAACTTTACGACGGTTATCAGGGAAACGACAGGGTGGTGAAGTTCGAGGATATGTCCTGCGGGAAAATCAAGTACATTATTTCCAAGTGCCGGGCCTTTATCGGCGCGAGAACGCACGCAACCATAGCGGCTTATTCTTCCAGCGTACCCACGCTGGTGGTGGGCTATTCTGTAAAAGCAAGAGGAATCGCCAAGGATTTGTTCGGCACGGAAGAACACTATGTGCTGCCAGTGCAGAAGCTCTCCGAACCGGGAGAACTGATCGGGGCTTTTTCATGGATGATGGAGCGGGAGGACGAGATTCGGAAGGGCCTTAAAGAACGGATGCCCGGTTATTGCGCGGAAGCGGCAAAAGCGGGGGATGAGATCCGCAGACTTTGGAAGGAATTACATGGGCAGAATACAGAAAGCTGAAAAAAATATTATATTTGGATATATCAGTAATCTAGTGATTCTGCTTATTAATTTTGTCCAGAGAACGGTGTTTATCTATGTGCTTGGCAAAACGCTCTCCGGCGTAAACGGCGTTTATACGGATGTGTTGAGCGTTTTGTCCCTGACGGAGCTGGGAATCGGCACGGCCCTAAATTACAGCCTGTATAAGCCGGTGGCGGAGCGCAACATTGAAAAGATCAAATCTTATATGCGGTTTTATAAGAAAGCATATTTGACCATTGCAGGGGTGATTGCGGTTCTGGGAATTGCCATTTCGCCCTTTTTAAAATATATTCTGAAAAATCCGGGAAACTTGTCGATTGAGGAGCTGACGCTTTACTATTATCTGTTTTTGTTTAATACGGTGATCAGTTATTTTGTCACTTACAAATACAGTCTGGTGAACGCGGAGCAGAAAAACTATATCCAGACAAATATCAACACTGTGACGAAGATTGTCACGGCAGCAGTACAGATCGGCGTTTTGCTTCTTTTTCGCAATTTTCTCTTTTATCTGGCAGCGCAGTCCGTTGTGGAGCTGTTACAGAAAATTTTTGTGACGGCGTATTTAAACAGGCTCTATCCCTATCTGTTGGACAAGGATGTGAAGCCGCTTACGGCGCAGGAAACGCAGGTGGTGGCCACCAAGACAAAGGCTCTGATCTGTCATAAAATCGGCGATGTAGCCAGATTGCAGACGGATAAGATTATCATTTCCTCTTTTGTCAATGTGGATACTGCGGCGGTTGTGGATAATTATGTTTATATCATCACCTATGTGGGAAATTTTGTAAATATCATTTTTGATTCTGTGATATCCGGCTTTGGCAACGTGGTGGCCACGGAATCGAAGGAGAGACAGTATCTTTTGTTTAAGGTGTACCGCTTTTTTGCCTGCTGGCTCTTCGGCTTCGGCGCGGTGGGCTTCTTTCATCTGCTCACCCCCTTTATCGGCGGCGTTTGGCTCAGAAACGAGGGGTGGACATTGCCGCAAATCACGGTGGCTCTTCTGGTGATGGACTTTTATTTGAAGGGGGGCCGCACAGTGCTCTTAAATTTCAAGATTGCTTCGGGCATATTTGAACAGGACAGATATTTACCGTTGGTGCAGGGAGCGCTTAATCTGGTGATTTCCGTTGTGCTTGTCATGAAAATCGGCGTGACGGGCGTCTATGTGGGGACGCTTGTATCTGGTATTCTGGCGAATCTGATCCGCCCGGGAATTATTTACCGGGTGTCGTTTGACAGGAAACCGGGGGCCTATTTTAGGGATTCTCTGAAATATATCGCCGTGATTTTGGCCGTTGGGGTCGTTATCACGCCGGTGAAGCGTCTGCTGATGAGCGAGGTTTCCATCCTCTCGTTTGCTCTGATGGTGATAGTGATTACGCTGATTTATAATTTGGCTTTTCTTGCAATGTTTTGCAGAACGGAAGAGTTTGCCTATCTGTGGAACGCGGCGGCGGTAAGGATACCGGCGCTTGGGAAGTTTTCCTTCCGGAAGGGAGACAGGGATGAATAAGATTCCCATGGTGGAGAATGCTTGTAAAGAACTGCTGCAATGCGGCGTTTTTGACAGGCGGAAAAAACTTGTCAATTTTATCAAGGAACAGTTTTTTCACAGGATAGTGGCGAAGGAGGACCTGATCTTTTGGACCTCCGGGATTCTGGCGGCAGGATTGTGGTCCAGCAGGGCGACGCTTTCGGCGGACGGGCCGGAAGCCCGCGGTATCGAGGGGACGCTTGCGGCTTACTATGAAAGATGGATAAAAAAAGGCACGCCCATTGCGGTGATCGACGATCTGCTGGCTGGAGAGACGCTGCTTGCCCTCGACAGGGAAATCAGAAAAGGATCGAGACGGTTTGAAGGCGCGCTGTCCGGGGAACAGACGGAAACAGCGGTTCACAAATTGGCGTCCTATGCGTTGGAACATCCAAAGGACGGGGCGGGAAGCTTTTTTTACCGTCCGGCAGGCGGGGAATCCTTCGTTTTTGCAGACGGCATTGGTCTGGCCTGTCCCTTTCTGTACCAGTACGGGGAGGAGTTTGACAAGCAGGAATACAGGGAATTGGCGCTCAGGCAGATCGCGAATTTTCTTTCCTATGGGATGGACGGGGCCACGGGGCTTCCCTATCACGGCT
The DNA here is from genome assembly GCA_947243855.1 of uncultured Lachnospiraceae bacterium. Classification (GTDB taxonomy): domain Bacteria; phylum Bacillota; class Clostridia; order Lachnospirales; family Lachnospiraceae; genus UBA3282. The sequence goes on along the minus strand of CAMXIK010000005.1, from coordinate 35,779 downwards.
ACGATACGAAGGATGGGTGCAAATACGGCATTATCGGCTGGGGAAGAGCCGTTGGGTGGCTGCTTCGCGGTATGACGGGCTGTATGGTTTCGGACTATGGAAGAGAGAGGCTTTCCGTATCCTGTGTCGGTCTTATGGATGTGGTTTTGGCGTATCAGAGGCAGGACGGTTATTTTTCGTGGCAGTTACAGGCGGCGGAGGGGCCTGCGGACACTTCCGCTACTGGAATGATCTGCGCCGCGCTGAAACAGGGGCTTGCCCTTGGCGTCTTTGCAGGAGAAAAATATGAACATGCGCTGCTTGCGGGTCAGCGCGCTTTGGAAAAATCGATTAAGGACGGGCTGGTGTACCAGTGTTCCGCCGAGTGCGAGGGGTTTGCCAGATATCCCCAGCGCTACGGCGCTTATCCGTGGTCGCTGGGTCCGGCGCTTTCCGCTTTGTAGATGGAGTAAAGATGAAAACGATACCGAGAGAATATGACAGTAACATAACGGTACAGGAAGCGTTTTTCTACGGCTTTTTTATCCTGCTTTCGCTGACGAAGGGCTTGGGCTTTTACGAGGGGCAGAAGGTTTTTATTGTGCTTACGGCGGCGGCCCTGCTTTTGGGCTTTTTGAAGCTGCTCGTAACCCCCTATACCAAAAGACAGGCGGCGGTGCAGATTCTTCTGTTTTTGATGACGGCGGCGATGTATGCTTCGTCAAGGGAGATTGCCGTTCTTTTTGTGGCTTTTACCATACTGGGGATGAAGGGGATATCCGTTAAAAAGACCTTTCACATTGCCCTGTGGGTGTGGGCGTCCTGCGCGGTTGTACTCAGCGTTTTTTCCTTTTTCCGGTTGGAACACACGGTCTACCGGGTGCATGCCAAGATGGGGCTTGGGCACATTTTCCGTTGGAGCCTTGGTTTTACCCATCCGAACATTCTGCATATCACGTATCTGATGCTCTGCGCGCTGATCATTTGGGAGCTTGGGGAGCAGTATGGATGGAAACAGTATCTTTTCCTGATGCTGGGAAATATTTTGGTCTTTTTCTATTCTATCAGTTACACCGGTTTCGGAATCGTGCTGGTGCTTCTGACAGGGTGCCTGTATGTAAAATTCCGGCCGAAATTCGGCCTGTTAGAGAAGACGGCCGCGAATCTGGTGCTGCCGGTTTGTCTGATTTTATCTTTTGTGCTGCCTTATTTGATTAATGGGTATGGGAAGCTCAGCCGTTTGGTGCAAAAGCTGAATTTTATGCTCAATACAAGGATTTGGCTGGCGGAACAGTTTTTGAGAGGGGGCTACGGGAGCCTTTTTGGCAGGGACGTTTCGCAAGTAGTCAGCTCCGCCATGAACTTGGATAATTCCTATGTCTGGTGCTGTATTTACTTTGGATGGATTCCAACGGTCGTGATTCTTGCCGGGTATTTTGCGCTGCTGTTTTATGACACGCGTAAACAGCGCACAAGGGAGCTGGTGATTTTGGTCTGCTTTCTGGGGGCTGGCTGGACGGAGCAGCTATTGTTTAATACCTCTTTCAAAAATATTACCCTGCTCTTTTTGGGCGCGCTTTTCTTTTCCCAGAAGGAGGGGGAGAAGGAATACTGTCTGTTTCCCCGTTTTTGCGATAGACGAATCAACGTTCCCCTTGCGGGCCTGCCGGATCGGCTGTTTATGGGCGTAAAAACGGCCTGCCGCGTTCATAAGGGCCGGATACTTGGCGCAGTGGCGGGAGGGGCGCTTTTGGGAATCCTTCTTTGCGCCCTTGTCTATAGAGAGCCGGAGGGCTATGTGGTACAGCGTTTCTATACGGATGCGCTGGAGGAGACCTCCGTGTATCTGGAAAGTGAAAACGACCCTGCTTACGAGGGGTGGAAAGTGATGAATTACGTGGATGCGGACACCCGTATGCAGCTTGTGACAGGTAAGGCCGTGAAGTTAGAAACGGCGCGTTACTTTGTGGGAAGCGCGCTGATCGGGGGAGTTTTCGGGGCGGCGGCGGGGATTTTGTGGAGTCTGGGGAGATTCCGAAAGAAACGCGCTGCGGCCGCCGCGGAGATTGCAGGCTATGACAAACCATAACACAGAGGAGCGGAAAGGCTCCGGCATGGAGTAATTATGAAAGAGAAGCTGGAATACTGCAAAATATTGGGGACTAACATCAATGTAACCAACATGGAGGACACCATCGCCTATATCACGGAGAATTTGGAGGCGCTAAAGGGCGACTACATCTGTGTCTCCAATGTGCATACTACGGTGATGTCCTATCGGGACAAGGCGTACCGCAAGGTGCAGAACAGCGGAGCCATGGCGCTTCCGGACGGACAGCCTCTGTCCATTGTCAGCAGAAAAAGAGGCTTTTCGGAGGCCAGAAGGGTGCCGGGCCCTGATTTGATGCCGGCAATTCTTGATCTGTCACAGAAGACGGGATACCGTCATTATTTTTACGGGAGTACGGAGGCTACGCTGGAAGCTCTGCGGGCGGCTCTTCTGCGGCGTTATCCCAAATTACAGATTGCGGGCATGTATTCGCCGCCGTTCCGGGAATTGACGAAGGATGAGGACGAGGAGATTGTCCGAAAGATTAACGAAAGCGGCGCGGACTTCGTGTGGGTGGCGCTTGGAGCGCCGAAGCAGGAGTGGTGGATGTATGAGCACCGCGGCAGAATAGGCGCGCTGATGCTTGGCGTGGGAGCGGCTTTTGACTTTACGGCGGGCACCACGAAGCGGGCGCCTATGTGGATGCAGAAGCTTTGTCTGGAATGGGTATTTCGGATTTTGCGGGACCCGAAGCGTATGCTGCCCCGATACCTCAACACAAATTTCGCCTTTGTCTATTACGTGTATAAGGAAGGAAAGGCGCTTCGGGAGGCGGCGAAACAGGGCATGCGCATTGCCATGATCGGCCACAAACGGATTCCTTCGAGAGAGGGCGGCGTTGAGGTCGTGGTGGAGGAGCTTGCGGTGAGGATGTCGGCTTTAGGGAATCGGGTGGACGCCTACAATCGTTTCGGACACCATGTTTCGGGGAAGAAATATGATCAGGAGTATGGATGGAAGGGGCGTAAATTCTACAAAGGCGTCCGCGTCTATATTGTGCCCACCTTCCGCAGAAGCAGCCTGAACGCCATTGTCTATTCTTTTTTTGCGACCGTTATGGCGCTTTTTCATCATTATGACGTGATTCACTATCACGCGGAGGGGCCTTGCGCGATGCTCTGGCTGCCGCATTTTCTCAGGAAGAAGATTGTGGTAACCGTCCATGGTCTTGACTGGCAGCGGGCAAAGTGGGGAAATTTTGCCTCCTTTGTGATTAAGTTCGGGGAGAAGATGGCGGCGAAATATGCCGATGATGTGATTGTGCTGTCGGATAATGTAAAGCGGTATTTTGCAGATACTTATCACAGGGAGGTCACCTATATTCCGAACGGCATCAGCAGGCCAAAGCCTCAGGGCGCGGCCCTGATCGGGGAAAAGTACGGGTTGGAGAAGGACGGCTATTTTCTGTTTCTCGGGCGGATTGTGCCGGAGAAGGGTCTTCATTATCTGATCGAGGCCTTTTCCGGGCTTGAAACGGACAAGAAGCTGGTGATTGCCGGGGGAAGCTCTCAGGCTATGGCTTATATGGAGCAGATTCACTGGATGGCGGCCAAGGACGATAGGATCATTATGACGGATTTTGTACAGGGGCAGGTTTTGGAGGAACTGTATGCCAACGCTTACGCCTTTGTTCTTCCAAGCGACGTGGAAGGGATGGCCATGACGCTTCTGGAAGCCATGAGCTACGGCGCTTGCTGTCTTGTCAGCGATATCCGTGAAAATACCGAGGTGGTAGAGGACAGGGCGGTTACCTTTCGGAAGGGCGATGCGGAAGATTTGGGAAGAAAGCTTGTCTGGATGTTGGAGCATCCGGAACAGGTGCGCCGTATGGGGGAGGAAAGTGTGGATTTCATCTGTGGGAAGTATGACTGGGACGACGTGACGAGGCGGACCTTGGCTGTCTATGAGAAGGCGGCGGGACGCGGGAAAGCGGGAAAGAAAGAAGGGGAACGATAGATGCGCAAGAGAGTCTGCATGGGCCTTGTGCTTGCCGCAGCGATTGCGGCGGCATGCGGGTTTACGCTTGCAAAGCAGAACAGTGTGCAGTTAGGGGCGGACGGGGAGACGCCTTGGCTGACGGTCCGCACGGACGGGAGCGAAAATAAAGTATTTTTGTGGCAGGAGGAAGAGAAAGGATATTTCTTCCTGCCATCCTGCGTGAAGAACCATAAAATCCGCTTGGAGGACGGGGGAGAATACAGCGTGCGGATAGACGGCGAGCTTCTGGAACCGGGAGAGACGTTTATCTGGGAGGAAGATACGGATTATCAATTACAGATCACGGACGCCTCTTACGAGCAGCATACCTATGAGGTTGCTTTTATGGAATCGGAGCACATTCCGGCCGTGTTTATCGAGACGGCAAGCGGCGGGTTGGACTACATTCATGAGGACAAGAGCCATGAGGAGACGGGGAAAATCTGCGTGGTGCCGGAGAACGGCAGTACGGAATACCAAAATGAGCTGCTTCGCATCTCCGGCAGGGGAAACAACACCTGGGAGTATGAAAAAAAGCCTTATGCCATCAAATTGAAGGAAGCGGCGCCCCTTTTGGGATTGGAGCAGAGCGATCGGTGGCAGCTTCTGGCGTTATGGCGGGAAAGCAGTAAAATGGATAATAAGATCGCCATGGATTTGGCCACGGAGCTGGGAATACCCTACACGGCGCAGGGGACGTGGATCGATCTGTATATGAACGGGGAGTACCGGGGGATTTATTATTTGACGGAATCCGTGACGGTGGGCGAGGGCCGCGTGGATATTTATAATTTGGAAAAAGAAAACAAACGCCGCAATCCGGACATTGTTCAAGGGACGGCGGAAAGCTATGCGGAAGAAAACAGCAAGGGTTATTTCTTAGAGAGCGGAGCGGATGTAAGCGGCGGCTATCTGGTTGAAAAGGTGCATCCGGAACATTGGGAGAGCGATGAGAGCGGCTTTAGGACGGACAGGGGCGACCACTTTGCGATTAATGGGCCGAAACATGCGTCAAAAGAACAGGTTGCGTATATCAAAAGCTGTGTGGAGGAAATTGACCGGCTTGCGCAGCAAAAAGACCCGGCGGTGTGGGAGAAGCTGGATCTTGAGACGTTTACGAAACTCTTTTTAGTGGACGAGATCTCCATGGAGATGGATGCGGGCTGCGCCAGCATGTATTTTTATAAGGACAGGGGCGAAGACAAACTCTATGCTGGCCCGCCATGGGATTATGATAACGCCTTTGGCGAGTATGATTCCAGCGACGGCTTCTACTTGGATTACTGCGGTTCGATTGTGAACAACAGCGACAGACAGGCGATTGCGCTGGACTGGTATCAGAAATTATATGACACGCCGGACATGCAGAGGCAGATCAGGGAGACGTATGCGAAGACCCTGCCCTTTTTCGAGGAGCTTCTGGAACATGGCATAGACGGATACGCGGACCGGATCAGGGCATCTGTGAAGATGGACGACGCGCGTTGGAAAAGCGTGAGAAAGCCCGGCGACGGTTCGGCGCGGTTTGAAAATTATGAGGCGAATGTTAGCTATATGAAATTTTTCCTTGCCAACCGGTTGAACTGTCTGTGCGAAAGATGGGATGCGCCTCACGAGCCATTTACCGCTCCTGCAGGCGGAGAAATGCACAAGGTTACCTTCTCTGTTTATGAGGGCGTGGTGGAAACCATTGAGGTTTCGGACGGGGAGGAGCTTACTTATACGCCGGAATATGACGCCTCCAAATATCAGGGATGGAGTTATAAAAGAAGCGGAGCGCCTTATAATCCTCACATTCCGGTTTATGAGGACATGGAGTTGTACAATGCGAAGTGGGAGTAGGATTTAACGATGAAAATATTAATGGTCAACAAATTTTTATATCCCAACGGCGGATCGGAGACTTATATTTTCCAGTTGGGGGAAGAATTACAAAAGAGAGGCCATGAGGTGCAGTATTTCGGCATGGAACATGCCGGACGCGTTGTGGGAAACCGGGCGGAACGTTATACGAAGGACATGGATTTTCATACGGGAAAGCTGCAAAAGCTGCTCTATCCGTTTAAGATCGTCTATTCCTTTGAGGCGAAGCGGAAGCTGGAAGAGGTGCTTCATGATATGAATCCAGACGTGGTGCATCTTAATAATATTAATTTTCAGCTTACCCCTTCGGTGATCTACGCCGTCCGGTCTTATGAAAAAAAGACGGGACGGAAGGTAAAGCTTGTGTATACGGCCCATGATTACCAGTGGGTGTGTCCCAATCATATGATGCGCATTCCCGCTACAGGGAAAATCTGTTTTGCCTGCCGGGACGGGCGGTTCGGGGCGTGCAGCAAAAACCGCTGCATTCATAATTCGCGCATCAAAAGCCTGCTGGGGACAATAGAGTCCGGATTTTATAAGCGGCGAGGGACCTACGGTATGGTGGATGCGATTATCTGTCCCAGCGAGTTTATGAAAAGGCAGTTGGATACCAACCCTCTTCTGGCGGAAAAAACCGTGATGCTGCGGAATTTTGTGGAGAGGGCGGCTGTTAAGGCAGAGAATGGCACAAAAGAGTGCGGCGGCCTGACAGGCGGGAAACAGAATGGCGCGGGGGAGACGACGGCGGATTATGTGCTCTACTTTGGGCGGTTTTCCGAGGAGAAAGGCATCGGGACTCTGCTCGACGCCTGTACGGCTCTGCCGGAGATTCCCTTTGTGTTTGCCGGCTCCGGGCCTCTTGAGGAAAAGGTTAATCAGGCCAAAAACGTGGAAAATAAAGGATTCGTGGCAGGAGAAGCCCTGCACAGGCTGATCGCGGGGGCAAGGTTTTCCGTCTATCCGTCCGAATGGTATGAGAACTGTCCCTTTTCCGTGATGGAATCACAGATGCTCGGCACGCCCGTACTTGTCTCAGATCTTGGCGGCGCGCCGGAGCTGGTGCAGGCTGGCAGGACGGGAGAGCTTTTCCGGGGCGGCGACGCGGAGGAATTGACGGCGCATATCAAGGAGCTGTGGGAGCAGCCCGAACGGTGTCTGGAGTACCGGGAGAACTGTAAGGAGATAAATTTTGACACAGTGGGGGAATACTGTGATAAAATAGTGAAGGAAGTGTACACATAAGTTAGTTGAGGTAGAAGGATGGCGAGACGAACATTATACGGAACCGTGATTGTGACTTACCGGTGCAACGCGCGCTGCAACATGTGCGACTGCTTCCGTGACCCCACAAGGCCGGAAGAAGAGATTACGCTGGAAGATATTAGGAAACTGCCGGAGATGGCGTTTACCAATATTACGGGCGGAGAGCCTTTTATCAGGCAGGATATTCCCGATATTGTGCGGGAGCTTTACAAAAAATCTGACAGAATTGTCATATCTACAAACGGCTATTTCACGGACCGGATCATCGCCCTTTGCAGGGAGTTCCCGAAGGTGGGTATCCGCATCAGCATTGAGGGATTGCAGGAGACGAACGATAAGATCAGGGGGATTCCCGACGGCTTTAACAGGGGTTACCAGACGCTGAAAACGCTGGTGGAAATGAAGCATCCCGACGTGGGATTCGGCATGACGGTGCAGGATATGAATTGTGAAGACCTTGTGCCGCTTTACAATATTGCTAACGATATGGGGATGGAGTTTGCCACGGCCACTCTGCATAATTCTTTTTATTTCCGCAAGACAGATAACAAAATTGATGATAAATACAAGGTAGCGCAGAATTTTGAGAAGCTGATTAACGAGCTGTTAAAGAGCAAATCGCCTAAAAAGTGGTTCCGCGCTTATTTTAATCACGGACTGATCAACTATATTTACGGCAATAAGAGGCTTCTGCCCTGCGATATGTCGAAGAACGCCTTTTTTATCGATCCTTTCTGCGATGTGATTCCCTGCAACGGGATGGAGAAAAAGGCGGTTATGGGGAATCTGCGGGAACAGTCGTGGGAGGAACTGTGGCATTCCGAGCAGGCGAAGAAGGTGCGGGAATGTACGAAGAACTGCGACCGAAACTGCTGGATGATCGGCAGCGCGTCCCCGGCTATGCACAAATATATCTGGGTGCCCGGATGGTGGGTTGTGAAACATAAATTTTTAAAGGGCGGCAAATACAGCCTCAAGGAGAATAAATTTATATGAAATTCCTCTATGTAGCCCCGCGCTATCACACGAATCAGATGGACATTATGAGAGGGCTTGTGCAGGATGGGCATGAGGTGCGCTTTATCAGCCATTATGCGGCGCTGATTGAGGATTACAGCAGCGTGACGCCCATAGTGCTCGGCTATTCGCCGCTTTACCGGCTGATCGACTTTCTCTACGTGAAGGTGATTCACAGAAAAGACCCGAACGCCATCGTATTTAAGATCCAGCACGGGTTCCCGCCCATGGGAAAGTTAAAACGCCTGATCTGCGGCTTTGCCCCCGATCTGGTGATTTTGCGGGAGCGTTCCCTGTATTCCATGGCGGCCTACCGCATTTGTAAGAAGATGGGTTATCCCTGCATTCTCTACAACCAAAATCCCCTCTGGTCAGAACCGCCGAAAACAGATCTGGCCCACCGTCTGGTGGCGCGCATGACGCCGGCGCTTCGCATGACGCCGGTGATGGGCGAAAGAAAACCGGGGACGGTGGTGCGGGAGAACGATTATTTTGTGCCATTTGTGATCGATCCGCAGAGAGCGCCGGAAGAGAGAACTTATTTTGCCGACGGCAGAATCCATATTCTCTGCATTGGAAAATATGAGATCAGAAAACATCATCTGATGCTTTTACAGGCCGTGGAGCGGCTTAAGGAGAAATATGAGATACAAGTGACGCTGGTGGGGGAGGCCACCAACCGTTTTCAGAAAGAATACTGCGAACAGGTCAGACGGTATGTGAAGGAACATCATTTGGAGAATATTGCCACGGTGAAAACCAATTTGGCAAGGCGCGATATGGAGCGGGAGTATCTGGCGGCGGATCTGTATGTGATTCCGAGCACCTTGGAAATGGCTTCGGTGTCCCAGTTGGAGGCCATGAGCTATTCCCTGCCGGTGATTGTCAGCGATACCAACGGCACGGCCTGCTATGTGGAGGACGGCGTTACGGGTTTTTGGTTCCGGGACTGCGACGGGGCCGATTTTCAGGACAAGCTGGACGATATGCTCTCCGACAGGGAGCGCATGAAAAAAATGGGGGCGGCGGGCTACCGTGCGCTTCTGGAAAAATATAATTATAAGTGTTACTTTGAAACGATTATGGGGATGCGGGAGAAAATTTTGCAGGAGCGCTCTCGATGAGGGCAGCAGGTAAAAGACAGGCAGATATGAAACAAAAAATAAAAGATATGTTAGCGGCGGCCGTCTATTTTCTGTATGAAAAGGGCGTCCTCCATAACCGCATACAGGTGCATACCGTGGACGAGACCATAGACGAGCTTCTGCATACCGAGAAGAGTATGGTGCGCTTTGGGGACGGCGAGATCGTGATGATAAAGGGCGGCAGTCTGATGCTGCAGAAAGCCAACCCAGAGATTTCCGAAGGGCTTGCGGAGATTCTGCGGTATACGGAGGACGACCTGATTGTGACCATACCGGGTATTTTTGAGACGCTCTCGGATCACAGGAAGGCCAGCAGGCAGTTTTGGAGGGATCATCTGCTGTTCTGCCGGAAAACCTATGAAAAATACTGTAATCCCGACCGGATTTACTACAGTACCTTTGTTTCGCGCTGCTATTATTATCTGGAAGACCGGAGCGGCGTCGGCGCGCAGTTTGCTAAAATTAGAAAAATATGGGAAAATAGAGACGTTGTGATTGTGGAGGGAGAAAAAACCCACAACGGCGTCGGCAACGATCTGTTTGACACGGCGCGGAGCATTGAGAGAATTATCTGCCCGCCAAGCGACGCCTACGGGGCGATACCGGCCATTATGGAAGCCTGTATGAAATATGAAAGAGACAGACTGTTTGTGCTGTCGGTGGGTGTGGCCGCGAAGTTTCTTGCGGTAAGGCTGTTTCGTCAGGGCTACCGTGTGCTGGATATTGGAAACATGGATTTGGAGTATGAGTGGTACGTGAGGCAGTCCCCGGGGAAAACGCGGCTTGAGAAACACGACGCAATCGGGGAAGAGGCCAACCGGGCGGCCGGATATACGGCATATCTGGAACAGATCAGCGTCAGGGTGTAATTGTAATATGCGGAAGCGCAACACGCAGAAAGAGCCGGACGGGTACGGCCCGGGAGCCATACATGGCGGGAAAGAGGATATGATAACTAGCAAAGAGAAGTATCAATATTACCGGGAGCAGGACAAAATTGCCCTTGGCAGAAAGAACGACAGGCGTCCGCGGTTATTCGGGGATGAAATCTGGAAGTTTGAGATTTTGCTTCGCAAAGTGGAGTATGATCAGAATTGCCGCAGCGGGTTTCTGGCGGGAGCGGTTGGAAAATATCACAAGTTCCGCTTTCACCATTTAAGCGTCCGGCTTGGATTTACGATACCGCCGGGCGTGTTCGGGCCGGGGCTTTCCATTCCTCACTACGGTACGATAGTGGTTCACGGGAATGTCAGGGCGGGCAGAAACTGCCGCCTGCAGGAGGGCGTGACGATCGGCGCGACAAACGGAAGCCACAAGGCGGCCGTGATCGGGGATAACTGTTATTTCGGAAGCGGGGCGAAAGTAATCGGCGCGGTCCGTATCGCAGATGATGTGGCTGTGGGCGCGAATGCGGTGGTGACGGGGGATATTGCGGAGCCCGGCACGACATGGGCTGGGATACCCGCCAGAAAAATCAGCGACCGGGATTCCCACAGCAATTTATGTCCGGCGCTCTTTGCGTGAGACGGCGCTTGGGAAAAAGCGATGCGGAGGGTGACCGACAGGAGACAGAAAGGCAAGCGGCAGTATGAGAGAAACAGGAGAAAAAAAGCAGGCGTCCCTGCTTTCCAAGCTGGGTTATATATTTGATCAAAGGGATAAGTGGAAACTTGCGCTCCTTACGGTGGCTATCGTGGCGGGCAGTTTTCTCGAACTTCTTGCGGTTATGGTGTTCGTGCCTTTTATAGACGTGCTTCAAAATCAGGGCACGATTCAAAGCAGATGGTATCTGAAAGCGGTTTTCGACTTGTTTCATTTTCATTCCAATAAGAGCTTTATTGTGTTGATTGCTGCCGGCATTATCGGGATCTATGTGATTAAGAATGTGTATCTGATTTTGGAGAAGGATTATATTTTCCGCTTTTCCTACAATACGCAGATGAAGCTGTCCACAAGGCTTTTGGCCGCTTACATGAAGGAGCCTTACACCTTTCATCTGAACCATAACATTGCGATTTTACAGCGAAGCCTGCACGAGGACACGTCGCGGTTTATGCAGGTGATTCTCTATGCGCTGGAGCTGATGGCGGAGCTTGCGGTGTCTGGGGTCTTGGTCATTTATCTGCTGATTACCAGCAAATCCATCACCATCATTGTGCTGGGGCTTCTGGCGGTCTTCGTGGGTGGATTTTTGATGATAAGCAGGAAATACAGCAAACAGCTTGGACTGGAAAATCAAGGCTATCAGGGAAAGATATTTCAATGGATGAATCAGGCGCTTGGCGGGATCAAGGAAATAAAGATTCTGGAACGGGAATCTTATTTTACCGATGAATTTCAAACATACTGGAAAAAATATGCCAGAGGGCTGCGCATTGCCAGAACCATTTCAATTCTGCCAAAATATACGGTGGAGGCTGTCGCTATGACGGGTATTCTGATTGCCGTGATTGTGAAGCTTCTCTTTGGCGAGGCCGATTCGGTTTATTTTATTTCCCAGCTTGCCGCCTTTGCGGTGGCGGGTATGCGGTTGATGCCCAGCGTCGGGCGGATCAACGAGCACGCATCGAATATGCTCTATGCCCTCCCTTCGGTGGAGCTTGTCTATCATGATCTGACAGGGATTGAGGGGCTGGTCGTGGAAGAGGACAGGGAACGGAAGGATGACTGGCGGCTGCAAAAGGAGATTCAGGTGCAGCGGGTGTCTTATCACTATCCCGGCACGGAGGAGTGGGTGCTTGAAGACGTGAGTTTTACGATTCAAAAGGGCGCTGCCGTGGCGTTTATCGGCGCTACCGGATCGGGGAAAACGACCATGGTGGATATTATCCTTGGTCTTTTGACGCCGGTGAAAGGGGCGGTGTTTGCGGATGAGATCAATGTGCATGAGCAGCCAAAGACGTTTCACGCGCAGGTAGGGTATATTCCCCAGACGATTTATCTTTCCGACGATACGATCCGCAATAACATCGCGTTTGGACTGCGGGAGGAAGAGATTTCCGAGGAGGCGGTGCGCGCGGCTGTGGAGAGAGCGCAGCTTCGGGAGTTTATAGAAAGTCTTCCCCATGGGTTAGATACGATTGTAGGCGATAGGGGCGTCAGGCTATCGGGTGGGCAGAGACAGCGCATCGGCATTGCCAGAGCCCTCTACCACGACCCGGAGATTCTGGTGTTGGACGAAGCCACTTCTGCGCTGGATAACGAGACGGAGTCGGCGGTCATGGAGGCCATCGAACATTTGCAGGGAATGAAAACCATGATTATCATTGCCCATAGGCTTACTACGATCCGAAATGTGGATGTGATTTACGAGGTGGGCGACGGCAGAGTGACGGAGAAGAGTAAAGATGAAGTGTTCGCTGATTTGTAACCGCCGCCGTGACGGAAAAGTTCTGCAAACCAAATACAAAGCATTGACCATGCTGCTGCTCTTTTATCTGCCGTTTCATATCTTTCTTTCTCCCACATACTGGGACGACGCGGCGTATGCAAAGATCTTGGGGGAATATGGGAACGACCTGTTTCAATATACGCTGACGAGATATCTGAACTGGTCGTCCCGGATTACGATTGAGCTGGCGCTGCCCTTTTTGACGACATGGCCGGCTGTTTTCTGGAAAAGTTTGAATCTGCTTATGATCGCGCTGTTGTATTGGGATCTGGTCTGGATTTTGGAGCATCTTTTTGGCCTGCGGGAAGAGAAAACCTATCTTTTGACGGCGGTTTTGCTCTGTGTCTTTCCTTTTTCCATCATGGCCCAGACCGGGTGGATTTCCACCACCACCAATTATTTATGGGTGCTTTCGCTAGGGCTTTATGCGGTAAGCCGGATCGTAAAGGCGGGCGTATGTGAAGAGACCCTGTCTGGAAAAGAGGTCTTTGGGGCGGCGCTGTCCGTGCTCTACTGCGCCAGTTTCGAGTCCATGGCGGCGATTTTGTTTTTGATAGAACTGGGAATTATATTATATTGTGTCAAAGGCGGAAAAAGGATTCCCCCGGTGGTGTGGATTTGTACAGGATTGACGGCGGTTTTCCTGATCTATATCCTGTGCTGTCCGGGCAACCGCCTGCGGCCTGTCAGCGATGCCGAAAACTGGATGCCGGAATATTTTGAATTGTCATTTTTAGATAAGCTGCGTATGGGGATTTTATCTTCGTACATGCATTTTGTATCTCTGCCAAGCCCGCTGTTTTTTCTCTTCAATCTAGTGATCTTTTTGATGTGGAGAGGGGAATCGGCCGGGAAACGTCTGATAGCATCGCTTCCCGTGCTTACGGATGTGGCATGGACAGGCTGGTTTATGGTGAATTATCTTTTGGGATGGCGGACGCTCACCTACCAGACGCCCGCGCCTCTTCCTGAACGATGGCCGGAACGGGTGGAACAGGGATTTCTGCTTTTGACGGTGCTCCTATGGTTTGCGGTGGTGCTTTATACGTTGTTTGCCAGAACGCGAAACGGGTGGGCTTCGGCTGTAATTCTGCTTTTGGCCTGTATTCCGGAAGTCGCCGTGGGACTTACGCCGACCGTAGTTGCGTCCATTCTGCGGACTATGATTTATCTCTATATGGCGCTGATTCTGCTTACGGTGATGATGATGGAAGACAGGGAAGGGAACTGGCCCCTATTTAGCAGGCGTTTTTTATGGGCTTGTATGGGCGTGGGCGTTTTGCTGAATGCCTGTCAGATTACGAGACATATCCTGCTCTACGGTTAGAAAGGAATAACATTTTGCGGGAAAAGGGAAAACAGATTAAAACGAAATATGGAGTTCAACTGCTTTTGTTTGCGGCGCTGCTGCTCCTCTTTTTACTGTTGGGGCATGACGGGCCGGCGGAGTTTGACGACAGCGGAAGCTATATGTGGATTAGGTGGCATGAGGGCGTTATGCCGGCTTACCCGCTTTTTCTGCTCTTTAACGAGTGCCTGTTTGGCTATGAGAATTACTTGTGGGCAGTGATCATAGAACAGGCTGTTTTAGCTGCGTTCTCCGTGACGGTTTTGGAGGAAACGGTGCGGGCGCGGTTTGGACTTCACCCTGCGGAAGGAATTTTGGTCTGCTTGTTTGCCCTTTACCCGTATACCATCGAAATGCCGATGGCGGTGATGACGCAGGCGATCCTCACAGAGGGAGTGGCTTACTCTCTCTTTTACCTGTTTCTGGCGTATCTGCTCAGGGCGGTTTGGGAAAAAAATTACCTTCGGCTTGCGGGCGCTTTTTGTATGACCCTCCTTCTTGCGGCAGTCCGCTCTCAGCTTCAGATTTTGTTTGGCGTGTGCGGGATTGCGTTTTTCTATCTGGTTTGTATGCGGGGAAGAGGAACGGGCTGGGCCAAAAAGGCGCTCCGCGTTTTGACGGGACTCGCCGGCTGTATGGCGGTCAGTATAGCAGGCGTGCTGCTGGTGCTTGGTCTCATCAGAGGCTATCGGTTTCTGCTGGGGGAGGAGCATTTCCTCGGTAAGCTTGGGATGGAAGTGCAGTGGCCGAGAATGGAGCAGATTTATTTAGAGGAGGAAAAAGCAAGACAGGCGGAGGCGGAAGCGGCGGGGCCTGAGGCGGAAAAACAGGCGCAGATTCCGCAGGCGGAGAGCGTTGAAGAGGCGGAACTGCTCTATCAGAATTTTTCTACCAGCCAGTATATGACATTGATTTTTTCCAGAGGCATGTATGAGGCGGATTACGGGGATGCGGATCTATTTTCGGACCCGGTGTTAAGAGGGCTGTATCTGGCTCTTTATGAAGCGGTGGATGCCGGAGGACAGCGGTATGCCTATGCGGAAGAAGGGCTGTGGATGTGGAAAGATATCGTTGGGGGAATTGGGAAAATAGGCGAAACCTGTATATGGATTCCCTCTGAATATTATTTGAGAAACGCGCCCGAAATTCTGATGTCGGATCAGTTCAGCGATATTAGGGCATCCCATCTTTCGACGATCGGAATGACATTGATCCGGGCACATTTTGGCAGATTTCTGTATCATACGCTGATGCTTCTGCCGCAGGCTTTTATCAGCTCTGTGTTTTTTCAATACGCGCCCCTTTACGGGTTCTGCCATCTGGTGACGGCCTTTTTATATCTGTCGGCTGCCGCTTTGATGATATGGGGATATGCGGACGCACGGGCGAAAAAGGAAGGGGCGGAAATGATGGCTCTGATTCTGGGAACAAATGTGGTTATGGTGCTCGTGATTTCTCTGGTGTTTTTTGGGCAGCAGCGATATCTGGTATATGCGTTCGGGCCCTTCTATACCGCCTACTATCTGCTTCTTAGGAGTCTGTGGCAGGCGCGCGCAAAGGATTTTATCCAAAAGCGGTTTCTGAGGGAAAAGAAAAATGACGGAGAGACAGACGCATAGCGGGGAATGTAAGGATGGAAGAGAAAAAGAAAATTTTAATTATTATACCGGCTTATAATGAATCCGATAATATCGTACATGTGGTAAAGGACATGATAGAACAGGCGCCGCAGTACGATTATCTGGTGGTCAACGACGGTTCCACGGATCGGACGCTTGCCATCTGCGAGCAGGAAGGGTTCCAGTATCTGGATCTTTCCATTAATATGGGAATTGGCGGCGCGGTGCAGGCGGGCTATATTTACGCGTACAAAAATAAATATGACATAGCGGTGCAGATGGACGGCGACGGACAGCACGATGTGACTTATTTGGAGAAGCTTTTGGAGCCGATTATGACGGATGAAGCCGATGTGGTAATCGGTTCCCGTTTCTTAGAGCGGGAAGGATTTCAGACTTCCGCAAGCCGCAGGGCGGGTATTAATATTTTAAGCGGCCTGATACGGCTTACCACGGGGAAACGGATCAAAGATGTGACAAGCGGCTACCGGGCGGTGAACCGCATGTTCATTGAGATATACAGCAAGGATTATCCCATGGATTATCCCGAACCAGAAGCCATTGTCTCTGCGATTATGCACCTTGGCAGGGTGCAGGAAGTACCGGTGCAGATGCGCGCCAGAGAAGGCGGCGTCAGTTCCATTACCTTTAAAAAATCGATCTACTATATGTTTAAAGTGACGCTGGCGATTCTGCTTTGCAGACTCAGCTATGGCGTGAGGAGGGGGAAAAGAGTATGATACCGGGGCATTTGCGCGTGACGCTGATCCTTGTGGTGATCAGTTATTTTATCGTGATTCTGTATTTTCTGAAACAGAAGGCGCTCAACTTAAAATATACGCTTTTATGGCTGGTAGCGGGAGCCGTTATGGGAATCCTTGTGGTGGTGCCGGAGCTTTTGACGCGGATTATCCGCCTTTTTGGCATACAGGACAATATGAACGGCCTGTTTCTCTTCTGCATCGGCTTTATTATACTGATTCTGCTGTCGCTGACTTCGATTGTGTCCCGGTTAAACCGCAAGGTTAGAACGTTGACGCAGGAGCTTGCAATTTTGGATAAACGGGTGCGGGATCTGGAAAAGAAGTGATAAGGAGTAGGGAACGGATATGACAGATAGGAGAAAACGGCGGGGGATACTGTGGCTTATGCTGTTTTGTCTGACCGGGGCTGTAGTGTTTACGGAGAAAGCGGCATACGACCGGATACAGGAGGACGGCGGTTATATCGAGAATCTGAGTTTTGTGATCGGCAATTCCGCTTCCGAGCAGAGAATTTACTGTTTTTCGGACGAGACGGAAAACGCGAATTATGTATTCCTGCCTTCTTACGCGGATACAGACGATGTGAGGATTTCTTTTGCAGGCGCGGATCGGATTGTCTTTTCGGGGAAAGAAAAAGAAGTGACGCTGAAAAATGACGAGCACATCGGAGCGCTTTCCTGCGGCGGGAGCTATGAGATATCTTTCTGCGACAGAAGAGGAAGAGAACTGGCAAGGGAAAAGATGAGCATCATGCGCTCCGCCAATCTTCCGGCAGCGTTCCTCGAGACAAAAAGCGGGTCAATGGAATTGCTGGACGCGGATAAAAATTATGCCGAAAAGGGAAAAATCGTCCTCTTTGACGCAGGCGGCAGCGTTGTGTGTGCGGACGATCTGAACCGTATTTCGGGACGCGGTAATTCTACTTGGGCGCACCCGAAGAAATCCTACGGGATCAGGCTGAAAAACAGGACCGATCTGTTCGGTATGGGCAGCGCCGATAATTGGATTCTGCTCAGTAATGTGGAAGATCCCGCCTATATCCGCAATAAAATTACTTATGATATGGCCGTTGCGGCGGGGATGGAGGGATCGCCGGAATCGCAGTACGTGGATCTCTATATTAACCATACATACCATGGCATGTACCAGCTTTGCGAAAAAGTGGAAATTGATGAGGAGAGGGTGTCCATTGCCGATTTGGAAGCAGAGAATAAGCGGTTGAACAAGGATATCCAAAAGTGTGGACATTTCGAGGAAGAAAAACGCAAGGGCATGGTTCTTGTCAAGGAGCCGGGGGATTTGACGGGAGGCTATCTGTTAGAGCGGGATGTGTCGGACAAATACCGGGAAGAAATCAGCGGATTTGTTACGGACAGTCTGGGAGATTTGTACACGATCAAAGAGCCGGCGTATGCTTCGGAAGCGCAAGTGGATTATATCAGAGGTTTGGTGAATGGGATGGAGAAAGCGCTTGTCTCGGCGGACGGCGTCAATCCGGACACTGGCATGAGTTATGGGGATTATATTGACCTGCGGTCCTTTGCGCAGAAATACATTCTGGAAGAACTTTCGAAGAATAACGGCGCGGGCGCTACCAGCTCTTTTTTCTATAAACCGCAGGACAAGGTCAGCAAAAAGCTGTTTGCCGGTCCGGTATGGGATTATGACAAGGCTTACGCCAGCATAACGGGAATCAATGAATCCACGGAAGATCTGTGTTATTTGACGCTGCGGGACAGCAATCCGACAAGGCTCTTCTGGCAGCTAAACAGGCATCCAGAGTTTCGGGAGGCGGTTTCTGCGTGCTATGAGGAATTTTTCTCGGACTATATGCAGCGGATTGTAGATGAAAAAATCGACGAATATGCTTCTGAAATTCGGACGTCGGTCGAAATGGACCGGATCAGATGGCGGGAAGAAGGAGACAGTCCCTATGATTTCGGCTATGAGGTAGAACGGGTCAGGGATTTTGTTTCGGCGCGCAAACAGTTTTTGGATGAAGTCTGGACGGATCGGGAAGAATTATGTACGGTTACCTTTGTTTCGGAGACGGGGGAAGAGCACTATGTAAGCGTGATCGCTGGAAGGATGCTTGAGAGGCTGCCGGGGAGCGAGCCGGGAACGGTGAGCGGAGACCGTATGTTTGACGGCTGGTATACGGAGGAAGGAACGCCTCTTGATACGGCGACTCCGGTTTCGGAAGATGTCACGGTGTACGCGAAGAGCCATGGGGTATAGATGACAGGAGTATGAGGCGGATATGACATACAGAAGGAAACGCTGCGGAATACGCGGAATTTTGCTTATCATATTGATTGTCGTAACGATTGTATGGGAAAGGGCGGCCTACGAGCGTGAGCAAAGGGACGGCGACTGCATGGAAAGCCTCTGCTTTCTGATCGACAATACGGCGCCCGCACAGAAAATACGCTGTTTTGCGGATGAGGCGGAGCAGACTTCGTACCTTTTTCTGCCCTCCTATGCCAATGCGGGCGATGTAAAAATTTCGTTTGTGGGAGCGGAGCAGGCGGTTTTTGTAAGGGGAGAAGAGGAAATTTCCCTGAAAAGCGGGGAAGCGATCGGAACCATTACCCACAACGAACCCTATGATCTGTGTTTTTATGATGGGGAGGGAAACCCGATTGCGAAGCAGACGATGGTGGTGATGCATTCCGCCAATCTTCCGGCGGTATTTTTGGAGACGGAAAGCGGCTCCCTAGAACGGCTGGACGCGGACAAGGAGTATGAGGAAGCAGGAAAAATCATTTTATTTGACGCGGCTGGAAAGATGGTTTGTGCGGATAAGCTGGATCATATTTCAGGGCGCGGAAATTCTACCTGGGCCTATTCGAAGAAATCCTACGGGATTAAACTGAAAAACAAGGCGGATCTGTTCGGCATGGGAAGCGCCGAGAAATGGGTTCTTTTGAGTAATGTTGAGGACCGCTCTTATCTGCGCAACAAAATCACCTATGAGATGGCCATTGCGGCAGGGATGGAGGGATCTCCCGAATCCCAGTATATTGATCTTTATATGAACGGCCAATACCACGGCATGTATCAGCTCTGCGAGAAGATCGAGATCGATCCGCAGCGGATTCCGATCGCCGACCTAGGAGATCAGAACAAAAGATTGAATAAGGGAATAGAAACCTATAGGCGTTTTACGACGGAGAATCAAAAGGGCGTCGAACTGGCTGTGGAGCCAAGGCAGTTGTCCGGCGGTTATCTGCTGGAACGGGATGTGATGGACAAATACAGCCGTGAGGTCAGCGGATTTGAGACGACGCTTCTGGGCGACCCCTATACGGTGAAGGACCCGAAATACGCCTCCAAAGCGGAAGTGGACTATATCAGCGGGCTGGTGAATGAGATGGAGCAGGCTGTCACGGCAAAGGACGGTATCAATCCGGATACGGGGAAAAGTTATCTGGATTATATTGATCTGGAATCTTTTGCGAGAAAGTATATCGTGGAGGAATTGTCTAAGAACAAAGGCGGCGGCGCCACCAGCTCCTTTTTTTATAAACCCGAAGACGAGGTCAGCACAAAGCTGTTTGCCGGTCCAGTGTGGGACTATGACAAGGCTTACGGCAGAGTGCTGGGAATTGACGGGACGACGCGGGATCTGTGCTACTTGACCCAGAGAGGGGAAAGCAGCCCGCTTTTCTGGCATCTGTATACCCATCCAGAATTCAGGCAGATGGTGTCGGACTGTTATCAGGCGTTTTTTACCGATTATTTTCAGATGATTCAGGAACAGAAAATTGACGAATATGTGTCGGAAATCTATGTGGCTGCCGATATGGACAGGGTACGGTGGAAGGAAATCTATGGGGAGGTCAACTATACGGGGGAAGTCTGGACGATACGGGATTTTCTTACGGCAAGAAAGACCTTTTTGGATGAGATCTGGATCGAGGGGAAAGAGCTTTGCACCGTGCATTTTCTGGCGGAGGAATACGCACAGGAAATGTATGTAAGCGTGATCAAAGGAGAAACGATTGAAAGCCTGCCGATAGGCGAGCCGGGCGATCAAGAGCTGGACCGGGTGTTTGACGGCTGGTATGACGCGGACGGCAGACTTTATGATGGTACAGAGCCGGTTTTGGAAGATATGACGCTTTACGGAAAGAGCCACATCGTTTCCGGGGCGGAATAGGAGAGCGGAGGGACGTATGCTCAAGATAGCGGTGGATTTACTTTGGCTTCGGCCCAAAAAGGTGGGCGGAACGGAATTTTATATCAGAAATCTCTTGGACGGCTTCTTGCAGTTGAAGGAGCCTTTTCATCTTTTTTTGCTGGTGTCTGCGGATAATCGGGAGACCTTTGTCCAGTATGCGCAGGACAGCCGGATCGAGCTTTTGGAGACGAAGGTGCTTTCCGCGAATATCGCGGGCCGTATTCTCTGGCAGTTTTTTTGCGAAAACCGGTTTCTCCGAAAACACGGAATCCGCAAATGTTTTTCGCCCGTATACTGCAGACCTCTTTTCAACGGCGGCGTGGTCTATGTGAACACGATTCATGATCTGCAGGCTGCCCACTATCCGGAGTACCATCCCTTTCATGAGATCGCCTATTCCAAGCTGTGCTGGTGGCTTGACGTACATTGTTCCAGACACATCATTGCGATTTCGGACTGGGTGAAGGAGGATATTGTACGCAGATACAAAGTGGCGCCGCAGCAAATTACCACAATCTATAATCCGATCACCGTGAACCGGGAGCAGACGGCGCCTTTTGAACAGCTTGCGGGGAAGTATCAGATCGAAGAGAAAGCGTACTACTATACGGTGTCGCAGATGATTCCCCACAAAAACTTGGAGACGCTGCTTGCCGTTATGGAGCGGATTAAGCGGGAGCATGTGGAGCTGCCCTGCCGCCTTCTCATATCCGGCGTGAACGGGGCGGGCAGGGAAGCTTTGGAACGGCGGATCGTGGAGCTTGGGCTTAAGCAGGAGATTACGCTCACGGGATTTGTGGAGAATGCGGAACGAAATACGCTGTACCAGCATTGCAGGGCCTTCCTGTTTCCCAGCGTGTTTGAAGGATTCGGGATGCCGCCCATCGAAGCGATGCTCTTTGGCGCGGTTGTGATCACGACGGACAGGGCCTGTATTCCGGAGGTGACGCAGGGGAAAGCGAACTATGTGAAAGACCCTTACGATACGGCTGGGTGGATTGCGGCAATGAAAAATCCAATAGACAGGGTTGCGGAAATGGATTTTGGCGCGTATGATCAGATGAGGTTGACAAAGAAGTATTACCGGACGCTGTCGGATTTGTTTGCATGAGAGTATGCAGGGCAGAAGTATGGAGGTTAGTGTGAAACTGGCGGTTATTTTAGTGAACTATAACGGAAAAGAATATAACGAGGCGTGTATCGAATCCGTGCTTGCAAACAGCATAGACGGCCAGATGCGGGTGATCGTGGTAGATAATGCTTCCGCCGACGACTCCATGCAGCTTCTCCGGACACGGTATGGGGACGAAGAACGGGTTGCGTTTTTAGAGCTTGATGACAATTACGGTTTTTCTTACGCCAACAACGTGGGAATCCGCAAGGCAAAGGATTGGGGTGCGGATGCGGTCCTTTTGCTAAACAATGATACCGAGATCGAAAAAAACATGCTGTCGGAGCTTCTTGCCTGTGCGCAGAGGCATCCGGACAGTATGATCGTGCCAAAGATTTACTACAGCGGCGACAGAAAACGCATTTGGTCCGCGGGAGGAAGCGTGTCGCCTGTGGTGTGGAAGGTTCGGCATATCGGATTAAATGAAATAGACCATGGACAGCATGAGGAGGAACGCCAGACCTTTTTCGCCACGGGATGCTGTTTGCTTCTGCCTATGCAGATCATCGGGCGGGCGGGTCTGTTGGACGAGCGGTTTTTCCTTTACTATGAAGATACGGAGTACAGCTTCCGTCTGCGGGAGCTTGGAATTGACATTTATTATTGTCCGCAGGCTGTGATGTATCACAAGGTGGGCGCCAGCACCAAGGGGGCGGACAGCCCGCTTTGCGCCTATTATATCGCACGGAACTGGCTTTTGTGTAATCGTCTGCGCATTGGACGGCGTTATCCCCTGTTTCTCATTTATTATGCGGCCAACCGAACGGCCTGCTGTCTTTGGTGGCTCCTGCACGGAAAGGGCGCGTTAGTCGTGGCCACATGGCGGGGAATCAGGGATTTTCACAGGGGAAAATTTGGAAAAGAGGCCAAGGAGTAGAGCGTATGGAATTTAATTCGATAGAATTTATGTTCTTTTTTCCGGTGGTGCTGGCGTTGTATTTTGTCATTCCGAGAGCGGCGCGGCAGATTTGGCTGCTGGTGGCAAGCTATTATTTCTATATGAGCTGGAATGTGAAATATGCGGCGTTGATTGCGGCGTCGACACTGCTTACCTACCTGAGCGGGATTATCATAGACAAATGCAGAAACCGTGGGAAAAAGGGCGTTATGCTGACGGTGCTGTTTTCGTGTTTGGGCATTAACTTGGGGATTCTGCTTCTCTTTAAATACGGCAACTTTTTTCTGGCTTCACTGGATAAAGGGCTGCGGATTCTACATATCGGCTTTGTTGACCATAGGTTTTCTTTTTTGCTTCCGGTGGGTATTTCCTTTTATACCTTTCAGGCTTTGGGATATACGATCGACGTCTACCGGGGAGAGGTGAAAGCGGAGACCAATCTCATCCGCTACGCGTTGTTTGTGTCCTTTTTTCCGCAACTGGTGGCGGGCCCCATCGAACGGTCGAAAAATCTGCTGTCTCAGATGCAGAATATCCGGAATTTGAAGCTGTGGAATGCAAAGAGGGTTGCTTCCGGAGCGATTCTGATGGTATGGGGCTTTTTTATGAAGATGATGATTGCCGACCGGGCGGCAGTTTTGGTCAATACGGTTTTCGACAATTATCATATGTACGGCAGCGCGGAGCTGATTGTGGCGGCCGTTTTATTTTCCCTGCAGATTTACTGTGATTTTGGAAGCTATTCCCTCATTGCGATCGGGGCGGCGAAGATCATGGGATTTGAGCTGATGGAGAATTTCAATACGCCCTATTTCGCGTGCAGCATACGCGATTTTTGGGGCAGATGGCACATCTCGCTGAGCACATGGTTTCGGGATTACCTCTATATTCCGTTAGGCGGAAACCGCAAAGGACGCGGTAGAAAAGCGGCGAATATCATGATTGTTTTTCTCACCAGCGGTCTTTGGCACGGCGCAAACTGGTCTTATGTGGTGTGGGGAGGTATCCATGGGGCATATCAGGTGATAGGGGATTTTTTGTCGCCTTGGAAGGAAAAATGGCTTTGCAGACTGCGTGTGAATACGGCGTGCTTTAGCTGGAAGCTTTTGCAGGCCGGCACGACGTTTTTCCTTGTGGTGTTTGCGTGGATCTTCTTTCGGGCCAATTCGCTCAGGGACGCTTTTGGTTACATACGGCGAATCTGGATCAGACCGACGCCTTGGAAATTTTTTAACGGGGATTTATATACGTTGGGACTGGACCGTCTGGAAATGAACGTTTTGCTCGTTTCGATTTTCTTACTATGTCTGGTCGATCTCATCAGGTACAGGAGAAAAATGACGCTGGACGCTTTTTTGATGACGCAGAATCTCTGGTTTCGGTGGGCGGTATCGTTTGGTTTGGTGGTTCTGATTTTTGTGTACGGGAAATACGGTGCGGGCTATGACCCGCAGCAGTTTATCTACTTTCAATTTTAGCCGGGGCAGGAGATCTTTGCAGGAAGCTTAGGTATGGAGGCAGGAATGAAAAAAACAGCGGTTAAATTTGTCGCAGGCGCGCTGCTCCTTTGTCTGTTATTGTGGCAGGCGAATCGTGTGCTTGCGGTCAAATATGACGACGGGATCTACAGCGTGACGAAATTTTACGAGTTGGAGGATAATACCGTCGATGTGCTGGTGCTTGGCAGCAGTCACGCGTATATGAGTTTTCATACGGGGGTTTTATGGAGAGAGCATGGGATCTCTTCTTATTTGCTGACCGCTTCTGCGCAGCCTCTTTGGAATTCCTATTATTATCTGAAAGAGGCGCTTAAGACCCAGACGCCTAAATTGATTGTGCTGGAGGGATACCGCCTGCTGGAGGAGGAAGAATATCTGCCGGCGGGTTTTGTGATCAAGAGCACTTACGGATTGAAATGGTCGCCAAACAGGCTGGATGCCATTAAGGCCAGCGTGCCGCAGGAACAATGGCTGGGATATATGCTGGGCTACACCCAGTATCACGACCGGTATGCGGAATTGGCGGAAGAGGATTTTACACCCGGGAAGGAAGCCGAGAGGTACGGGGATTGGAAGGGCTTTGAAATGGGCATGACGACGATGCCGTTAGAGCAGCCGGATTTTGGGACATGCACAGGAACTATTGCGCTCATGGAAAAAACGGAACAATATTACAGGGCGATTTTAGAACTGGCGCAGGAGCAGAACATTCCGATTATGGTGGTGATAGCCCCTTACGGCGGTATGACGCAGGAGGATCAGAAGCGGTTTCGTGCGGCGGAGGAAATTGCAAAGGAGTATCAGGCGCCGTTTCTCAATTATAATCTGATGGAGGATGGGGCGCAGATCGACTATGGGACAGATATGTATAATACCTCCCATCTAAACGGCAGGGGCAGTTGTAAATTTACCTCCAAGTGGGGAGACTATATTGCCGGACAGTATGAGATTCCGGATCACAGGGGCGATCCCGCCTATGAAAGCTGGGAGCGGGACGCGGCGTATCTCGATGCGCTGCTGGAAGATGTGGAACTAAAGGAGACTGTCGATGCGGGCCGGATATCGGAAGCCCTTGCAGCGGGAAATTATGATATCTTTCTCTCGGTAGACGGGTACTGCCAGTTGGAGGAAGAGGCGGTAAACAGTGTGCTTGGCGGGTTGGGAATCGGGGACGTGCAAGGCGGCGGCTTGTGGTATTTGACGGGAGGAGACAACGTTGTGTGGAGCAGCGGCAGCGGGGAGGCATCGCAGTATTTTGAGACGGACCGGCACGATTTCGGGCTTAAGAGGGTGCAGAGGCCGGACGGCGGATATGACAATGAGATTGTCATTGACAACCAGAACTACAAAACGGTGAATAACGGGATAAACGTGGTAGCTTTTGATAACGTTACAGGCATCGTAGCGGATTCATTTGGCATCGATGCGGACAATGAATATCAGCTTTGCCGGTAATGCGCCGTGTTTGCAATTAGAAAGGGAGTGTGCTATTATGAAAAAAGGCTATTACCTTCATTTTCAGGGGCGTCAGTCCGTCGGCGTCAGCAAGAAAATAGACATGCAGATGGAAGAGTTTAGCAGACATTATGACATGCAGGAGATCGAGATCGCAACACCGAAACGGTCGCTGGCACAGAGGATTGTGGGACTGTTTCCCACGGCTTCCATTACCAGGGATTATAAGGAGGCTCTCGCACGGCTGGATCATCCGGATTTTGTGTATGTCAGACGGGCAGTTGCGGACAGGGCGTATGTCAGATTCTGGAAGAAGATTAAGGAACTGTACCCCTCCTGCAAGATCGTCATAGAAGTGTTCAGCTATCCCTATGACGGGGATGATTTCGGAAAGTGGAATGCGTGGCCGTTTTATATCAAGGAGAGAATTTACCGTCCGCAGTTGAAAAAATATGTGGATCGTTTTGTGACCTTTACGGAGGATAGGGAGATTTTTGGCGTTCCCGCGATCAGCACTTATAACGGCATCAATGTGGAAAAAGTGCGTAAAATCGGCGGCGCGTTTACGGAGGGACAAATCCATCTGATCGGCGTGGCCTTTATGCAGAGGCATCACGGTTATGAGCGCATTATAGAGGGACTGCGCCAGTATTACAGCGCGGATGCCGAACACGAATATCAGGTGCATCTGCATTTGGTGGGAGACGGGCCGGAGAAGCCCTTCTATCAGGAGCTGACAGACAGATATGGACTGCAGTCGTATGTACATTTCTATTCCACTATGGTGGGAGAGCAGCTTGACGGACTGTATGACAGATGCGATATTGCGCTGGTATCGTTCGGCATGTATAAGGCGCGTTTCTATGGAAAAATGGGAGCCCTCAAGTCCCGCGAGTGTCTGGCCAAAGGGATGCCCCTTCTTACGGGCTGTGCGATCGACGTGTTGTCTGAGGATTATCCTTACGCGCTGGTGTTCCCAAATGACGCGGGCGTGGTGAAGACGGAAGAGATTGTAGCGTTTTACCGGAACATAAAGAGTATGGAGGCGGACAAGGGCCGCTTGGCGGACACGATCAGGCAGTTTGCGAAGGAGCATGTCAGCATGGAAGCGGTGATGAAGCCCATTGTGGACTACATTGGCCGCTAGAGCGGCGGGATTTGCCAAAACGGCCTGAGGGCTGAGAATACAGAAGGCGGTACAGGAGCGTATGATTACTCACATTGTGGGAAACAGACCGCAGTTTATTAAATTGGCGGCGTTATATCACGAGTTGGAGAAGGAGGGCTGTGAACAGAGCATTATTCACAGCGGCCAGCATTACGACGAAAACATGTCGGATGTTTTTTTTAGGGAACTGCATATCCCCAAACCCTATGTCAATCTGGCGTCGGGCGGCGGAAGTCACGCGCAGGTGACGGCGAAGGCGATGACAGGGATCGAGGAGGAACTGCTGCGCACGAAGCCGGCGCTTGTTATTTTATACGGGGATACGAACACTACTTTGGCCGGCGCAGTGGCGGCGTCCAAGCTGTGTATTCCGATTGCCCATGTGGAGGCGGGGCCAAGGGTGCATCATAAGTCGAATCCGGAAGAGTGCAACAGGATTGTTGCAGATCATCTGTCGGATGTTCTTTTTTGTCCGGACGAGATTTCCATGCAGAATCTGAAACGGGAAGGATTGGAAGAGCGCGCCTGCATGACGGGCGATATTATGTATGACACGTATCTTACGATTGCCGGAGAGACGACGCAGGGTGAGTCTCAAGAGGAAACGATTGTCATGACCTGGCACAGGCAGGAAAACACTTCCGACAAAGAGCGTATGGAGAGTATTCTGGCTTTGGTGGAGCGTTTGGGAGAGCGGGTGGTCTGTCCGATGCATCCCCGCACAAAAAAGTGCCTGCAGGAATTCGGGCTGTGGGAGAAAGCGAACGCCGTTCCCAATTTCGAGATCATAGAGTCGGTGGGTTATGTGGAAATGGTAAAGCTCATGCAGGGGGCGAAGCTGATTTTAACGGATTCCGGCGGTGTGTCCAAGGAATCTTCTTTTGCGGGCGCGAAATGTCTGTTTATGCTGGATCTGGATATCTGGGAGGATCTGACGGAGATCGACTGGCTGCATAAGGTAGACCCGCAGAATGAGGAGAGTGTGGCAAACGCCCTGCGTTTTGCGTCAAAGGCAGGACATGTGGCGGTGGCGGACCGGCCTAAGTTTTACGGGGACGGGCATGCGGCCGCAAAGATGGCGCAGGCCCTTCGGGAGAGAGGATATTTGTAAGGAAAGCGGAAACGAGATGGAATTTAGGGATTTAAAAGCACAGTATAACAAGCATAAAGAGGCCATAGACACAGCGGTGACAGCGGTCATGGCGAAGGGACAGTTTATCGGCGGCGAGCCGGTAGCGCGGCTGGAAGAGACGTTAGCGGGCTATGTGGGGGCAAAGCACTGTATTTCCTGCGCCAACGGGACGGATGCGCTGCTATTGGCGCTGCTGGCATGGGGTGTGGGAGAAGGGGACGCCGTTTTTGTTCCGGACTTTACCTTCTTTTCCACTGCGGAGGTGGTGCCTTGGGTGGGCGCGGAGCCAGTCTTTGTGGATATTGACGGGGACACCTTTAATTTATCGCCGCAGGCGCTTGAGAGGGCGGTAAGCGCCGTTTGCGAGGAAGGCAGACTGCGGCCCCGGGCGGTGATCGCTGTGGATTTGTTCGGGCAGTGCGCCGAATATGGTAAAATCCGGGAGATTACAGAGAAGTATGGGCTTTTGCTGATGGAGGACGCCGCGCAGGGATTCGGCGGCAGGATCGGGGAGAAAAGAGCCTGCAGCTTTGGAGATATTTCTACGACTTCCTTTTTCCCGGCGAAACCTCTTGGCTGTTACGGGGACGGCGGCGCGGTCTTTACGGATAACGACGAGTGGGCGGAGCTGATCCGTTCTTATAAAGTGCACGGCAAGGGTCTTGATAAATACGACAATATCCGTATTGGCATGAATTCCAGACTGGACACGGTTCAAGCGGCGGTTTTACTTGAAAAACTGCAGTTTTTTGAGGAGGAATTGGAAGGCTGTAACCGGGCGGCGGACTTTTATACCGAACGACTGCGGGAGCGGGTGAAAACGCCCACGGTTCTGCCGGGGTATTATTCGAGCTGGGCGCAGTACACGGTGCGGTTTGCAGACGAAAAACAGCGGGAGGAAGCGATGCTTCGGTTGAAGGAAGCCGGGATTCCGAGCATGGTTTACTACAGAAAGCCAATTCATGCGTTGAAAGCCTTTGCGCAGATACAGACAAATAAGAACGATTGCAGGACGGCGCAGGAAGCGAGCGCTGTATGCCTTTCGCTTCCCATGCACGCTTATCTGCAGGAGAGTGAACTGGAAACGATTTGTAAACTAATTTGACAGTATTTTATAGGACGGCCGTTGCAAAAGCTTCGGCATGGAGGTAAGGATGAAATATCAAATGTGCAGTTACTGCGTCATGGACACGTCGGACCCGGAAATCGAATTTGACGAACAGGGGGTCTGCAATCACTGTAAGAGTGCGAAGGAAAAGCTGCAGGAAGCGGAAAAGAAGCGCAAGGACTTTGATCTGCAGGCTTTTGGCGCTAAGATCAAGGCTGCGGGAAAAGGGAAAAAATACGATTGTATTGTGGGCATCAGCGGCGGCGTGGATAGCTGCTATGTGATGTATCTGGTAAAAAAAATGGGACTGCGTCCCTTGGCCGTACATTTTGACAACGGGTGGGATTCCGAGCTGGCGGTGCAGAATATTAAGAGCCTGCTGGAAAAATTGGAGATCGATCTGTACACCTATGTGGTAGACTGGCAGGAGTTCCGTTCCTTGCAGCTTGCCTTTTTCAGAGGTTCTACGCCGGACTGTGAAATTCCCACAGACCATATGACGCTGCCGGTTCTGGGGATGATGGCCCATAAATATAAGTGCAAGTATATCATTACGGGGCACAACGATGCGTCGGAGAGCATTCTTCCGCGGAGCTGGTCGCAGGGACATTTTGACTGGCGTTATATCAAGTCGGTTTATAAGATGCACGGAGACGGCTCCGGGAAATTAAAAACGTTTCCGCACTTTGACCGTCCGGATTATGATTATTTTATGCGCAAGTTTGTCTGGTGCAGTATTTTAGATTATGTGGATTACAACAAGGAAGAGGCGAAAAAGTTTTTACAGGAAAATTACGGCTGGCGCGATTATGGCGGGAAACATTATGAATCCTTTTATACGAAATTTTACCAGACCTATATATTACCAGTAAAATTCGGATATGATAAGCGCAGAATGCATTTGTCCAGTCTGATTGTAGCCGGGCAGTTAAGCCGCGAGGAGGCGCTTAAGACGCTTGAGGCGCTTCCCTACGACGAGAAGACCATAGAGCGGGATATCGAATACTTCACGGAGAAAATGCAGATATCCAGAGAGGAATTTGACCGGATCATGAAGGAAAAGCCTTTGAGCTATTGGGATTATCCGAATGATTACAATGACTTTACGGGAAAAGTGATTCAAAAATTATCGAAGATGTTTGGCGGGGGCGGCGAATGAAAAAGATTGTAAAGAAGATTGTGTTCGGCTGTATCTATCTGGTGGAAGATATCTTACACGTGTGGCGGTTCCATATTCATAAACAATGGAGGCCGTAGTGTGAGAAATTACATTGACGCTTCGAAATGAGGATAAGTATGATTACAATCGTGGACTACGGAATGGGGAACCTTTATTCCGTAAAAAATATGTTGAAGTATCTCGGATATGACAGTATGGTTACCGGAGAGGTATCGCAGATCGAGGCGGCGGACAAGCTGATTCTTCCGGGCGTGGGCAATTTCGGAAAGGCCATGGAGGTGATCGGGGAGTCCGGGCTTTTAGAAGTCTTGAACCGCAAAGTGCTGGAAGATAAGACGCCCATTCTGGGGATCTGTCTTGGTATGCAGCTCCTTTTAGGGCACAGCGAGGAGGGCGACTGCGACGGCTTGGGGTGGATTCCCGGCGAGGTGAAAAAATTTGATCTCTCCGCGTACCCGGAGCTGAAGGTGCCCCATATGGGCTGGGACTATATCGAAAAACAAAAGCAATCTCCCTTGTTTGCCGGTTCGGCGGGTGGGGAGAGATATTATTTTGTACACTCCTACTATGCGTCATGCCGGGATCGCGGCGATGTGGCGGCTACGACGGAGTACGGGATCTCGTTTGATTCGGTGGTTCAAAGAGACAATATTTTCGGGACGCAGTTTCATCCGGAGAAAAGCCACAGATTCGGTATGGAGATCCTTAGGAATTTTGCGAAAGAGTGAGGTCTTTTATGTATCATAACAGACTGATTCCGTGCCTCCTTCTGGACAACGGAAAACTGGTAAAGACGGTGCAGTTTAAAAAGCCGGTGTATGTCGGCGATCCGATCAACGCAGTCAAAATATTTAACGATAAGGAAGTCGACGAACTGGTATTTTTGGATATCAATGCGACGCGCGCGCGCAAAAGTCCCGACTTTGCGTACCTGAAAAAGATTACGGAGCAGTGTTTTATGCCTCTGTGTTACGGCGGCGGCATTACCTCTTTGGAGGATATCGGTATGCTGTTCCGTATTGGATTTGAGAAGGTTTCGATTAATGCGGCGGCGGTTGATCACCCGGAGTTAATCAGCGAGGCCGCGAAGGTTTATGGAAGCCAGAGCATTGTGGGAGCTATGGACGTGGGGAAAAATTTGTTCGGCAAAGCCGTTGTCAAGACGGTAAACGGCGCCCACAGCACTAAGTACAGTCCGGGAGAATATGCGAAAAGGCTGGAAGAGGCCGGCGCAGGAGAGATCTTTTTAAATTCCATCACACAGGACGGCATGATGGAAGGGTATGACCGCGAATTGATTAGCGAGGTAGCCGGCAGCGTGCGGGTGCCGGTCATTGCCTGCGGCGGCGCTGGAAGTTTACAGGACTGCAAGCGGGCCATAGACAGCGGCGCAAGCGCGGCGGCGGCAGGAAGCATTTTTGTGTTCTGGGGCGTCAATAAAGCGGTGCTGATTAATTATCCGGACAGTTCGGAAACGGCGGCATTGTTTGCGGCGTCCGGCGACTGATGAAAGAAGCGCGGCGAGATTTCGTAAGGCGGAATCCTTGAGGTTGGTATGAAAAAGAAAAGGTTTGGTTTTTTGGCGGCGGGAAATCTGAATATCGCTTGTCTGGGAGAGGCGCGGCACATGGGGGACTGCAGCCAGTACGATCATTTGTTAAACAAGTTTCCAGACGACCAGATTTTCAGAACGGAAGAGGGAACCGTCAGTTTCCTGAACGGCTATGTTTATAATAAGGCGGATTACGAGCGGACATACGGCTGTAATTGGGCGGAGGCGTTTACCCGCGCGCTTATGGAGGACGCGGATGGCGCGTTAAAGAAGCTTCGGGGCGGCTTCTGCGGCTATCTGTATGATCAGAAGACGAAGGAGCTTCTTGTTTACACGGATCAGATCGCAGTAAAACCGGTGTATTACTATATAAACGGGGAAAAATGGATGGTATCCGACTGCGTGGAGGATATGGCGGAGGTGTTGAAGCAAAACGGCCTTGCCTGCGAGTTTCAGCCTCTGGCGGCGCAGTATATGCTCACCTACGGTTATATGATAGACGACACCACTTTTGTGAGGCAGATTCATCGTCTTCTGCCGGGAAACTATCTGCGTGTCAAGGACGGGCGGGCAGCCGTTTTAAGATATCATTTTCTACAGAATACGCCGCAGACCATATCCGAGGAGGAGGCCGTGGAGAGAATAGACGCGGCGTTTCGAGAGGCGGTCTGGCGTGAATTTGAAAAAGATAGGGAGTATGGTTACCGCCATTTGGTGGATTTGAGCGGCGGACTGGACAGCCGTATGGTCACCTGGGTGGCGCACGATTTGGGGTATACGGATCAGCTCAATGTGACCTACTGCCGGGACGGCTACCGGGATGAAAAGATTGCAAGGCAGGTCGCGCTTTTTCTGGGTCATGAGTATCTTTTCAAACCTTTGGACGACGGAAAGTGGATGTATGATATTGACGAGATGACTTCGCAGAACAACGGCGCGGCGCTGTATATGGGGATGACGGGCGGTAGACGGCTGCTTGAGGTGATCAATACGGAAGCTTTTGGGATCGAACATACCGGTATGATCGGGGACGCCATTCTCGGCACCCTCTACCGGGATAAGGCGCTTAGCTGCGGGAAGCCGGTGTTCGGGCAGAGCGCCCACTCCGAGAGACTGCACTATGCGTTTGACGAAAAAATTTTAGACGAATACCCGAATCAGGAGCTGTTTGGCATTTACACAAGAGGGATGCTGGGGGCGTCGTCCTCCTATTTGATCAGGCAGCAGTATATCGAGACGGCTTCGCCCTTTATGGATGTGGATTTGTTGGACGTCGCTTTTTCCCTTCCTTTTGACTATCGAAACCACCACCATATCTATCTGCGGTGGCTGAATGAGAAATACCCGCAGGCGGCGGAATTTGGCTGGGAAAAATGGGGAGGCGTGAAACCCAAGGAGAGCCATATTCCACTGCGGAAAGTGAAGACCACCCAGCGGCTTTTGTGGGAGCGCTTATGCGCCGTTCTCCCAATCAACAATCAGGACAGTATGAATCCGGTGGAATATTGGTATGCAAAGGATCAGGGCATACAGGAATGTTTTGCTAGGTATGCAGAGGAAACCATCGGCAATCCAGCGCTGGGGGAAGAGCTGAGAAAGGATATCCGGCTTCTGCTTGCAGAGGGCGGCGTAGAAGAAAAGAGTCTGGCGATCACGGTGCTTGCCATGGTGAAAAAATACTTTGGATAAGAAACGGCAAAGAAAAGAAGAGTTTGGCAGAGGTTAGGATATGGAGCATACGAAAAAACCGGACATGTATTTGATTACGCAGGATTATCCTTACGGGCATCTGGAGGATTCTTTTGTGGGGCCGGAATATCCGTATTTGTGCGAGCGCTTTCATGTGTCGGTCATTGCCGCCGAGGTGATGCCGACGGCAAAGCTGCGGTCCGAGGAAGAGGTGCGGGAGAAGGGCATCGAGGCCAGTATCATCCCGACAAGGCAGAGCTTGGCAGGGAAGCTGTTTTCACTCGTTTGTTTTCTTCTGGAAAAGGACTGCTATACCGAGCTCGCGGCGATTATAAAGAGCCGGGAGAAGGTTCCCCAGAGAATCTACAGGGCGTTGATGTTTGGCGCGGCGGCGGAAACCTTTTACCGCAGGTTAAAGAAAAAGATTCCCCTGACTAGGAATACGAGGGCCATTTTTTATTTCTATTGGTTTGACTATAAATGTTTCGGACTGACCATGCACAGGCGCAGATTTCCGCATGTGAGGATTGTGGCCAGAACCCATGGATATGAGTTGTACGACGAGAGGGAACTTTACGGCAGACAGTTTTTTAAGCCCCAGACGGATGCAGGGCTTACGAGACTGGTCTTTGCGGCGCAGTTTGCAAAAGACTATTATCTCGCAAGATATGGGGTGAAGGACGGGGAAAAATATCCGCTGCACAGGCTGGGCGTACCGGACAAAAACGTGACGGAAAAAGACAGGAGGGAGAGGTATCGCGGGGACGAAACGTTTCTTCTTCTGAGCTGTTCCGACACCGGTCAGGTGAAACGGATTGACCGGATCATAGAGGGATTGGCCGCTGTGACCACGGCAAGGGTACATTGGGTGCATATCGGCGGCGGGGACGGTCTTAGCGGGTTACAGGAACTGGCGCGGAAAGAATTGGGCGGCAGGGACAATATCCGCTATGAATTTACCGGCACGCTGCTTAACACAGAGGTCATCGAGTATTACAGGACGCATGATGTGAGCTGCCTGATTACTGCCACGCAGAGCGAGGGAGGCTCGCCTGTGGCGGTGCAGGAGGCGCTCTCCTTTGGCGTTCCGGTGATTGCGACGGCGGTGGGAGAACTGAAACAGATGGTGGATGGCAACGGCATCCTATTGTCTGAAAATCCGTCCGCTGAGGAGACGGCGCAGGCGGTTTCGCAGATGGCGGAGAGCCGCGGTACGGAAGCTTATTTTCGGATGTGCGCAAGATCGCTTGCTATATTTGAGGAGAGGTTTAACGAGCGGCGCAATTTCCAAGCGTTCGCGGAAGAAATGCTGCGGGTGGCCAGCGGGGAAGATTGATTCATGCGAAAACCGAGGAGAAAGGATAAGGGACGGATGGTAAAGTATCAGGTCGAGGAACTGGATTTTCTGTTTATTTATGAGCATAAGGTCAGGGAACTAGAGAATTTGTGTCTGATTAAATATGAGCTGGACCGCAGAGGCTATCGGACTAAAATCGTTCACATCGAGGATGCGGAGGCCTTAAAGGCGATGCGCCCCATCTATCACACGAAGGTGGTAGTTACGATGGCCTGCTACCAGAATAGCTCCATCGAATGGCATACGAAGAATTTTGTCAAGTTTGACAAGCTGATCGATATGCAGTGGGAAAATATTGTGTTTCCCATGGACGAGAAGGACGCGAAGGCGTATAAAAATTACTCCGGCGTGGCCAAGGATGTGGTTCGCGTTTCTTGGGGCGAGATGAACAAGAGACGTATGCTGGACGTGGCGAAGATGGACCCGAAGAAGGTGAAATTGATCGGCCATGTGGGGATGGATTTTTTGCGGGAGAAGCTGCGGGGATATTACCGCTCCAAGGAAGCGGTGCTTTCCGAGTATGGGATTCCGGCGGATAAGAAGATCTTCCTCTTCGTGTCGCCCTACTTCTCAGACCATCACACCGAGGAGTATCTGGTGGAGATGTGCAAGCGGTTCGGCGAGGGCTGGCGGTATTACTATCAGGATTGTATGCTGCCCTCCAAGAAGATCATTCTTGACTGGATTGGGAGGATCTGTGAAAAGCGGGAGGACGTTGTGTTTGTCTACAGGCCGCACCCAGGAGAGGAGAGCGCGCAGGCGGATGAGATGACAAGAAAGTACCCTAATTTTAAGGTGATTGGCGATCTGTCCGTCAAGCAGTGGATCTTGATCAGCGATAAGGTTTATACGGGAAACAGTTCAGATCGGAAGAGCACACGTCTGAACTCCAGTCACGTAGCATCATC
>CAMXIK010000004.1 GCA_947243855.1 uncultured Lachnospiraceae bacterium | reverse complement strand
GTCCCCTCTCCATGAGCTTTCCGTCGAGATAACATTCCGTTACCGTCATTTTATTCTGGGTCAGCGTCCCAGTCTTGTCCGAGCAGACTACCTCCACGGCGCCCAAAGTCTCCACAGCGGAAAGCCTGCGAACGATTGTCTTTGCCTTCACCATCCGGGACACGCTAAGAGCCAGCACAATCGTTACAATCGCGGGAAGCCCCTCCGGTACGGCCGCCACCGCCAGCGAAACGGAAGTCAGAAGCATGTCTCCCACGTTCCGCTTCTGGAGCAGCGCCACAATAAAAAGGAGCACACAGATTCCCACCGCCAGCAAACTCAACACCCTGCCAAGTTCTCCCAGCCTAATCTGCAGCGGCGTCAGCTTTTCCTTGTGTCCTTGCAGCATGTCCGCAATATGGCCGACGCGCGTATCCATTCCCGTGGCGGTCACCACACCCCGGCCCCTGCCTTTTGTGATGTAAGTGGACATATACGCCATATTCGGACTGCTGTTGTCCGCACTGCCTTCCTCCACATAGTCTGCGTCCTTTTCCACCGGCACAGACTCTCCTGTTAGGGTAGACTCTTCTGCAAAAATACCAATACTTTCTATAATTCTTAGGTCGGCCGGAACTCTATTTCCCGCCTCTAATAGTACGATATCTCCGGGCACCAGTTCCAGAGCCGGTATATTTTTCTGCACACCCTCCCGGCACACCTGTGCATGAGGCTCTGCAATCTGTTTCAGCGCCTCCACCGCCTTACCCGCCTTTCCCTCCTGAATGATGCCTACCGCCGCATTCAACGCCACCACCGTCACAATGATCACCGCATCCCCAATCTCATGCAGCATCACAGAAATCGCCATCGCCACCATTAAGATCATGATCAAAGGATCGTTAATCTGCTCTACAATTCTTTTGGCAAGACTCTTTTTTTCCTGATCTTTTAATCTGTTCGGCCCGTACTTTGCCCTGCGCTCCGCAGCCTGTCTCTCGTCAAGCCCGCGATCTGCGCTTGTTTGTAGTCCCCGGATCGTCTCCGATACGCTTCGGTTCTCATACATATGCTCATCCTCCCTGCTCTTTCTTAAAACCTGTCCACCTTTCTTTAGATATATGCGCGAATAAGCAGAGTTAGAAGCAAAAAAAGAGCCCTAGTATATTTCCTATACTAGAAGCTCCTTATCTTATCCGTTCCGTCGTCCACCGTATTTTCAATGGACTTCACCACCACATCGTAACCTCCGCCTCCGGCCAGCTCCACATGGACGCGGTCGCCCGCCTTGTGACCGAGCAAAGCCTTTCCCAGCGGCGATTCCGTACTGATCAACCCTTCCAGCGAATTTCCCCGCACTGTGGTCACCAGTTTATAGGTCTCTGTGAGGTTATCCTCCTCGAAGAACACCTCAACCGTATTGTTCAAACCGACCTCATCCTCTGCGGACTCATCGGACACAATCACGGCGGTTTTTATCATCCGTTCCAGATAGCGGATGCGGCTCTCGTTCTGGTTCTTCACCTTCTTTGCCGCATGATACTCAAAGTTCTCGCTCAGATCGCCGTGCGCTCTGGCCTCCTTTACATCCTCCAAGGCCTGCGGACGCACCACCAGCTTGCGGTACTCGATCTCCTCCTCCATCTTACGGATATCCTGTTTCGTCAGTTCGTTATGCATGGCAGTCTTACTTGGAATTTACCATGTAGTCAAGCAGAAGATTCACATCCTCTGGATCATGCGCCACAAGCTCCATCTCCGGAATCGCGTTATCCGCAAACAGCTTCGTCAGCGCAACGTACTTTGTCAACTGTGACTTTAAATTCAGTCTGTCGCCTTCTTTGGTCACCAACTCAACCGTGCCTTTGCACTTGTTTATTACCTCAAAAAACTTCTCTGGATCTTCAATGTTCATTACTTTCATGATCTTTTCCTCCCTTTTTCTCATCTACTCTGCGTTTACACCACCATAATACACCATTTTTTCTATTTGTCAAATCTTTTCCAAAAAAAAATATTTTTTTGTTGACAAAGCAAAGCTCCTATAGTATATTAATAAATGTCCGAGCGATCAGGTTGGACATTATGCGCGAGTGGCTCAGTTGGTGGAGCGCGACCTTGCCAAGGTCGAGGCCGCGGGTTCGAGTCCCGTCTCGCGCTCTTTTTTATTCCAGTAAAAGCAGCGGAAATGTTGATAAATACAGCGTTTCCGCTATTTTTGTGTGTCTACAAATCGGTAGACAGTTGTAGACAGTACCTTAGTACCACTACAATGCTTTTATTATGCGAAGGACTTTATATCCCCCATAGACAATGTGCTTTCCTTCTTGATTTTATAGGCTTTTCGGGGCATATTTTAATTCGGAAGATCAGCCTTAAACTCGATTATGTCATTAGGCGTACACTTCAAAATATCACATAGTTTCTCTAGCGTTGCCGTTGAAATATGGCAACCTTTCCTGATATTGTAAATTGTTTTATTGCCAATTCCATGCTGAATCAAATAATATTGGCTAACCTTATTTTCTTTCATATATTTCCATAATTTTTCATAGCTAATCATATCATCATCCTCTTGCTCATATTATCCCTGAACATAGAGTAAAATTGCAGAACGTAAAATTTCATTACGTATATTTGCGTAATATTCTTTTTGTGTTATACTAAAAAAACGAGGTGACAATCATGCAAATAGCAAATCAACTGATTTTTGTTCTAAAAGTAATTATTGTGATGTTTTTAACAGTCTGGAATAGCATACGATTAATTCAAACAAGACATTGTTGGACGCGAAAAGAACCATGTAATAACGAAGAATGCAAATGGCGAAATTTTTGTGATAAACATGGTAATAGTATGTTTATGGATATTTATCGACTACATAAAATAGAAGAACACATAAAAAAGATGGATTAAAAAATAACCAACCAAAATAGAATTGAGTTTTGTGAGCCACCGCCGCACATACTCCCTGTTTTCATAAGACAGATAGAAAAACGTTAGAAATCTATCAGCTTGTTTTCCCACGGAGTATCTTCATCCTGCCCCATAAAAAATAAACTGTCACAGCTTATCTTCTTTATCGGTGCATCTTGCAATCCATTTTTGCATATGATATAATGCCAGTAGGCAAAAACAGCTATATCGTGCTATACAAGTAAATCACCAAATGACCCCCCAAGGTGGCAACTTTGGGGGGGGGTCTTGCTTTATAGGAAAGTAAAAAGGAGCCCCGTGCTTCTGCGTGGAGCGCCTCAGCCTTCCTTATTCTGTTGCCACCGCGTCAACCGCGATATCATTTTCTTTGCAGACGTATCTTGTAATCTATTTCTACATATGCTATAATGCCGATAGGCAAACAGATATGACATTCTGTCAACACAAGCACCAAAACGAAACCCTCAGAGTGGCATCTCTGAGGGTTTCTTGTTCCTTTTCGGGGAACCAGTCCGAGGCTAGTTGTCATGTCTGTCACTATCTAGCCATTTGATGATGTAGTGGCACACTACACCGCCCACGACAGTGACTAAAGCAGATATCAAAAATTCTGTCAACACAATTCACCCCCTTTCCGTTGCCGGATTGGGTATGACAACAAGACATGCATAGCATATCCTGTCGAAATTAGCAAAAACGGAAAAAGAGGGAATGAAAGATAATGCACCTTTTCATCCCCTCTTTTTCCGTTCTGCTTTTGATTGCGTCCTCTGTGTCAAGGGTTGCCCTACGGCGTACCGCTTCGCTTGCCCCTTGACACGCCATGTTTTCTAATCAAAGATAATAGACAGTACCTTAGTACCATTACAATGCCTTTGTTATGAGACCATCTTACGCCGCTTTGGAATAATCAATGATAGCAATTTCCTGCATAAGCTGTTTCGCCATATTTACAAGAGATTCCACTTGTTCAGCAACTTCGTCCGAATAATATTTCTCACCGCATTGCTCACACTCTTCACAAGGTACATTTTTAATAATGATAATGCAGTTTTTATAATTTACGACATGCGTTGTCAATGAAGGAATCGTGGTCTTACATTTACAATACATACACATAATTACTGCCCCTTTCTTGTCTTTAAATCCTTTCCAAACTTATCGACGCTTGGAAAGTAAGCTGTTATAAAAAACAAACTGTTACTATCTGAACCGACAACAATATGCAATATTTTATTTTCTTTCGTATGCCCGAAAACAAGGCAACTGGGATAAGGAAAATCATCTGGATACTCCTCTATGATTTCGCCCGTTTGCAGGCAGGACTTCACATCTGCAATACCGATATCCCTTTCCTACATACGCTCTAAACAATGCTTTGATCATTTTATTTGGATGAAACATTTAATAGCCTTTGAAACTGTTCTATATCCATATCCACATTTCCATTTATGGTATTTATAGATATTATACACTATTTTTTATCAAATAAAATATGTTTACCGACCTCTTACAGAAGATTGCAGACACCCTGTAGACAATGTGCATTCCTCCTTGATTTATTGGCTTTTTAGGCGTTTTAGGGTTCGAGTCCCCGTCTCGCGCTCTTTTTATTTGTGCTGGAGCCCCCATTACCTATGCGACTTCGGGATAGCCTCATGTGCAATATTTTTTGCCGCCGTAAAAAAAGATAACTGGTACATACACTTAAGATGTTCCAGTTATCTTTTCTTGCTCATGTGATTCAAAACTCAATATATAAGATACGATAACGGAATAGCATCTAAGTCTACTCTCTGTCTAAGCCACTGCTTCAACAACACGCCCTACGTGATTATCATTGTATCTGATAGTATTATATGCAAATTATTTTTTATTGTCAACAATTGCTTTAGCGTTCACTAATTCTGCCTTAAGACGTTTCACCTCATCTCTTAGTGTTTCATTTTGATTTATTAATTTATGTTTCCCCTCTGTAAGCAAATTATTCTTTTTAGTCAAATTATTTCTTTCAATTTTAATATTGTCATTTGCCTTTCGAAGTGTTGTATTTTCGCTTTGCAAATTATGTATACTTTGGAAATCATAAGGCAATTTCTTTAACCCAAAATAATCTCTTAAATCTCTATCTGATAATACATGCCCACCATTGTACAACCGATCTGAAATTTTCTTCATAAACTCAGTATATTGCCCTTTAGTCCGATTGATACTCTGAAGCATGTTATATGCAACAAAATCAGCCAACTGTAATCCTGGGATATCTTCTTGCTTTCCATATATATATAAATATCGGATGGTTTTAGCAATAATTTCTTGAGATATAAAAGATATTCCTTTGTTACACGCTTTTAACTTACAAAAATTGTTGTACATTTTAAAATCAGGAGATTTCTCAGTAAGTGCAAATTCATCATTTCTTGATTCATAAACAATATTTCCAACACTTTTAACACTATGTAAAAAGTGTGCATAATTTTCTATTATTTCTTGTATCGCAACTTCAAACAATAATTCCTCCTTGGGATTTATCGTTTCTCCATATACATATTTAAATTTTTCTATATCAATTAAACACCCGATAGTAATACATTCAATATCTTTTATAACCTTACAGCATATGCTATAAATATTTTCATAAATATTTTTAATTTCCGTACTACTTTTCGATTTTAGCGCAAGAAAAGTGGGGTGCAGATTTAAATAGGTAGATAAGAACTTTTGATTTTTACGACTATCTTTTATCGTAGATAGTTCAACACAATGCAAAACGGGATGGTTATTTTTTATATAACATTCATCCCAAATACATTTCTTTGCATCGTTTATCGCAGTACTTAAGTTGTCAATCTCAGAATTTTTAATTATTATTCCACTGATTAAAAATAATGTTTTTTCTCTGTTTTTACTTTCATCTAAATACAAAGTATATTCATCCATAACCATTCCCCATACTCACATATAACATTTATCACTATATAATTAAAAACTGCCTAGCTCACGTACTTAACCGCCAATTATCCTTTTCAACCATAACAGATCCCCTTTTATGTGAGTTTATTCCAAATTCTATTCCCTATAGTACAAACGATTCAGCCTATTATGATACGCTGCCATCCCCAAAAGGCCGCCAAACACCTCCGCCATACAAAGATACGCCGCAACAAGCTCCCCGAAAGACAGACCGCACACAAAGCAGAGCACAAAACCCGCCCCATATGAAATCCACATCAGGCCGTGCTTCCGGTTATAAGCCTTCACGTCCGTGATCTGTTCTTTCCGGGGCGGTTTCTTTCCAGCCCAGAAGCCGACTGGCACTTCACTTCCGTACTGGACAATTCCGATCACGATGATCGGGCTCATGCAGATCAAAACGATTACTGCACTAACAATAGTTTCCGCACTCATAGTCCTGCTTGGCTCTCCTCCCACTTCTCCGCACATTTCACGCGGTAAATCCGATCCAGAGACTCGTTGATTCTCTCCTCAGAAATCGTCCCGTCCTGAACAGCCGCAAGCACTGCATTGTAAGCAGCCTCGAAATCCTCCGGCATTAACAGCATATCCGCTCCGGCCTGCAACGCCATCACCGCCGCTTCCTCAGACGTATAATATTCCGTAATAGCAGTCATATCCAGCGCATCCGTGATCACCACACCCTCAAAACCAAGCTCTCCCCGCAGGGTGTCCGTAATCACCTTACTTGACAACGAGCTGGGAAGCTCATCATCAATCGCTGTCGCCGTCGCATGGCTCACCATCACAAAATCAGCGCCCGCCTCTATGCCCGCAGAAAAAGGAACGAAATCCGCCGCTCTGAGTTCTTCAATCGTTTTGGCAATCTCCACCCTGCCCTCGTGGGTGTCGTCCGTGGTACTTCCGAGTCCCGGGAAATGCTTCAAACAAGCGCTTACGCCCGTTCCTTCTATCCCTCCAACCACATTGGAGACCATTTCCCCCACTGCCTGCGGGTCAGATCCAAAGGCACGGTTGCCCAACGCGCTCTCCGTCCCTTCCAGCGTCACATCCGCAACCGGAGCAAAGTCTAAATTAAATCCGATTTCCTTTAAATAGGAGCCTATGGTTTCTCCTGCCGTAAATGCCTGCGAAGCATCGCCGCCCGCACCGATCGCCGCCATGTCGTCCACCTTGGTCACTTCGACACTGCTGTTGGCAACTCTGCTGACGTCGCCGCCCTCCTCGTCTACTGCCAAAAAGATGGGATATTTGCTCTTAGAGTTCGTACTGGTAAGCATTTCCGTAATCTGCTCTTTGTTCAGAATATTCTGCCCAAAATAGATCATTCCGCCTACTGCATACCGATTCAACGCTTCCTGCGTGCCGTCTCCAGCCTGCGTCGCCGTAGTAACACCCGTTATTGATTCCGGCGTTACGATAAAAAGACCGGCTACTTTATCCTCGATTGGCATTTCAGAATAATAAGAAAGCACCATGCCTCCAAAAATATCCTCTTCCGACTCTTCCTCCACCGGCTCCGGCGTGTCAATCACCATATTCTCTTCGTTTTCCTCCTCTTTCGCCGCTTCCTCCAATTCCTTTTCCAGCTCGGCCGCCTGCCGTTTCCGGCTCACAGAGGAAGCCACTTTTCTTCCGACAGCTACCGCTCCAACCGCAATACCAACAGTTACTAAAAAGATGATAAGATAGGAAATAATCTGATTCCGGATTCGGCGGCGGCGTCTGTATGCGCGCCGGTCCTCCTCGTCTTCCTCTTCATCCTCGTCCTCATCTTCCTCCTCGTCTTCATCATCTTCGTCGTCTTCGAGTTCTTCCCCTTCGTCCTCTTCCTCGTCGCTCTCTTCTACCTCTATCTCTATCTCCTCATTTTCTTCGAGTTCTTCGTCCGAATATCCCTTCTTTTTCTTATGCAGCTTTCCCATTTTCTACAACCATGTCCTTTCCTGAGTCTCATCCAGTCATCCTATATTAACAATTCCCATATATTTCCCCTCAAACTCCAAGCACATACAAGATATAGTATGCATAAGTATACTATAACCCATTTTTTGTGGAAAAGCCACCCCATTTTTAAAT
The DNA here is from genome assembly GCA_947243855.1 of uncultured Lachnospiraceae bacterium. GTDB lineage: Bacteria > Bacillota > Clostridia > Lachnospirales > Lachnospiraceae > UBA3282. The sequence continues at coordinate 143,441 of CAMXIK010000004.1, read as the reverse complement.
ATTTCATCCGTGCACAAATCGAAACGGGTATTCATTCTCTAAGGAATCAATACCCGTTTCTAAAACTCACTGTCCAATGGCCTTTACCTCCGTCTTTTCCCTCGCATCCTCTTTCCATCTCTTCTCTCGTATCTCGATACGGTGGCGTCCTGTCCCTTCCTGCTCCCCCGGATGCTTCTCGATCCGTTTCCTCATCTTCTTCGTCGTCTACGGGAGTCTTTCTCTGGGATCTCTCTGATTCGCCCTCTCTACCATGTACTCGATTCTGCTCGTCTTTCAGTGGTCTCCTATTCACTTGTACTTCTCTGATATTTCAGCTTAAGTTTTTGGTGGACCGTACCTCTCTTTCTTTTAGTTTATCTATATGAAGTGTTTCTTTATGTTTTTATTATATCATCTTGTTTTGATTTGTCAACACATTTTTTAAATTTTTTTATAAAATTTTCAATTTATTATTTATCGTCTATTATTTTCTCATTTTTATATACATTTGTGCGTAATTGACAGTTAATTATAAGGCGATCTTTCCTATAGATATACGCTTCCATACGCGCAAGGCAGCAAGAATGGGTACTTCCACAGTGATTTGCATATTGTTTGACTCAGTGGTAAACTGTACACAAAACCCGCAATACTTATTTTCATATTAGGGAGGAAACGAAAATGTCAGACAAAAAAACCGCTCTGTCCAGACAGGCAGAGAGTATCATCAAAAATTTAGAAAAAAGAAATATGGAAGGCTATTACTTTGAAACCTCGTCCGCCTGTGTCGAGGCAATTCTCGCCTCAATCCCGTCCGGTTCCATCATCGGCTGGGGCGGCAGTGAAAGCCTAAAAGAATGCGGCCTGATGGACGCGATTCACAACGGCTCCTACGAGCTTTTAGACCGAAGCGCCGCAAAAACACCGGACGAGTCCAGACAGATTTACGCAAGAACCGTTCTTGCCGATTATTTTCTCATGAGTACCAATGCAATCACGCTGGGCGGAGAACTCATCAATATTGACGGCAACGGCAATCGTGTGGCCTGCCTGATCCAAGGCCCCTCCAACGTCGTCATTGTGGCTGGCATGAATAAAGTCGTCCCCGATATAGACAGCGGCATCGGCAGAATCAGGAGCACCGCCTGCCCTGCCAACGCCATCCGCTTGCAGCGCAATCTTCCCTGCGCCGCAACCGGCGTCTGTCACGACTGTTTTTCCCCGGAATGTTTCTGCTGTCAGGTTGTCGTAACAAGGCGCAGTATGCACCCCGGCCGTATCAAAGTATATTTAGTCGGCGAGGAACTTGGCTATTAAATTCCACAAAGAAAAGGCCGGGATATTATTCCCGGCCTTTTTATTATGATAGCGTTCCCTTATTGGTTCAATGAATCCAGCTTCTGTTTCAAATCCGCAGATATTGTACTCACCATATCGGCGGACGCTGCAATCTCCTCCGTGGACGCCGCCAGATTGGTCACGCGCAGATTCACGCCGTCAATGACGTCGATCAGCTTTCCTGCATCCTTAAGCAAATCCGAGATTGCCATCTGAATCTGCTCTTTATTCGCATCACTGTCGCTCGCCGTCTCTTTGGAAGAATCCGCCAGTTTCTTAATATTCTCGGCAATGATCGCAAATCCTCTCCCGGACTCCCCGGCTCTCGCCGCCTCAATGCTCGCATTCAGCGCAAGAAGATTCGTCTCCTCCGCAACATTCGTGATCTCCTCGTTGTTTTCCTCCAGTTTCACCAAAAGATCCTGAATTTTACCAAGCGCTTCGTTCAACTGGTCGCAGAACAGCATCACATCGCTCATGGAAGCGGAAATACCTGTGCTCTCCTCGGCATTCGTGTTATTGCCCTCCGACATCTCCACGATGGACGTATCGAGACTGCTGAAATCCATCTGTACCTCGCTGATCAGGCTCGCGATCTTCTCGTTCTTATCCTGCAAGGCAGCGTTCTTTTCTTCCACCTCGGAGGCCATCGTTTTCGCGATCTCGCTCTCCTTCTCGACTTCGCCCTTCACAAACTGAATACAGTTATATTTGTTGTTAAAGCCGTTGTAGATCGCCGTCGCCATCTTCTTACAGGTCTCGTAACCGCAGGCGGAACAGTCAATGGCGCGCTCCGAATCGGTACGCTTATCCATGGAAACAAAAACCTCATCCAGCTCGGCGGTACTTGGCTTCTTTGCCGACACCGACGAAGATTTATCCGTATATTTTCTGATGAAGTCGTTAATATCCAGCTCCGCAAACTGCTTATTCAGTCTGGCCAGTCTTTGCTTCGGGGTCAGACTTCTGCTGAAAGCATGTCTCTTGTCGTTTTTCTTGCTTGCTTCCTTAATCTTTTGAAGCTCGTAGAGCGTATCGTCAGAACGATTCTTCTCTTCTTCCACACCGGGACCATAAATACATCCCTTAGAGCAGTTTAAGGCGTCTACCATAAACGGCAGCTCTTTCTTGCCAAGCACTCTCTTCTTGTAATCCGAAAGGAATTTGTAAGCGTGCTTCTCGCCCTCGATCTGCCTGATAAAAATATCCTCGCCGCAGAACCAGTATACGTTTTCTTTCAGGCCGCCGGGCATGGGATAAATGGAACCAAGACCGTACTCGATTTCATCCGTCACCGCCGGGCCGGAAATATTGTGCGACCGCACATACTGCATCAAATGGTCAAACGTTACGTTATAGGAAACATAACCGCCGCAGTTGGGATCGTCGATCTCATTCTTCTTCGCAATGCAGGGACTGATAAACGCCAGTTTATCAGGCACCTTCATGTATTTCTTGACATAGATTGCGCCGCACATCATCGGAGAATGCACCGGCATCAATTTTGGGAGCAGCTCCGGCAGATACTTTTCTATGTATCCCACCACCGCTGGACAGGGTTGGGAAATCCCTCCTAAGAAATTATGTTCCGTAATGTACTTTACATATCCCCATGTGGTGATATCAGCGCCAAAGCTGATACTGATAATACGGTTTACGCCAAGGTTTTTGAGTCCTCCCAAAACCGTGGCATATTCCTTCGGGTAATTCGCAAGAAAAGCAGGCGCCAGAAGAAGCGAAATTTTCTCGCCTCTCTTCAGATCCTCAAAGAAACGTTCCGTGTCGTCATTGTAGCTTCTTGCATTGTGCGCACAGACATCAAAACATGCCCCACAGCTGATACACTGACTGCCGTCCACAATAATCTTGTTCATGCCGTTCTCTTCCACGGCACGATTCGCGGTCAGTACCGGGCAGGCAGAAATACACTTATTGCAGCCCACACAATTGTCATTTGTGTACACCAATGCCTCTAATGGTTGATTTGACATTGTAACCCTCCCCAAGTTTATTATGCCGCACAGCCCTGTGCTTACGGCAATTAGTCACAAGTATGATCATATTTTAATATAAAAAATGATAAAAAACTACCCCTGTTATATCTGTGAGAGAACAAAAATATCATAAATCGCCTTGATTGCCGTCTCAAAATCGGAATTTGCCACGCCGATGATAATGTTAAGCTCGCTGGAACCCTGATCGATCATCTTCACGTTAACGTTCGCGTGCGCCAGCGCGGAAAAGATTCTTCCGGCCGTGCCTCTGGTTGATTTCATGCCGCGTCCCACCACCGCAATCAGCGCCAGATCCGCCTCAATATCGATAGAATCCGGGTCGGCCAGCCTGTGGATGCCGGATACCACCTTCTGCTCCTTGTGCATAAACTCGTCCTGATGCACAAACACCGTCATCGTGTCGATGCCGGAAGGAACATGCTCGAAAGAAATCTCGTTCTCCTCAAAAGCCTGTAATACCTTACGCCCAAAACCGATTTCCGAATTCATCATTTCTTTTTCAATATTAACCGCGCAGAATCCCTTCTTACCCGCAATGCCGGTAATCACATATTTAGACTTCTGACAGGTGCTCTCCACAATCCAAGTGCCGCTGTCTTCCGGCGCATTGGTGTTGCGGATATTGATGGGAATCCCCTCGCTTCTCACGGGGAAAATGGCATCCTCATGCAGAACAGAAAATCCCATATAAGCCAGCTCCCGCAGTTCCCTGTATGTAATCGTCTCTACTCCGGCGGGTTTATAAATAATCCGGGGATCAGCAACCAGAACGCCTGAAACATCCGTCCAGTTCTCATACACATTCGCCTTGATCGCCCTTGCCACAATGGAACCGGTAATATCGGAACCGCCTCTGGAAAACGTCTTTACCCTGCCGTCCTCGTAGGCGCCGTAAAAACCGGGTATCACCGCGGCCTCTACCGTGGAAAGACGGTCGCGCATCAAAGTGTTGGTCCGTTCCGCATCATGCTCCCCGTCCGCCTTAAAACGAATCACCTCCGCCGCATCCACAAAGGTAAAGCCGAGATATTTCGCCATGATAATGCCGTTTAAATACTCGCCGCGGGAAGCCGCATAGTCGGAACCAGCCTTCTCCTTAAAATTTTTCTCGATGGTTTTAAATTCTTTTTCAAGAGAAAGCTTTAGCTCCAGCCCGTCTATGATTTCCTGATATCTGTCCTTGATCGCCTGCAGCTCCTTCGTAAAGTCCTTCCCCTGAGCCGCCAGTTCGTAACAGGCGTAAAGCATGTCGGTCACCTTCGTATCATCCGAAGACCTTTTTCCCGGCGCAGACGGCACCACAAATTTGCGCTCCTTATCCGCCCGGATAATTTGACCCACCTTTTTAAACTGTTCTGCGCTCGCAAGGGAGCTTCCGCCAAATTTAACTACCTTGTTCATCTTTTACTCCATCCCTCCGCTATGCCATTATCCGGATTCTATTCAGGCATCCGCCGATCTTCTCCATCTTTTCGTCAAACTCCGCCTCGGACATTTCCTGCGTCATAAACGCAAACTCTTCCGCCAGTCCTACGTTTACCTCCGCCAGTGCGCCGAAGGCTCCCATCGCAGCTTCCCGCTTGTCCGCTGGAACCCTGACAAAGAATTTCCGTCTCGCGCGCTTACGATCCGCGACCTCTACCTTCTCCTCATCCCAGAAGCACATAATCGTCTTCCCCTGATGCCTTGCGCAGTCCACCACATCGGAAACCACTGCGCTGGCCGTCGGCAGCTTTCCGGCCCCGCGGCCGTAATACATGGAATCCCCCAGCATATTTCCGTGCACATACACAGCGTTAAAAACGCCGTTCACACTGTAGAGCGGATGCTCTCTCGAAATCAAAAAGGGCGCAACCATAGCGAAGAACCCGTCCTCCGTATCCCGGCTTAAGGCCAGAAGCTTTACGGATTTATTCATCTGTTTCGCATATTTAAAATCGGCAGAGGAAATCTTCGTGATTCCTTCCGTGTAAATATCCTCATAATTCACGTTCTTTCCCGACATAAGGGATGAAAGAATCGCGATCTTGCGGCAGGCGTCGTACCCTTCCACATCCGCCTCGGGATTTCTCTCCGCATAGCCTTTCTCCTGCGCTTCCTTTAACACCTCGTCGAAATCCACGCCTTCCTTGTCCATCTTCGTGAGAATATAGTTCGTGGTTCCGTTTAGGATTCCGGTGATACCGTCAATGTGCTCCGCCGTCAGGGAATAGTTCAGGGGACGAATAATCGGGATGCCGCCGCCCACGCTGGCTTCAAAGAGATAATTGCAACGCTTCTCCCGCGCAATCTTTAAAAGCTCCGGCCCGTGAGCCGCCACCAGCTCCTTGTTGGAAGTGCACACGCTCTTTCCAGCAAGAAGGGCCTGCTTCGTAAACTCATAGGCCGGCTTCGTGCCGCCCATGGTCTCACAGATAATCGTCACATCCGGATCGTTTAAGATGATATTGTAGTCGTGCACAACCTTGCTCTCATAAGGATCTCCCGGAAAATCGCGCAAATCCAGAATGTATTTTACCGCCAGATCTTCCGCCGCCTTTTTGTTGATATCCGCCTTGTTCGTCTCAATCACTTCCACGACACCGCTTCCCACAGTACCGTATCCCAAAACCGCTATTTGTATCATATTTACCTCCACGAGTTAGAAGTTCTTTTCACTCTGTTATACCAAAGGGTACTTATCCGTCAATGTCTTGATGATCGCCTGCGCCTTGCCGATGCCAGCTTCCCCTTCCTTGATCACAATGGAAATTGCCTCAGCCACCTGCTCCATATCCGCCGTATTTAAACCGCGGGAAGTAGCCGCCGGCGTTCCCAGACGAATGCCGCTTGTCACGAAAGGAGACTTCGGGTCGTTGGGAATCGTATTCTTATTGGCCGTAATATGCGCCTCGTCAAGAAGCTTCTCCACCGCTTTTCCCGTCAGATCGTAATTCGTCAGATCGACAAGCATCAGGTGATTGTCCGTGCCCCCGGAAACGATCTTGATATCTCTCGCCTGTAAAGCCTTGCAGAGCGCCTGCGCGTTATCCGCCACATTCTTCATATATACTTTGAAATCATCGGACAGGGCTTCCTTAAAGCAGACAGCCTTCGCCGCGATCACATGCATCAGAGGGCCTCCCTGAATGCCGGGGAAAATCGCCTTGTTAAAGTTATATTTGTCCGCCACCTCTTGGCTGGACATAATCATGCCGCCGCGTGGCCCTCTCAGCGTTTTGTGCGTGGTGGTCGTCGTCACATGGGCATAGGGAATCGGGCTTGGATGCAGCCCTGCCGCCACGAGACCGGCGATATGCGCGATATCTACCATCAGCACTGCGCCCACTTCGTCGGCAATCTCCCTGAATTTCTTAAAGTCAATGGTTCTTGCATAAGCGGAGGCGCCTGCCACAATCATCTTCGGCTTACACTCCAACGCAATCTTTCTCACATTATCATAATCGAGGAACCCTTCGTCATTGACGCCGTAAGGCACGCATTTGAAATACTTACCCGACATATTGACCGGTGAACCGTGGGACAAATGGCCGCCGTGATCCAGATTCATGCCCATAAAGGTATCTCCCGGCTCCATCACCGCAAAGAAGACCGCCATATTTGCCTGCGCGCCGGAATGGGGCTGTACGTTGACATATTCACAGCCAAAAAGTTCCTTCGCGCGGTCTCTGGCCAAATCTTCCACCACATCCACACACTCGCAGCCGCCGTAATACCGCTTACCCGGATAGCCCTCCGCATACTTATTTGTGAGCGGGCTTCCCATAGCCGCCATAACTGCCTTACTCACCCAGTTTTCAGACGCAATCAGCTCAATATGGGAATTCTGTCTGTTCTGCTCGTCAACAATCGCCTGTGCAATTTCGGGGTCTACATTTCTTACCTCATCCAATGAATACATTCCTCATTCCTGCCTTTCTGATGGTTTCCACACTTATACTCGTTCTCCGTGTCTGGACAATTCACGATAGCGACACGCGACGGAAATTTTCCTTCTATATATAAAATATATAAATATAGGCAATTTCAAGACAATATTATAAAGTATTATGCTATGTAATGCAAACAAAATTTATGATAATTCCCATAGGGTTCTCCCTGCACGGATAAGGCTTTGGCATAATGAATAGAATTTCAGAGAAAATTAAGAAAACTTTATGGAAATCTTATTTTGACTTTTTAACATGATCTGCTATCATTGTAGAAAGAATCGAAAGGACTGATTTTATGACGCAGAAGCTCGGAAAGACTTTTTACAAATACAAACATGCGCTGCCGCTGCTCCTCTACGGCATCATCTATATGCAGTGGTTTACGTATCTTGAAAAAACCGTGACAAGCCACTATCGCCTGATCCACTTAAAGCCGGATGACCTCATCCCGTTCTGCGAGGTTTTCGTCATCCCTTATCTGCTGTGGTTTGCCTATGTAGCGGTAACGGTTCTCTACTTCTTTTTTAGGGACAGGGACGACTATTTTAGGATATGCACTTTCCTGTTTACCGGAATGACGATCTTTTTGATTGTCAGCACGCTCTGGCCGAACGGGCACAATCTGCGTCCTGCTGTCATGCCGAGAGACAATGTATTTACAAGCCTTGTGGCCATGCTTTACAAAACGGACACGCCGACAAACTTGTGGCCCAGCATTCATGTATATAACTCTCTTGGCTGTCACATTGCAGTCATGAAGAGCTCTCGGCTGGAAAAGCACAAGGGAATCCGCACTGGTTCCTTGCTCTTATGTGTGTCGATCATCCTATCGACGGTGTTCATCAAACAGCACTCCGTCTTTGATGTTACTACCGCTTTCATTATGGCCGCCGTAATGTACGGTATCGTTTACCACTCCGATATGCTGCTCAATTTTTACCACGATCTGCACAGCAAGCGGAAACGGAAACCCGGTACGCTCATCTAATGATCATCTATGCGCCCCTGCGCATGAAAAGCCCCTGCCGCTCTAAATAGGGAACGGCAAGGGCTTTTCTTTTAGTTAAATTTGAAAAACCTACGGCATATTTTGTAGCCCTCCACCGAGATCTTGCGCCCGCCTTTTCCGGGCAGATTCATAGAGCTTCCAAGCACCCCGTAGCGCAGATGCATATACAAGCCAAGATCTTTTTGTCTGATATACTGCCAAAGCAGCATCTTCTTCTCCAAATTTTCTTCCGTGCCGGAGCGTATCAGCATAATGGAAGAAATAACCGTAATGATCTCCAAATAGCTAAGCATGTATTTTTTCAGCTTGCCCTTCCCGTAGATCTTCGCCTTTTTCTCCACAAAATAGTCTATCATGATCTGGTTGACCTTAATCTGCTGATCAATCCGTCCGATCATAACATCCTCATTAACCGACTGTCCCTCTCTTCCTATATAATAACGATAGAAATTTACATCGAGATAGTACATTTTTTTCACATAAGGCAGCGGTTCAAAAACAAAAATATTATCCACGTAAAAAGTATGCTCCGGCAGTGTAAGACCGCATTCCCGAAGAAGCTGGGTGCGGAAAATCACGGAATGCATAAGTATATACTGCCCTTTATGGAAATGTTTCACTTCGTTCCAGCCAAATACCTTGTCCTGTGGGAGCGCATGATGATATTTCATCACCTTATGCTTCTTTTCGCCCTCTTTCTCGTATACAAAGTTACTGATCATCATATCGAGAGTCTCTCCTCCCGCAATGATACCCTTAAGTGTCTCCAATATCTTCCTATATGCGCTCTCCTTCACCCAATCATCACTGTCCACTACTTTATAGAACAATCCGGACGCATGGGCAAGCCCCGTATTCACGGCCGATCCGTGTCCTCCGTTCTCTTTATGGACCGCCCTCACAATAGAGGGATAGCGCTTTTCGTACTCGTCTGCGATCTGTCCCGTCCTGTCCGTAGAACCGTCATCCACAATCAAAATCTCCACATCATCGCCGCCGGGCAGAAGCGATTCTATGCACTTTTCCATATACTCTTCTGAATTATAACAGGGGATTGCTACCGATAATAATTTCATGCTAAACTGACCATGCCTTTCTCAAGCCTTACTTCGCCGCTTTTTAAAATAGTTTCTCGAAACCGTTACCCTGTCATTTTAGCATAAAAGAGGCTGTTTTTTATTACATGTTTCTTATATTTTTCTTATTTTTTCCATTTCTGATCATCTCCACCTGTTCCGCGTACACAGAAAATGCGGACGGAATCGGATAATCAGTCCGTGTCTGTCTCGGATCAACAAAGAGTAAACCCTGCATCCTTTGTCCGTCTCCCTTACTGGCAAGCTCGTCCACCCTGACCAGATACCCCTTCATATGCCACTCCTTATGGGTAAACACATGTTTTGCCGGCGGCAATTCCCTGATCCTTAAGGGCGACAGGCCAAGCTCTCTGAGATAGGCAAGCACCCGTTCCTCTTCACAGTGCCCCTCCATGGATGGAAACTCATACAGCCCGGCTAACAGCCCCTTCTCCGGCCTTTTGCGAAGCGCCACGCGCTCTGCATCCTGTATCACCAAAATGGTCTTTTGCTCAATGCTTCTTGGTTTTTTCTTAGCCTTTTGGGGCAGTACATCCGTCAAGCCCTCCGCCCGCGCCCTGCACAGTTCCTTCCATGGACAGCCCTCGCACTTAGGCGCGCCGTTGGGAATACACACCATGGCCCCCAATTCCATAAGAGCCTGATTAAAATCGCCGGGACGGTCAGCCGGCATCACGTCCGCCAGCTCCTCCTCTACAGATTTTTTCACGCTGGGATTCAAGATATCCCGATCGTCGGCCCTGAGTCTCGAGAGAATCCGCAGCACATTTCCGTCCACTGCAGGGCTTGGCTTTCCGAACGCAATCGAAGCGACCGCTCCCGCCGTATAACTGCCGATCCCGGGAAGGGATATGATCCTTTCAAACTCATCCGGCATCTGCCCACCATACTCCGAAACAAGAATCTGCGCCGCTTTTTTCAGATTTCTTGCCCTATTGTAATATCCCAGTCCCTCCCACAGTTTCAGAAGTTTCTCCTCCTCCACCGCAGCCAGACTGCCAATATCTGGCAGAGCCTCTAAAAAACGGTCGTAATAGGGTTTCACCGCCTCTACTCTGGTCTGCTGCAGCATGATTTCCGATATCCACACATGATAAGGCGTAGGATTCTCACGCCACGGAAGAATACGCCTGCCCTTATCATACCATGCAAGAAGCGGCGCTACGATCCTGTCCGTCAGCCGGGCGATCGTTCTCTCTTGGTCTTTCATATTTTTTCCATCCTTTAACTGCTGTCCTTCTCCTCGATCTCGCCCGAAAGCTCCCTGTTTTTATAGGGAACGCGGGCCGCTGGCACCACCTCTGAGGCTGGAAGCGTGTGGGCGGATTGGTCGTCAAAGAAAATGTGCGCCCCAAAGGCTTGCAGCACATCCCTCTTCCGGATTCCTCCGAGGAAAAACACCTCGTCTATCCGCACATCCCATGCCCGCAGCGTACGGATGACACGCTCGTGGGCCGGCGCGCATCTGGTCGTGACAAGCGCGGTTCTGATCGGCGCGTCCGCCTCCGTGTAATGCTTCTGCAATTCGGAGAGCGTCCTTAAAAACTTGGCAAACGGCCCCGCCTGAAGGGGATTATCCGCATTTCGCCTTTCATTCTCCTCAAATGCCTCCAATCCCTTTTCCTGAAAAATCCGCTCGGACTCATCCGAAAAGAGCACCGCATCTCCGTCAAAAGCCACTCTGATCTGCCTGATCCTGTGTTCGCAGTCATATGTAGAGATTCCTTCCGTGCAGATAATGCCCGCCGCGATGTTGGAATCAATCGCCCGCTGTACATCCTCCTCACAGGCCGACAGGAAAAGATCGGTCTTAAAGGCCGAAAGATAGGGAGCCAGCGACGCGCCTCCTGCCAAAACCGCTCTCGTGATCCGCAGACCATAATGCTCGATGGCCTTAAAGACCCGAAGGGAAGTGTCCGGACTGTTTCTGGACATGATAATGACCTCCACGCGTCCCTCCATACCCGGCAGTTCATTCAGGTTTAAGAGCGCTCTCACAAGGGGAAATCCCGGTCCCGGACGAAGCAGCTCATCCTCATGCTCCACCTGATAGCGGCTGTAGGCCTCAACGCCCTCCTCCTCAAATATTTTATTTTCATAAGTCAAATCAAACAATGTTCTGGACGAAACGCCCACCACAAGCTTATTTTTCAAATCGTAAGCCATAAAGCACCCCCATCCGCGATCTCTCCGGTGGGGGCTTTTTTATCTCAATCTGTTACACTCATACTTCTCAAAGGTGCGGAGACAGTTTCTCAATTCCATATATCTGTCCTCCACATCTCCGTCCTTGATCTCCAAATCCGACGAAACCGCCATCATATTGATCATGTCGTCCGTGATCCGGTTATGGAGTGCATCGAGAATGCTAAGCCTCTACCTGTAGGAATCTGCATCGAGAAATTCCAGCACCAGAGGATCAATATTTAATTGTTCTTCTGCCTGCTGTATCTCCTCTTTCACAGAAGGCTCTGACACTGCCGCAGTCTCCGTCGGCCGCGTCTTTTCAAGCGGCTTCTCCTCCACAGCGGGACGGGCAGTCACCGCGGACTCTTCTGCAACGGCACGGGAATTCACTGCAGGCTCCTCCGCGTCCTTCCCGTCTTCCATCAGCGCAAAACGGTATTTCTGTCCGGCCGCCGGATATTTCACCTGGTCAACCTCCTCCATAAACATAGGCAGAGGCCGCGCGTACACTTCAAAATCACCGTACATCGCCTGATAAACCACCATGGTTTCGTCCGTCTCCGTATGTTTCGCCAAACAGCGTATCTGATACACGCCGCCTTTAAAATGCCTGTACATTTCCTGTGGTCTGGGATTATGTCTCATAAGAATCTCCTTTATCAGCATATCGATATGATTTTTCAATCTTATTCTCTACTAGTATAATCCCAAAATGTCGAAATGTCATTCTCTTCTCACTGCAAAAGTTATAGAACGTTTGTTCTTTTTATTATAGAACATCTGTTCTCCCCTGTCAATGCCGCAGACTCAACTATAAATAATCAAAATTTCCTCCGCCTCACCGGACAGTTCTGTACGGCACAGGCTCTCGCTCAGTCTCTCCCGCTCCTTTTCCCCAAGACCGTCGATTCCTCTGTGGTGTATCTCCACCAGATATTTTCTTGCGGCGCCTCCCTCTCTGGTCCAAGTGATCGTAACGCCGCAGTTCCGATATCCCTCATCCTCCAAAAGCTGCCTTGTTTTCGTGAGAAATTCCCCTTCAAGCGCCGCATATCTTTCATACTCCCGCGCGCGGTCATCCCGCTCTTTGCTCATCACCGTACCGTTCACGCAGAAAGCAATCGTCAGAGTAAGCAGCGCCGTTATCAGGCCAAATCCCTTTTTCATATGTCGCACCCCCTTGTTGAACCTACTCTATCATTTCAGGAGTACCATAAACGGGACATAAAGAAAGAGAGCTGGAATTTTTTCCAGCCCTCTCAAAAATTATATTTAGTTTACATAACACATCTACTCTTCGACCGGCTTATATCTGTCAAAGATCTTTTCGCCGCCGCACACATGACGGGAACCGTCCGCCTCCGTGATGATATAATCCCCCTCGCCGATGAAGGTCTTTCCCCTTTTATGGAGAATATAAGGGCAGACGATCGCGCCGTTTTCTTTCTTAATCTGCACCAGCGAATCCGTGACAAACCATCCTCTTGTCACCACATCCGTCCACAGCTCAAAGCCGTCCTCCAACCCTTTACCAACTTCATACTTTTCCACATTAACCTCAAAGGCCATACGCACACATTTCATAGCAATTTCCCTCCTTTTGTGTTCTCTCCCGCGTCATCCTGCAAAACCAATCGCCTTTTTAACCGCCCCCAGCAGCTCGTCGTAGGTCTCAAAAGCCTGCAGCTCGGGATATTCCCCTTTAATCTGTTCCGTCGTTCTGAATAAAAATCCAGCCTTACTAGCCTGAATCATGGCCAGATCATTATGACTGTCCCCTGCGGCAATGGTCTCATATCCGATCGACTGTAACGCCTTCACCGTGGTGAGCTTGGAATCCTTCACGCGCATCCGATACCCGGTGATCTCCCCATCAGAGGCCACCTCCAAAGAATTGCAAAAGATCGTCGGCCATCCCAGCTTTTCCATTAACGGCCCCGCAAACTGGGTAAACGTATCGCTGATAATGATAACCTGCGTGATCCGCCGCAGCTCGTCCAAAAACTCCCTCGCTCCCGGCATAGGATCAATCTTGGCAATCGTCTCCTGAATCTGCTTTAAGCCTAGCCCGTGCTCCTTCAAAATACCAATCCGCCAATTCATCAATTTATCATAATCCGGCTCGTCTCTGGTTGTCCTTGTAAGCTGTGAAATGCCGGTCTCCTTCGCAAAAGCGATCCAAATTTCCGGCACCAGCACCCCCTCAAGATCCAGACAAACAATATTCATACCCGCAATATACCTCCGCTGTCATTGGTAGTAAATGATCCTGCATCATCACTTCTGCTTCTATTGTACTGTAACTGTGCCCCTCTGTGCAACCATAACTTTTCCAAATATCGTTAAGGCCCGTGCTCCCGCCTTTTTCGCCCATGCCTGTTACATACTATGCTTTACGATCAGAAGCTCCACGCTCAAAACGTCGTTCATTTTCCCGGTCTTGACCGCCTCCTCCGTCTCCACACAGTCCCGCACAGCCTGTTTTAGCTCCGACTCCTTAAACTTCTGCGCCTGCGCCACGTATTTTCTAGCTATAAAATCCGCCAGTCCCACCTTGGGACCAATCCCCCGCGCGTCGAATCCCTTGTTTTTCAGTTCTTTTACCTGTAAGAGAAGGTTAAACTGTCTGGCGATCAGAAACAGAATCCGCATGGGCGGTTCCTTTAAGGTAAGCAGATCGTAGTATAGCTCCATGGCAAGCCGCTGTTTTTTGTCGGCGACGGCGTCCACCATATCGAAGATGCGGCTGCCGATCTGCCTGACGCAGATCTCGCTGATATCCTGCGCGGTAACGACATCCCTGCCCATACAATAGCAAATCAGCTTCTCCACCTCGCCGCGAATGTTCTCCATATCCGTCCCCGTCTTTTCCAGAAAATAATCCAGATCCCGCTGGGTAATCCGAAGCCCCTCCTTCGTAAGAAGCTCTACAATCCAGCGCTTTAATACCGCCTCATCCGGGGTTTTGCACTCGATCACGCGCCCTTTTGCCGTGACGGCCTTATAGAGCTTGCTTCTCTTATCGACTTCCGTCTCCACAAACACAAAAAAAGCTGTGGGCGCAGGATTCGCCAGATATGCGGCAAGCGTCTCCCCGCCGCGCTTAAAAAAGCCGCTGTTTTCTATGACCAGCACGCGGCGTTCCGCCAAAAAGGGCATGGTCTGAGCCAGATCGACCACCTCTTCCGAGACGATTCCTTTTCCCTCGAAGCAATTCAGGTTCATGAGATCCCCGTCCCCCATAAGGGCCTTTTTCACTTTGTCCCTGTACTGTCTGCGCAGATAGGCCTCCTCCCCGCAGAGGAGGTACGCCTGTTTTAGCTGTCCTGTTCTGATTTCTTCGCCAAGTTTTTTCATAATTAACAGTATAATCGGTCACCCGCTAAAAAACAACTAGATTTCAAACTGCCTAAAAACGATGTCCTCCTCCGCCGCCGCTCCTTCTGCTGCCGCCGCTGCTCTTACTTCCGCCGCTCCGCTTGCTGCCGCTTCCGCTGCTGCTAGTGGGATGATAGGTGCGGCTCTCCCGGACAAAGACTGCCTGCGGCTGCGAATAATGGAAATAATTTCCAGTATTTCCCAGAAGCTCTCTTCTACGCGGTTTCCTGATTCCCATAGCCAAGCACACCAATCCATAATTGAACAACAACGCCAATATAACCGCCAATAAAGCGTTGCTTACATACTTCATAGGCTGGGCAATCCTGTTTCCTTCAAGAAGCGTAAGCGCCTGCCCGTACGCCTGCGCCGCGCACTCGTAATAATCGCCGCCAGAAGCGTAACGGTATATGTTATCCGTGATCGTATTGGCGTAGGATTTGGTAATCACCCGATAGACCGCCCCGTCGCTATGTATCCATATCATACGGTTATCCATATCGATCAAAAGCAAAATACCGCTGTCTGTGCCGAGTTTTTCCCAGTAATACTCTTCCGCGTAGGCCTCTGTGTCATAGACTGCGCTGTCTGATGATTTAAAAATAACATTTCCGTAATCTGTGATATCCCGCATCTGCAACGCTAACTTCCGCTCCTCTTCCTCATCCAGAAGCTGTGCGTCATCCTCTACCAATACGCTGTAACCCGTATTTTGATTTATGTAAACCTCTTCATACGTTCCTGCATTGTCATCTTGATTTATGTAAACCTCGTCCTCGACAACAGGCATTTCATCCTCATCCGACGCTGTCTCCTCTTCTGCGACAAACTGAAAAAATGTCCCGTTTCCATTCAGCTTCTGTAGCTTCACCTTTATTTCAATCAATGTGAAGATCGGGAATGCAAAAATAATGATTAAGGCACAAATCAAAATCGTCTGTCTTACCTTTTTATTCTCAAACATTTTCGTCCCCTCCCCGTCTGTTAAACTGCGGCAATTTTCTCGTAGCCAACACATTGTGTCTTCCGATGATATCCAGTATCGTCCAGACAACAGCTGCCATGGAAACAGCCGCCCCTCCATAATAATAAAAGTCAGAAACCGGATTCCCTATCATAATCGCAACAGCCAATATAATTGCCGCGGCTGGTTTTACCAATACGGGAAGCATGTCCCTTAGCATGTCCTTTGCCACGTCTTTTTGCCGTTCTCTCTCCCTGATCCGGGACATCTGCCTACAGGATACCGCCGCACAGACAAAAGAAAGAAACGCCGCCAAAAATAAAGCAATACCCGGCGTAATGGTAAACCGCAGATTTAATAGGAAAAACAAGGGCAGCGCCAAAAGCAGGGAAACAGCCACGTATTTTTTCCTGTCCACGGGCAGATCAGCCGCCGCCTTGCCCGTCTGCCCGTTTACCACGGCATAAGCCACCCTGTCCTTCTTCCTGTAAGTAAGAAACCACACGGGAAGCATCGCCAGCTCAGTCGAAGTACATGTTGGACGCAGCGCATTTTTCAGCCTGTCCTTATTGCCTCCCGCCTTCGCATGATAACGGATGCAAACCCTGTCCTGTGAAAGCTTGTCAAATCCTTCCTCCGTCACAAGCTCACTGGCTTTCTGCCTGTACACGCTGCTTTCCACGTCCTTGGCATCCGCATAGAATCCGCTTAAAAACGCTGGCGTAAATGGCATCCCCTCCTCCATTTCATAGGGCGCAATGGCTCCGCTCAGCTCGTCGGAAAAATCCGCCGCAGCGTCATAGGCAATCCCGCTGTAAGACGCATCCACCTCGCTGACAATATCGTAATGCTTTGTAACCAGATAATCCCCCTTTTGGCGGCTCACACTGCCCGAAAAGGAAATTTTTTCTTTTTTTTCGAAGGAATAAATCCAGTAAGGCATATAAATACCACGAAATTTTTCAATATATGCCTGATCCTTCAATTCCTTCGGCGCAAAGAAAGCACGCCGCATCATTTTGGCATAGGACGCCTTACAGTCCTCTTTTGTCTTGCGAAAAGGAATGATACGGAAAGGCCGCCGCCCTTTGCCAATCCTGCTCTGTAATACAGCCGTAGAACCGCAGAAGCTGCAAAACGTGGCAACAGTGGTGTCTTCACTCAAAAGCGCCGCGCCGCACTGGGAACATGTGAAGACTGTCGCCTCATATTCGCCGCTCTCCGCTTCGTCACCCTCCTGTAGACTATAAGGATCTACCTTTGTGCCACAGTAACCACATACCATCTGCTGTGTAGTGATGTCAAATTTCAGATTACCGCCGCAGTTTGGACATTCGTACATAACATAAACTCCTTTTTCCCCATTTTGTTTTCCAGTATATGATATCGCACACCGTCGGTCAATTGCATAATTTGGCATATTTTTCCCTCATTTTTCCAAATATTCCTCCACCCGCACGCTCCCGTTTTTCACCCGCACCGTCACCGCGCCGCCCAAGGGCGTCTGGTAAATTCGGCACCCATGATTTTTAAGTCTCTCAAGCGTCTCCTTGTGGGGGTGGCCGTAGGAATTATTTCGTCCTGCGGAAATCACAGCGATCCTCGGATTTGCCGCGGCTAAAAATGTTTCGGAGGTGGAATTTTTCGAGCCGTGATGAGCCACTTTTAGAAAGGTGACAGGCCCTGTCGGCAGTCCCGTCAAAAGGTCCGTTACAAGCGTCTCGCCCTCCTCTTCCAGATCCCCCGTAAAGAGGGCGGAAAAGTTCCCGTAAGTCAAATAAAGAACCGTGGAGCCAGCGTTTGCGTCTAGGTTTACATAACTTTCTTTCGGGTGCAGGCAGGTTAACATAAGTTTTCCCTTTACAAAGCGTTCCCCCTCATGGAGCGTCCGCACAGGAACACCCTGTTTCTGCGCCAAAGCCGCCAGCGCCGTATAATTTTCATCCCGACACTCTTGTGCCAGATCAGGCAAAAACATACAGCCGATTTCGATTCCCATTTCCCCGTACTCTTCCAGCAAGCCTTGAATCCCGCTGATGTGATCCCCGTCTGAATGGCTGATAAACACCGCGTCCAGCCGCTTCACGCCCCGGTACTTCAAAAACGGGACGATCTGATAAGCCTCTATCTCTTTCTGATCGGAACTGCCGCCGTCGATCAGATAATGGCCTCCCTGCCCATCCGCCAGATAGATGCAGTCGCCCTGCCCGATATCCAATACGGTAATCTCAAACCCCTGCGGCGGACGGACGCAAAGAAGAAAAACCGCTCCCAGAAGCGCACCGAAAAACTGCCAGCTCTTAATCCGCTTGCTCAAAATCACCGCCGCCCCCAAAAGCGCCAGAAAGGCCACAATCCGCCAGTTTTCGGGCCGCCCCGTAACGAGCCGCTGTCCGGGCAGTTTCGCACAAAAACCGCAGAGCCTTTCATAAAAAGCCAGAATCCCGACGCCCGGAAGAGCCGCCAACCGCCCCAACGGCAAAAAGAGGGCTGCCGCCGCGATCACGGCCACACCGCTTATGAGAAGCGCGCCCATGCAGGGAATCACGATCAGGTTAAGCAGCACGGAATAGGGCGGAAACTCGTAATAAAAACACAGATATACTGGGAGCGTGCTAAGGGAAATCCAGCCTCCCGTAAACACCGCTTTTAATAAACGGTTTCCCCTAGGGAAACGACAAGACGCCGTTGGGAAATGAACCGATACCGACGGAAGAAGCCCAATGCCGCAGACCGCACCGAAAGAAAAGAGAAAGCCGCTGTGCGTCAAGTAAAGCGGCTGCCGTATCAGAATCAAAAAAGCCGCCGTCATCATGGCCGTAAGCAGATCATAAGTTCTGCCCACAAGGGACGCGCACAAATTCAAACTGAACATGACCAAAGCCCTGACAACGGAAACTCCCATCCCCGTCATAGTTCCGTAGCAGTACATCAGGGCGACGGATAATATTATGTTAACCGCCTTAGGGACCCGCAGCCGGTGTAAAAGCCTATGGAAACCCATTCCCAAAATGGACAGATGAAGGCCGCTGATCGCCAAAATATGGATAATGCCGTTTTGCTGGTACAGACTTTTCACATCCTCATCCAGCATAGCCTTATTTCCCAGAAGCATAGCTCCCATAATAGACGCCTCTTTTTCGGGGTAACATATGTTAAGAAGAAGCGATAGATACTCCCTGCAGCAGTACAGCCTCTCCCGGAAGAAGGAATAATCCCCACTCTCAGCCAGACATACCGCACGCATCAACCTGCCCTGCTGCCCCATCATGCGGTAATAATCCGCCGCGTCAAATTCTCCGGGATTCGTGGCATGGGCAAACGGGCGGAACTTCCCCTCCGCCAAGATGATACTTCCCATGGCGGGGTTCTCCCCCTGCCCAAGATAGCATAAAATCCCCGTAATTTCCCCGGCGTCCTCCCGCCGTAACTTTTCTTTGTTTTCTTCTATGAATTTTTCTAGTTTCTTTCCGGAATCTACAGCAATCGAATTTGTAAAAGCTGTGTCAGAATCTCCTAAGAATTGTTTTAGAACGGATACTTGATCCGGTTTTAGAATGACAGCCTGCCCCAAGGTAACCACAAGGACTTCCTCCGATCCGGAAATCCTGTGCTCCTTCCACTCCACACGTCCCACGGCGGCAACCGCTTCCCCGTCAAGCGCGCCATAATCCGGCGGATCGTGTGGAATCAGAGGAATCCCCACAAGCAGAACCGTCACGAATGCCAGCCCAAGCAGGCATAACGGTCTGCGCATATATATTTCACTCCCATTTTTGTTATTTAAGTTTACATAATGTTCTTATTTAGTTTACATAATGCTAATCTTCACTGTGCGGTTCCAGATTCCAGAAGATCCAAATTTCTCTCGTACACAGTATTCAAACTCATATTCTCCCTGTATGAAAGATTGGTCTCCCCGTCAATGGAAATCTGCACCCTGTTCACATTTGGCAGTTCCACAAGCGAATTGGTAATGGAATAAATGGTCACGTCGGAGAGAACGTTGTAAGGTTGGCTCAGGAAATCATTATTTAAGTTTACATAACATGTCCCATCCTGCACCGTGACACTGATAATCTTGGTCGCCGGATTGATTGTCGGATAGGCGCCCGTAACCGCCGGCCCTTCCACCAGCTTTTCCACCACCAGTTTTTCCAGCGAAATATTGCTGTTATACACTACGTTGCGGCGGTTTTCCTCCACAAGGCGGTCTCCCTTCTCATTGGCAAAATAAAGCCTCAAATTCACCTTTTCGTAGGCGTTGATTTCATTGCCCGCATTCTCAATAAAGGTGTCCGCCGCCATGATGCCAACCGCCGTTCCCGTTTTGTCCGTAAGCTGCTCCCCTTCCACCGTAAATGCCACGCGCTCTACTCCCGGCAGCTGCGTCACTGTCCGCACAACGGAGGCGCGCAAAAGAATTTCCCTGATGCCGTACAGGCTTTTGTAATTCTTGTCAAAATCAAGGGTCAGGAGGCCGCTGTCAAGCGTATGTCCGATCACGGAAATCTCCGCCGCCAGAGGCGTCTCATATTCCATCTTTTCGGGAACCGCCGCAAGCTGCCCAAGCATTTCCAAAAGCAGCGCTTCCGTGTCCGTCGTTTCGCTCACATATTCCCGCTCAACGATCTTCGTCTCATCATTGCTCACATAATAAATCCGATAGGCAATCCCGTCCTGTCTCGCGTTCCGAGCCGTGCATGCGCAGCAGAGACACAGCGTTATGATCAAAACCAAACAGAGAAATCCAAATTTCGTTCTCCTCATGTCCGCCTCCCTAAACCGCAATATACTTAAGCGGAATTTTTACCGTGAAATCCGTTCCCTCGCCCTCCACACTGGACACCTTGATACTGCCCCGGTGCATGAGGATAGCGCTCCGCGTAATGGATAATCCAAGGCCCGTTCCCCCGATCTCTCTGGATCTGGACTTATCCACACGGTAAAACCGTTCATAGATATGCTCCAATTCATCCTCCGGAATCCCCACGCCCGAATCCGCCACCTGTACGGTGAAAAACTGGTGGTCTGCATCCAGCGACACTTTCACAAAACCGTGCTCTTTATTGTACTTAATCGCATTCTCCACCAGATTGGAAAGCGCCAATGTCAGCTTGACCTCGTCCACCGACGCCGTCACGGGACGAAGACTCTCGTACACAAGCTGTATGTCCCTGCGGTTAGCGATGGGACGCAGCCTTCTCATAATCAGCTCCACAAGCGCATTGATATCTACCTCCGAAATATTCAAATCGGCGGAGGTTCTGTCCATTTTTACCAAAGAAAGCAGATCGTTGATGATCTTATCCTCCCTCTCGATTTCGGCCGCAATATCGGTCATAAATTCCTGGTAAACCTCGATCGGCACATCCTTTTGGGTAACAAGCGAATCGGCCAGCACCTTCATGGAGGTGATCGGCGTGCGCAGTTCGTGGGACACGTTTGAGACAAACTCCTGTCTGGAATCGTCCAGCATCTTCATCCGTCCAAGCACCCTGTTAAAGGCGTCCCCGATATGCTCGGTTTCCAGACAATCCGTCACGGAAATGGGATCGTTCGTATACCCCTCCTGCACCTGATCCAGCGCCTCTATGATCTTTTTAAAGGGCGCGAAAAGATACTTGGACACCACAAGGGTCATGACAAAAATCAACACGCCCACAATGGACTCCACCACCAACGCCTGTCTGTCCAAACTGTTCATCGTCGCAATGATACTGTCGTTGGACGCGCTCACGAGCATAACGCCCCGCACCAATTCCAGCTTTTCCCCCATTCCTACTGGCAGATCCGCATCCACCGTCTCCGTAATGGGAACGGTCATCTCGATATAGCCGTTTTCCCTGTCGTATTTGTTGGCGCTCTCCCCGTTCAGGCAGCGGATCACCTCTTCCGAAATGATGGTCTTGCCCTGACTGATTCCGTAGGTGTCCTTCACAATGCGCAGATCCGCGTTGATAATCAGCACACGGCCGTCATACAAGTTGGACAACTGGTCCAGCTCCGCATTGATCACCTCGGAAGAGGGATCTTCTAAATAATGATAGGTAATCAAGTGATTTGCCAAAATTCTGACCTGCGTGGAAATATCGGAGGTCCGGACATTGACTGCCCGGCGCTCATAGTTTTGCAGAATCGCATAGCGCATGATAAAACAGGGAATCAGCCCGACTACGAGCAGAATCAGAAAGATCCGCCCCTTCAGGCTTCGCAGAAATGGAATTTGACGTAATTTTATATTAGGCAAAGTAATATCCAACCCCCCACTTTGTCCGCACGTACGCGGGCTCGCTGGGAATTTCCTCTATTTTTTCACGCAGTCTTCTGATATGCACGTCCACGGTTCTCACATCCCCCGGATAATCGTTTCCCCATACCAGACGCAGCAGCTCTTCCCTGCCGTAAACCTTTCCCGCGTTCTTCATCAGAAGCTCCAATACTTCGTATTCTTTGACGGTCAGATTGATCTCACGGTCTCTGATGTACACCCTCCTGCCTTCGCAGTCAAGGCGCATATCGCCCCGCTCCACGACCTTAACCGTTTCTTCCCGCTGCTGTCCCTGACGGTTCGTCCTGCGCATAATAGCCTTGATTCTGGCTTTTACCTCGAGAATATTAAAAGGCTTCGTTATGTAATCGTCCGCGCCATAGTCCAAGCCCAAAATTTTATCCATATCGTCGCCTTTTGCGGTTAACATAACAATAGGGACATTGGAAAATTCACGAATCTGCTGGCACACCTCAAATCCAGTCATTTTGGGCAGCATAACATCGAGAAGAACCATGTCATAAGCGTTTTGCTGCGCCAGCCTCAGGGCTTCCTCGCCGTCATAAGCGCAATCCACTTCCATGCCGTCCTGCTCCAAGCTGAATCTGATCCCTTTCACGATCAATTTCTCATCGTCCACTACCAAAACTCTCTGTGCCATCGTTTCGTCCCTGCCTGTCTAGTTTACACTGATGCTGTCTTTTATCTTTTCGTACATGCCTTCCTTAATGCCGTTTACCTTCATGATATCCTCCGGCTTTTGAAAAGCCCCTTGGGATTCCCTGTATGCGGCAATGGCCGCAGCCCGCGTCGCGCCGATTCCGGGAATCTCGCAAAGCTGCGCCTCGGAGGCCGTATTGATGTTGATTTTACCGTCGCTTTCTCCACTCTGACCGCTGTCTTGTGTTCCGGCCGGAAGCGTGTCCGCAGCAATGCCGATCTGTGCGATTGCAGCCTGTGAACCAGCGCTTTTTACCGCTTCCTCCACCGTAGGAATCACAAGCTTGACGCCGTCTGTCAGCTCCTGCGCTTGGTTTACATAATTCTGATCCGCCTCGGCTGCAAATCCTCCCGCCGCCTGCACGGCCTCATAGACACGGCTTCCCGCCTGTAATTCATAGACGCCCGGCATCTGTACCGCGCCACAGACGTGAATACAGATCCTATCTGGCTCTGTCTGAACCGGCGGTACTGTTTCTTCCGTCGATTCCGTCTGCGCCACCTCGTCCGCTTCCGGCTCCGCCACGGCAGTTTCTTCGCCCAAGAAAAGAATCTCCTCCTTCTTGGTACAGCCGCCAAGGACAAGCAGGGCCGCTAACAGCATTCCCGCATATCCCGTCTTTTTAGCATGTAATTTTCTTTTTTTGTCCTGCATAGTCTCCCTTCCGAGTCTCTCTGGCTCTAGGGGAGGTTCCCGCTATGCGCTGTATTCTTATTGTATGATAAATTTTCTCCTATGTCCACTTAAAAATGACGATACCGGCAATCATAATCCCCATGCCCAGCACTTTTTTGATCTCCATGGGCTGTTTCTCCACCCCGAAAAGCCCGAAGACCTCAATGAGATAGGCGATGATCAACTGCGACGTGACAATAAACATCACTGACCGCGCCGGCCCCAGCATCTCCATACTTTTAATCACCGTATAAGTGATAAAGGCGCCGATCGCGCCGCCAAGCAGCATATATTTCGGCTCTACCTGAAAGAGCGACATAAAAGACGACCGATCCGACGCAAGCCAGACGGCAAGACAGACCAGAAGCGCCGTGAGCTGTACGAATGCGTTCGCCACCCATATCCCGGACTGTTTCGTAACCTGCGTATTGAAAACGCCCTGCACGCTCATCAGCGCGCCGGATAAAACCGCAATCCAAAGTCCTAACATAATTACCTCCTATATCGCGCGTAAACTAAGACAAGACGGCATCCGCCGCCTTGTCTTAGTTTTTCCGCAATAACCGGTAATTATTCTTCTGTGTCTTCCTCTTCCTCCAAAATCTCTTCATCCTCTTCTTCTACCGGCAAAGGCACGTCAATATACTCTTCCGTGTACGCCTCACCGAGCACCTGCCCCATGATCTGCTCGGACAAAGCCTTCAGCTCGTCGTTGGCGTCCTCTCCCTCCCAGATTTTGGCAAAGGCAATCTCTAACTCCACCCAAAAATTGCTGGTCTCTATCATCTTCGGCATGGGCACCGAACGGGTATACTCTTCCAAAAAAGCGGCCGCATTGGGATTGTTATAGAGTCCTCCTCCATTGTATACCGGAAGTTTTCCCGTTCTCCCAAAAAGATCATCCGTATTATATTGCGTCAAATACAGGGCAAAGTCGTTTGCCATCGCCTTTTTCGTGGAATAGCCGTTGACTCCCACGCACTGCGTCACGGAAAGGGAAGCGGATTCCAGCTCACTGCTTACGTCCGGCACTCTGGCAACGCCGTATTCATAGGAAAACGTTCCTTCCTCACGGGCATGATCCAGCTTCGACAGCGCGTCGGAGGTGGCCACCGTATAGACAATCTTTCCGTCTAAAAAGTCCTGCAAAACGCCGTCATAGCTGATTTCCTTTGTGTCGATGGAGAAAAACTGGTTCAAATTCTGATAGACCCGAAGCGCCCGGATCGCATTTTCATTGTAAATTTGAATGGAGTCCGCATTGTCGCCATTTTCGCCGCCCACATCCATATATTTCCCCACAATAAAATAATTATAGAAAATATCCGATACATCCCATTTAAAAATCGCTTCCACCTGCTCCGGCGCATCGTATACGTCGGCAAAGGCAAGAATCTCATCGATCGTCTGGGGAATGGTCGCCTCAACCTTCTCCTCCACATCCTCCTCAGAGACTCCCTCCTGTTCCAGAGACTCCTGAATTTCTTCCTCCACATCGCCGCCGTCCGCCTGTTCCTGCGCTTCCTCCGCCAAAGCCAGATCCCGTTCGGCTTCAATCTGCGCTCTCGCCCAGTCTTCCAAATAGGTCTTGTTATAAAGAAGACAGCTTGTCTCATAGTAGAAGGGATAGCCGATCTGTTTGTCGTGATACGTTACCGCACGCACCGCCGACTGCGGCAGCCTATCCGCCATGGAAGACGTCCCCTCCGGGAGCTGCACTTCACAGGCTAGCCCCGCCAAATACGCTTTTTCCAGAGAATCATTGCTGACAATATAAAGATCAGGCACCTCCTCTGTCTGTTGGGAAGCCTGATTGATGGTCTCCAAATATTCCAGCCCCGGCGTGTAAACCGGAATGACGCGCACCTTTTCCTGATACTCGCTGTAGGAAACCGCAACGCTGTTCAGATAGTCCGTGAGCGTCTCGTCCGCATACCACAAATACAACGTTTCCCTATGTCCGAAAAGCGCATCCTCCGCCGCTTCCTCCACTTCCGTCTTTTCTGTGCGCACCGACAGTCCAAGCCTTCCCGCACTGTAAAAACCGCCCACGATCAGCACGACCGCAAAGATCATAAGTAATCTTTTTTTCAGAGTCACTTCCGCTCTCCTTCTGCCTCTGCAAGACACTCACGCAGAATCCCAATCATATCGTCCACATGCCTCTCCTCTATCACCAGAGGCGGTACAAACCGGATAATGTCCGTTCCGGCATTGATCAACACCAATCCTTTGTCCATGGCCCGTTTGATGATATCGCCCACCGGCCTGTCAAACACAAGGCCCTGTAAAAGACCGATGCCGCGCCGTGCCTTTATGCTGGAAAACTCCGCCGCAAGCCCGTCAAGCGCTTTTTCCAGATAGGCCCCCACTTTTTCCACATTTGCAAGAACACCCTGTTTTTCAAACAGTTCGATCACCTTGCAGACCGCCGCACAGGCTAACGGGTTTCCGCCGTAGGTAGTGCCGTGATCCCCGGCGACAAGAGAATTTGCGCCCACCTTCTCCGTCATCAAAAAAGCGCCCACCGGCACGCCGCAGCCAAGAGCCTTGGCCGTCGTCATCACATCCGGCTTAACGCCGTAACGCTGCCACGCAAACATGCGTCCCGTCCGTCCCATGCCACACTGAATCTCGTCCAGTATCATCAAGATATCCCGCTCGTCGCAGAGCGCCCTGATTTTTTTCATAAACTCTTCCGACGCCGGATGAATGCCTCCCTCACCCTGTACCGTCTCAAATAAAATCGCGCAGGTCTTGTCCGTCACCTGAGACATTACGCTGTCGAAATCGTTCAGCTCGGCAAATTTAATGTTGCCGATCATTGGCTCGAACGCCTCCCTGTAGTGGGGATTTCCCGTCACCGAGAGCGCGCCCATAGTGCGCCCGTGGAAAGAATGGTTCATGGCAATGATCTCATGATCCGTTTTTCCGTCTTTCAACCATGCGTATTTGCGCGCCGTCTTAATCGCGCCCTCCACGGCCTCCGCACCGCTGTTCGTGAAAAACACGCGGTCCATGCCGGAAATCTCTTTGATCTTTTTCGCCGCCTCAATGGCGGGCAGATTATAATAATAGTTCGAAGTATGGATGATCTTGTCGATCTGGTCTTTCAGCGCATTGTTATAGGCTTCGTTGTGATATCCCAGCGCAAACACGGCGATACCCGCCACAAAGTCCAGATATTTCCTGCCGTCCATATCATAGAGGTACACGCCCTCTCCCTTGTCGAACACCACCTGATAACGGTTGTACGTGTGAAGCAGAGCCGACTCCGCCTCGTCAATATATCGTTGCATTTCTGCGCTCATTCTTTTATCATCCTCTTTCTATCTCTAATTTTAGTAGGCCATTGTCTCCCTATCCTGATCCGCGATAATCGCCGTGCCAATACCATGATCGGTAAAGATTTCCAATAACAGACAATGCGCGATTCGTCCGTCCAAAATATGCACCCTGTTGACGCCCTCTTTGATCGCGTCCGTACAGTTGCCAAGCTTCGGCAGCATACCGCCGCCGATACAGCCGCTCTCAATCAGTTCCTCCGCCTGGGAAGCCGTCAGTCTGGAAATAAAGCTGGATTTGTCGTTGATATCCTTATACAGCCCCTCGATATCCGTCAAAAATACCAGCTTGTCCGCCCCCACCGCTTTCGCAATGGCACAGGCCGCGTCGTCGGCATTGATATTGTAGGTTAAAAACGCATCGTCTAAACCGATCGGCGCCACGATAGGCAGAAAATCTTTTTCCAGAAGATCATAGAGCACCTTCGGATCGACGCCGCAGATTTCTCCCACATAGCCGATATCTTCTCCCTCCGAATATCTCTTCTTACACTGTAAAAGCCCGGCGTCCTTGCCGCTGATGCCGACTGCCTTAACGCCCAGTTCTTCCACCATCCTCACAAGATCCTTGTTGACCTTATTCAGAACCATTTCCGCAATTTCCATGGTCTCTGCGTCCGTCACCCGAAGACCGTTTACAAACTTGGCCTCCTTACCAACCTTGCCGACCCAGCGGCTGATCTCCTTGCCGCCGCCGTGGACAATGATCGGTTTAAAGCCCACCAGCTTAAGGAGCGTCACGTCCTTGATCACATTGCGCTGCAATTCCTCATTGCTCATAGCGCTGCCGCCGTACTTGACCACAATAATCTTTCGGTTGAATTTCTGGATATAGGGAAGAGCCTCGATCAAAACCTCCGCTTTTCCCAGAATTTTGTTCATTTCCTGCTGTTCCATTTGCTTGTTCTTCTTTCTGTTTTATTGTTATGTAAACTAGCTGCGGTAATCCGCATTGATATTGACATACTCATGCGTCAGGTCGCATCCCCATGCGGCGGCCTGCGCCTCTCCCCTGTGCATGTCCACGATCACCCGCACCTCTGGCGCAGACAAAATCTTAGTCGCTTCCTCCTCGTCGTAGTCCGTCAGCATCCCGTCCTTACAAATCTGCATCCGGTTCTCGTCGCTCTCACAGAAAAGATCCACCTGTTCCGGGTCGAAGTCCACGCCCGCATAGCCGAGGGCGCACATAATCCGTCCCACGTTGGCGTCATGCCCATAGATCATGGCTTTGGTGAGGCTGGAGCAAACCACGGATTTGCATAAGATACGCGCTTCTTCTTTCGTAGCCGCATGGATTACCTTTGTCTCAAACAGGGCCGTCGCGCCTTCCCCGTCCCCGGCCATCATTTTGGCAAGGGTCTCGTCGATATAATGAAGCGCTTCCCTAAACTTGTCATAATCCGCATTTTTCTCTGTGATCTCGGCATTACCCGCCAGACCGTTGGCCAGCACTACCAGCGTATCGTTGGTGGAGGTATCGCCGTCCACAGAAATCATGTTAAAGGTGTCCTGCACATCCTCCCGCAGAGCCTCCTGCAGCAGCTCCTTGGAAATCGCCAGATCCGTGGTGATAAACCCAAGCATGGTGCACATATTCGGATGAATCATGCCGGAACCCTTGCACATACCGCCTACGGTCACGGTTTTCCCGTCAATCTCAATCTCCACCGCCGCCTGCTTCGGCTTCGTGTCCGTGGTCATCATAGCCTCCACCGCCGCCTGTCCCGCTTCTCTCGTGTGGGCCTTTTCTTTGACCAGCTTTTCCACTCCCGCCTCGATCTTGTTCACGGGAAGCTGCCAGCCGATCACGCCGGTGGAAGCCACCAGCACGGCGTCCTCCGGGATATTCAGTTCTTCCGCCGCCTTTTTCGCCGTCTGCCTGCAGCAGTCATATCCCTGCTTTCCGGTACAAGCGTTTGCGATACCCGCGTTGACAACGACCGCCTGCGCGTAAGGGGAATGAGCCACAATTTCCCTGTCCCACAAAACGGGCGCCGCTTTCACCACATTACCGGTAAACACTCCGGCTGCGCGGCAGGGCACCCGACTGTAAAGTAAAGACATGTCCTTTCTATTCTTATATTTAATGCCCGCCTCCACACCGGCCGCTTCAAATCCGGCCGCCGCGGTGACGCCTCCTTCTATCACATTCATCGTTTCTCCCCTTTTCTATCAAAGTTCAATATTCACTTTAATATACAATAAAACAACCCACAATGCAACCTTACCGCTACCCGATCGTCTGTCCGATCACCTTCTCAAGCTCCGTCACCATCAGATCAACCACCGTGGACGCCGCCGGATCTTTAAACATGCTGTTTAACAGCAGGCGGATATTCAGTTCAAAATTAACCGGCAGGATTTTACATTCTTCCATACAAATCTGTAGCAGCCGTTTTTCCCCGGGATGCAGTTTTTCATTCAGGGCAAACACAATATCAAAATAGGAATCCATGAAACGCTGTGCACACTGATTGATGTTTACCATATCCTTGCGCTTCATAGCTTTCTCCATCTGCGCCATAAAGGAGGGAATACCATACTTGATCAGGTTCATGTGATGGCTGATAATATTGTCCTTAAGCTTCTGCGGATAAGGCAGGGCGTACGTTTCCTTCGCCTCCGCCAAAAGCCCTCCTTTGTCATAGGCAATGCGGCCCGTCAAAAGACTATGCCACATACTGGTGGTACATCTGTCCAGCGGCTCATATTCTTCCACCACCCGGACAATGCCTTCCAGAAATTCACCCAGCTCCCGGTAAACAATATTAAGCTGCGTACCGTCTTCCATAATGCAGACATCTTCATGCTCTCTATAATGATTATCCAGCGCAATGCTGCTGCAATAGTTTTCCAGTATATCCCGCCTCTGCCCGATCGGAATTGTCTCGGTGGCGTAAACATACACGTCGTAATCGGAAAACTCATCATTCCTCTTGATGGCGCGCGAACCGCCTACCGCTATCGAACGCACCTGCGGAATTTTTGCAAACTCGTTAAAAATATCCTGTACCATCTCTCACCTCTTGCAGTCTGATTTTCCCTTTTTTGATACACAGCATTATTTTATCAACACTTGCGGCCTTTTGGCAATCCTTATTCTTATAGAAACACCCTACAAGTCTGTCCCTTCCTCTATCCATTCCTTTAGTTTCTTTTGAAGTTCCTTCTTATCCGGTAAATACAATTGATACTCGGACGCGTAAATATTGGCCTCATCTGGTAATGTAATTTCTACCAGAGCATCATCTTTTTCCTTGCATAACAAAATTCCAACCGTTGGATTTTCCTCCGGCAGTTTCTCATATCTATCATAATAATGCACATACATTAGCATCTGGCCCAAATCCTGATGAGTCAATTTATCAATCTTCAAATCTATCAGCACATAACAACGTAAAAGTCTATTATAGAACACAAGATCTACATAATAGTTATCTTCTTTAAACGTAAATCTCTTCTGCCTTGCTTCAAACAAGTAGCCTTTCCCTAATTCCAACAAAAACTTTTGTAATTTGTTGATAATTGCAGTCTCCAAATCAGATTCTACATATTTTGCTTTTTCATCTAATCCAAGAAACTCAAGCACCGTAGGTTGTTTCACGATATCCTGTGGTTTTGTAATCACATTGCCTTCGGATGCAAGCTGCATTACCTCGTCCTTTTCCCTACTCAAAGCCAACCTTTCATAAAGGCTTGCATTATATTGTCTCTGCAATGTTCGTATTCCCCACGCCTCGTTTGTTGCTTCTATTTCATAAAATTTTCTCTCATTCTCGTCTTTTATGCGCATCAATTGAAGATAATGGGACCACGGAAGCGTAAATGGCGCTTCTTTTTCAAAAAAGCGAAACACTGTTTCACTTTTTTGAATAGCAAAAAGGCTAAACACTGTTTCGCTTATTCGGCTATTATATGTCAAATAAAATTTTCTGGCATTTTTCAATGTATCCTCTGAAAATCCTCTTCCGTATTGCTCGGTCAGCGCTTCTGAAAGTCTTTTAATCACTCGTTGACCATATTTCGCTCTGCTTTCGCCTTGTTGCTGTTCTTCCACAATCCATCTTCCTATGGAATAAAATGTCATTAACTGAATGATGTTAATCTGTTTTCCTGTAAGCCCTCTTGCATATTCAACTAAATCTATTGAATTTTTGCACAATTTATTCAATGACTTGTCCATATCTATGGTTTCTGGCAGTTGTTTCTCCATGTTTCACCCTCCCCTCTCATGCCTTAAATATCCGATTATTACATACATTTATAGTAATATTATTCTTTTGTTTTATATATTTCTTACATTTCTATCGTAAATACCGCCTGTTTCCTTCATAAATCATCAAAATTTTACCAAATATTATATCATGATTATGCACACCTCTCAAGAATTTTTCGCACATCATTGCAAAAAACGGCGGTTCTCCCTCATCGAAAAACCACCGTCACATCCTTTTATAGAACCAAGCCCTCTTTTCGCCTAAATCCCTGCTATTCAGCCTCCGACGAAGCCTCCATGCCTTCCGGCATTTCTACATCTGTCTCCGCATTTTGGGAAGCTTCAAAGGGATCTTCGTACTCTTTCTCCTCTTCCTCTCCCCAGAGGGAATCCCATTCCTCGTGTTCTCCCTCCATGTTCATGGCCGCCATTTCTTTCGCCATCTTATAGATATCCATATTAAAGTCCATCAGCTTCTTTTCATCCTGCGCTGGCACCTTGTCGCCTCTGCTGATTCTTCTGGCGATTTCCAGACACTTGGCCATTTCCTCGCCGTACTCCTTCATCGCGTCCGCCTGCTGTTTAGAGGCAACACTGTTGAATATCCCGACCTCCTGCTCAATCAGTTCGTCAAGCGTCTTCTCGTCTTTTTTGATCTGTCCGGAAAGCTCGTCGATTTTCTCCTGCAATTCCTTTTCCCGTTCCAGATAGGCTTCGGAGAACTCAAAGGTCACGCCCTGCTCTTCGCTTTTCTTTCTGGCTTCCTCCATCTTCTGGCGGTTTTCTTTCTGTTGTTTTACAAAGTCGCTGCGCTGTCCTCTGAGGAGGCCGAGCTGTTGTCTGTAGGCTTTTTGGGCTTCACCGATTTTCATATTATGTAAACCTCCTATTCTTGTCAATTATATATAAATAGGTTTTTGTTCCCGAAATTTACTTCTGGTAATGATATCGGCATAAATGGAAGTTTTCTACAGCTTGCAAAAATATATCAGAGAAAAATCAAGCCATCGCATCATATATCCGCTTCTTCTAAAAGCTCTCCTGTCCGATAAATCGTATATCCCTCGTAATAATAGCTGTAATCTATCCCTTTCATATACACTTCCCGATCGTTTATTTTATCTGTCAAAGCGCCTTTCAGCAGATATTTTATCTCAATGTCTCTAATCGGACTTCTCTCCATAGCAAGCAAATAATCATCCTTGTCAATCCTGCTCCAATCTATCACCATCTTAAGCTCCTGCTGTAAAATTAAATCCAACCAGATTCTCATCGCCCTGCCGTTTCCTTCCCGGAACGGATGCGCCACATTCATCTCCACGTATTTCTCAACAATCTCGTCAAAAGTTGATTGCGACATTTTCTCAATGTTTTTAAGCGCCTCATGCAGATAAGTAACCGATGCAAACCTGAAATTACCCTTTGCAAGATTAACTTTCCTTACCTTTCCTGCAAAATCATAGATATCCTCAAAAAGGTATTTGTGTATACTTAAAAGACTGTCAAGAGTTCCCGCCTTTAATGTGTATAAATATCCGCTTTCAAAAAGCAATATCGCCTTTTTCTTACTAATATTTTCTTCCGCACGAGCTAGTTCTGTAGAATCAGTTAGGTTGAGTTTGTTTTCCAGTGCCATAATTTCCCCCTTTATAAATCTAAATATATTTGATACAGTTCATCACCACCGTGATCATCATTTCCATTTCCTCTGGCCGCGATTCCGCAATCATAATGGTCAACGCAATCAAAGTATGATCATCTATTAATTTTACTCCCTCTCTTTTTCCTCAAGTGTCGGGGAAACGTCCTGCCCGCCAAAGGATTGATAGATGTTTCCTATGCTTCCCTATTACCTCGTCAAGGTTTCTTCACAATATCAACAAAAAATATACTGTTTCTTATATTTCCATATTATCTTTCAACAATATCAAAGTCAAGCTTAATTTAATCACAATAAATAAAAATGACTAAATTAAATTCAAAAGGACAAATTAGCAGAAAAACAGCGCACATCCTTTCCGATGTACGCTGCCCTCATCCTCTCTTCCTTTCCTTCTTATAAAAATCCTCAGCTCTCTTCCTGCGGTTCCTTATCTTTTCTCCGCTGCAAAATGATAATCAGCAAAATCGCGGCAGCCACAATCAAAAGCAGCCAGATAAAGTAACATATCCCCAAAAACGTCGGGCAGATATGGCACAATCCGCAGCGTCCGCCGTTCTGGTCCGCAAGCAGCTGATACGCAATCGCGTAGGTGGAAAACCGCTCCGTCTCAATGGTAATCGTCTCCGCCGCATCATCCAGATCCTGAAGCAAAGTGCACTCTCCCGCGTGTGCCCGCGCAATGTAAAAGTCTGCGGTCAGTTCGCAAAGCTCCTCTGGTATATCAATTATGATTTCCACCGGCTCGCCTGTCTCATGAACCGCGTTCCACTCGCCTTCACCTCTGCGCATAAACATGGAAATATCCACATACATGCCGATTGTCAGACCGCTCGTTTCCTTCTGTGCGTCCTCGATTCCCTGTTCGATTACGGACTTCTCCTCTTTGCCTACCTTGTCGTCGATCCGTTCCACGTCAATGCGGATCTCAATGGTTTCTCCCTTCGATACCCGTGCAATCTCCTCCTTTGTCAGCACCGCGTTCGTCACCGCCACGGCATCCGCCGCCTGCGCCGTACACAGCGTCTCATCCACATTGTTGACCGTCACAATGACTGCGCCCGCGTCCACGGGGATAGTCAAAGTTTCCACAGTCTTGCCGACCGCGTAAGGATGCGCTTTTGCCCAACTTTCGCTGCCATCCGCTCCATATCCCGTGCCGTCTCCGTTTCCGCTGTTGCCGCTTCCTGTCCCGTTTCCTCCATAGCCCGTGCCGTTTCCGTCTGCGCTGTTTCCGTCAATACCGCTGTCGTTTCCCGATGCAGGCACAATCCTGCCGTCCTCCACAGTATGTTTCGGCGCCGTACCGCGCTTCGGATCAGTCTCGTCCCCGGATTCTATACCGCCGCTCGGGTCTGTGCCGCCGTCGCCCGGTTTTCTGCCACCCGTAAGGTCTGCGCCGTCGTCGCCCGGTTTTCTGCCACCCGTAGGGTCTGTGCCGTCGTCGCCCGGTTTTCTGCCACCCGTAGGGTCTGTGCCATCGTCTCCCGCGTTTCTGTCTCCGCTCGGGTCTGTGCCTCCGCCCGGTTTTGTATCGCCCGGATTCGTGCCGCCGGGCTGTCCGCCGCCTGTGCCACCCCCGGCAGGCGGTGTCTCTCCACCGGGATTCCCTCCTCCGTCTCCCGTTTTGTCAATATCCTCTTTCTTCTTGTCATCCTCCTTCTTCGGCGGACTATATGGTTTGACCGTCTTCACCACAATCTCCGAGGAAAAGGCCGTGTCCGTCGCCACATAACGCAGCTCGTAATCGCCGGGTTCCAGCCCTGTGACTTCCCCGACCGTGACGGATATCCACTCTACGCTTCCTTTCTTTCGGTACTGCATGGTTGTGTCTGTTTTCGTCAGTTTTCCGTCCTTTCCGCCCTCTCTGCTCTCGGCCTGCGGCTCCACCTGCCCGGGGCCCGCCGGACGGTTCGGCACCGGCAGAAGCTGGGGATTGCTGTCCCCTGTATCTACCCCGTTTCCTCTCCTGATAATCCGAATCGTTTTCCCAAACCAGCTCTCGTCAATCGCCACAACGCCTTCCGCCGAAGCGGTAAACTCTTTTCCTTCGATCAGATAAACCGCGCCGGGCGTCAGTTCCGTCATGGTTTCCGTGCGGTAAGCAATCACCGCCGCAGGCGTTTCCGCTCTCGTAAGCCATTTCGCGTACAGGGTCACATCCGACTCCACCCGGTCCGCCCCGTCCTGCGCCGCAAAATGCCAGCGGTTCCTACAGGAAGCTTCCCGAAACCACCCCACAAACGCCAAATCCGCCTTTGCCGGGTCAGAGGGCTTTTTGACCGTCGCCTGCCATGACAGCCCCGTCACAGGAGATACCGCGCTTCCGCCCTGCGAATCAAAGCTGACGGTGAGGGTTCTGCCCTCTCCCACCACAATCTCGGCCGTTTTTCCGTAGGGCGCGGTCTGTGCCGCCGCCATCCGCGCAAGGTATGATCCTGCCGCCGCATCGGAAAGATTTCCCGTGGCTTTCGTCCATGTCCTGCCGCTGTCCGTACTGATCTCCATAGCCGTCGTCAGCCCCGTAATCGTTCCGTCCTTCTTACCTTTGATTGTCTCGTCGCTCTTTCCGAGGTTTGGCGCCGCCGGGCGTGCCGCGAGCGAAAGGTTCTGGGCATCACTGTCCTCGGTGTTTGTACCGTCACCCTTCTTTATGATCGCAATTTCCGTACCGAACCAACCGTCGTCTATCCTGATATTGCCTTCGGCATCAGCCTTGCGGGAAATCTCCATACCGTCCGCTGTCCCAAGCAGATAATCTGCATTCGGCATAAGCCCTGTCAGCTTTTCCGTCAAATAGTCGGGCTTCGCGTCCGGCTTCTGCTCCTTGCCCTTAATCCTTACCGTCAGGGTCAGACTCTCCCTGTTTCCGGCATTGTCCACAGCCGTGATTTTCACCTGCACCGCGCCGGCAAGGCCGCTTAAACTGTCGATATCAAAAGCACATTCCGTTTTCATGGCGGTCACAAAATCTTCGGACACGATATGTTCACTGCCGCTGCCAATCTGCCACTTCACTTCCCTGATGCCGGACGCCGCCATACTGCCGTCCTGCACCGTCACCAGAAGCTTCGGCGCGGTCTGGTAATATGCCGTGGAAAGCGCTTCTCCCTCCGGCTTACTTCCCGCCAAACTTTCCGTGGGCAGACGATCCGCCTTCACGGTAATGATCGGTTTCTGCTTTTCCACGATCACGCCGATGCCGTTCGCGTATGCGGTCTTTGGCTCCGACACGTTTCCGGCAGCATCCACCGCCTGGATATCCCCGATCACGCCCTTGTAATCCGGATCAACGGCAATCACCGCCGTATACACCGTCCCGGCATCTGTCTCTTTCTTCTCTATCTTCGCCTCCTTTGTAACCGCTGCCGCACTCTGCATACTGCCGGGCGTCAGCGTGTAGGTCACCTTCGCAAGTCCGCTTCCCTCCTCCGTCACCGGGATGTTGACAAGCAAACTGTCCTTTCGGATGATCCAGTTCCATAGGTTTACATAACCTTCGTTATAAGAGACGTCGCCGAGCTCTGGCTTCACCGTATCCAGTTTGACACGAATCTTTTCCGTCTCTTCCGTTAAGGCTGTGGTGTTTACCACCCGGAATGTATAGGTATGATCTCCCTGCCGCAGCTCTGTATAAGTATCTGTCCCGGACGTGGGAAGCTGCGCCGGGCTGCCCCCTGCGAAATCCAAAAACACCTCATACTCCCCGCCGTCCACGGAAACCAGAACCTGCGTCACGCCCTTCGTGTCGGCATAAGTCAGGGTAATGTGCGGTTTTTCCGTATGCCACCCGGTTGTACCGCTCTGTGCCGACAGCTGCGCCGTAATCTCCGGCACGGAATCCTGCGTCCATTTAGCATAAAGCGTGGTATCTTCATAAATCTGGGTATCAAAATCAAAAGCATCCGCATCCCCGCACGCCTTGTCCGTATACCAACCGCCAAAGTGATACCCTGTCCGCGTCGGGTCGGCAGGCTTTTTCACCTTACACTCCGCTGTACCGTCCGCACCGCCTCCCATATCGCCGCCATCATTTTCATCCTCCCGGGATGTCCACACGAGCTGCGGTTCCACCGCACTGCCGCCCTCGCTGTCAAACGTCACCTGATGCACATACCGAGTCTCTTTTGCCGCTGCGTCGTCCGCTTTGTTGGCATTGGTACGGCTATAAAAGTGATAAGTTCCTTTCTCCTTCACCGTATAGTCTGCCGACAATACGCCGTCTGCCGCACTGCTCATGATGGTCGTTTCCGTGGCAAGCAGCCCGTCCTTTTTGACTGACAGCGCACCGCCGCTGGGACCGAAGCTGCCTGACTTTACATTCAGGACAAGTCCCGTCTTTTTCTCCGCGCCCACAGCCGGGCCCGTCACCGTAAGCCCTGCCGTCACGGTATCCAGCTTTACCGTAAACAATTCGCTGAGAGCGGACTCATTCTGCGCTTCATCCTTTGCCTTAAACCGGTAAGTATGGCTGCCCTCCTGCACGCCCTCATAGACATAATCGTAATCGTCGTCGCCGGGCTGCCCGGTAAAGCCGCTTACTTTCATGTAAGCGCCGCCATCCACGCTCACCCACAGCTCTGTCACGCCCACGCCGTCGTGGAGGGTAAGGGGAATCGTTTTCTGGTCATGGGTCCAGTCTTTCGGCAGCGTCGTACCGTCCTGCAAAACAGGCGCATCGGGCTTCAGATCGTCCACCCAGTATGCGTACAGCTCATGATCCTGCGCCACCGTCATCTTCGTGGTTTCCAGAACCGAGTCTCCCTGACCGTCCGCCTGCGTATACCACCCCTTAAAGGAGTATCCCGTCTTCTCCGGCTCGGGCAGACTGCCGTAAGGATCGTCGTAGGTCACTGTCTTCGTCTCCTGATCGGCTGCCCCCGTCGCCCCCTGATAATCGTAAGTGACGGTATACTCGTTCGCCGTCCATTTTGCGTAGAAGGTCTTATCGTCCGCGTCGGTCGCCGTAAGCTCCGTTACCTTCGTGTCCTCTGCAAAATCCTCGTCCGTGTACCAACCGCCAAAGGTATATCCTGTCCTTTCTATCTGCGCCGCCGTGGGCAGCGTCAATCCCTTACCGTATGTATATTCCTGATAGCCTGTCTCGTCTGTAATCGTTCCGCCGTTTTTCTCATAAGTTACAGAATAGCTGTCCGGCGT
The DNA here is from genome assembly GCA_947243855.1 of uncultured Lachnospiraceae bacterium. Taxonomy (GTDB): domain Bacteria; phylum Bacillota; class Clostridia; order Lachnospirales; family Lachnospiraceae; genus UBA3282. Next base: position 105,489 of record CAMXIK010000004.1, on the reverse strand, counting down.
CCACCCCGCATAAAGCGTCCTGTTTGCCGTCACTGCGGTATTGAAATTGTAAGGTGTCGTGCAGGCGGAATTGGTATACCAGCCCTTAATGGTATAATGTTCCCTGATCGGCGCGCCGTATACAGGTTCCACAATCTTACCGCCGCTCACCACAAGCCATGTATCGGTATGAGACGGTTCCTCATCCTCCGCCTGCATATCGCTTTCAAATATGCCTTCGCCCGCATTCAGCGTTACGCTGCAAATCCCAGGCGCAGCCTTCGTGGCCTGTTTGCCCGCGCCGGAGGTGGCGGTAAACGTATATTGTCCCGCCTCATTGACGCCAAAGGTATTCCCCCGCACCGTCATGGCATAGCTGTCCCCCTGCTTTTGGCAGACTGTTCTGCCTGCGGAAGGGCCAAAGGTAACCTGCACGGAAAAGATGGCGTTAGGACCGTCCGCCTGCGCCGCTCCCAACGTGATCGTGGGCGTGATCCGATCCAGACGCAGGGCGCTGCTGTATCCCTGCACCGTATTTCCCACACTGTCCACCGCTTTGTAATACAGATAGTTGACTCCATCAGTCAGACCGGAACCTGACACCGTTCCATTGACACTTGTGCCCGTTTTCCCAAGGGAGGTCAGGCCGCTTGTGGGGTACGCGCCCTTTGTGGTCACCCACTTGTACTGTAGGCTGGCAATCCCGCTGCCGCCCACATCCGTACCGCTTATGGTGACTGTCGGAGCCGATGCCTGCCATGGAGTGGGAATCGCGCTCACCGTCACCTTCGGATTCGTGCGGTCGATCTTTTCCACGGTAACCGTCTTCGTCACGTTTTTCGATCCGTTTGACAAGGTAAACACATAGTTCCCGTTGGCAGCAGCGGTATAGCTGTTTCCCGTCACGCTCTGGCTTGTCCCGTCCGGCTTTTTCACGTTCAGAGTCAGCGTGCCGCTTCCCTGCTTCTCCAATAAAATCGTGCGGCTTCTCGCCCACTGGCTGTTATCCGTGTCGGCGGTCAGTGTAAGCTTCTGTTCCTGCTCCTGTTGCTGCTGTGGCGTCACGGTAAAGGAAGTCTTTTCATAGGCCGCCTCGCCCGTGCTCCTGTTGATCGCCATGACGTGGAGATAATAGGTCCCCGCCGTCAGCGCCGGGTTTGTTGCCGTGTAGCTTAAGCTGCCCGCTTTCGTCCATCCCACCGCAGGCATACCCGCATCCTGCGTAAAGCAGTACTGGAGCAGATCGGCGTTCTGCACGCTGATCTGCGCCTTCGCCACACCCTCCGTCACGCCGTTGTTGGTCAGGGTGATTTTGGGCGCGGACGTACCCGTCGTCGTAATCGTCGTAGTGCCGGAGGTATTCGTGTTTGCCGTCCCGGTTGTGTCGCACATGTCCTTGATATAGGAAGAGCCGGTAATGCCTTTAAGCTGAATGTCGCCGCCCTTAAATTCCGTCGTCACCTTTCCCGTAAAATACAGCACGTTGGTATCTCCGCCGCCGCTGTAGCTTAAGTCGCTTGTCACGTTGGTCTGTATCCTTACACTGCCAAGGGTGGAATTTTTCACATCCACGATCTCGTCAAAGACAAGCGCGATGGTGATGTTGTCACCGACCGCGTAGGCAGTCTGCGCCATGGGCGCGACGCCGAGAAGCTGCGGTTCCGTCTCGTCCTTAATCTTCGTCCAGTCCTTATACGTAAGCATAACCCATCTGTCTTGATCTTTTCCTGTCGCCGCAAACCATATATTTGCTTCGTCATACAGACCGAAGACCAGATAATCACCCTCTACGGCGCCGCTTCGCACCTGTGTATTAAAATCATATACATTGCTTCTTTCACCTGCCCCCGGGACAGTCACTGTCATGTTTTTTCCATTTTCTGTTTCCCATCTGGCCGTATATTTTGCCGATCCGACATTGCTGTCCTCAAGAGCAACCGGGCCATCATATTCATTTCCACTGTTAAAACTGTTCGGCGCATGGTCCGCAATCCAGATATGCTCATATCCATCCTCTTCTTCCACGCCCGTAAATCTCAGCCGATAATAATACCCGTCCGCCGTCGCCTTGACATAGGCATTCACCTTGTCGTCCCACGCCGCAATCGTTCTCTGCACATTAAAGTTCTTATAACAGCCAACATTATCAAGATGACTTGTGTTGTAGCCTCTGTTATTGGAATAAAACACCTGATGGTTATTCGTTTTGCTTCTGTCTACAACATACTTGTTATCATTGCTTGTGGAATAGCTTCTCTCCTTCTCCTGATAGACATCCCTGCTCACCGCATAGGAGCTGTTCTTCGCCATCGTCCTTGTGGCCGTTCCCGCCAAAATCGTCGCGCCGCCCATAGGTCGATAAATTTCCAGCGAATATGTCCTGTCGGCATTGGCATAAGCCGTGGACGTTTCCCCGCCATAGGCGCTTGTCACCGCATGTTCCGTCACGGTGACGGTCTGGCTGCCGCTGCCGTTAAAGGTCAGCATTCCCGCCTTGTGGGTAAAGTGGGTTCCGCCCACGGCAGAGCCGTTCACCGTGCGGTAAAACACCATCTGCTCCCCCACGCCGCCCGTGAGTGTCACGGTAAAGGTATTGTCCCCGTTATTTTTCACGGAAAACTGTCCCAGATTGCCGGTCTTGCCAAAGGGAACGGCATTGCTGTAGACCACGTTTCCTCCCGCCGTCTTCACATAGGCGCGCCCGTAGTAAGTGACCGTCTTGGTCAATCCCGTGACCGCAACAGATATCTTCTGATTCGCCGCCGTCACCGGGGACGCCGTTTTTGCGCTGCCGCCGTTTAAGGACAGGGTCGGGCTGCCCATGATGCCCCACACGAAGCCGGTCTCCACGATCCTGTCGCTGCCCGGCTCCAAAAGCGTGGCAGACAAGGTGTAATCACAGTCCTTCCCGGCAATTTCCGCGGCGGTCGGCGTGTCGATGGCAATCCCCTTCTCCACCGTCACCAGCGCATCCTCCGAGGGAATCCGAAACTCTGGATGCCCGTTCGCCCAGACCTCGCACCGATAGGTATACTCCCCCGGAACAGCGGTCTGCGCCGCAGACAGCGTGTACGCAGCGCGGGTCGCGCCCGTCACCGCCTCGTAAACGTCGTTCTTTTTCTGATACCACTGGTACTGATAGGTATAGCTCTTCCCGTCCACGGAAGACACCGACACGGAGAGCACGCCAGTCCCTCCCTGCGGAATCACGAGATTGTCAGGACCGGTAATCCGCAAAGGAGAACTGGTCACATGAAAAACAGCCGCCTGCGGATTGCCGCCCACCTGTTTTCCCGCCTTGTCCGCCACGGCGGCATTGTTGATGTCGATGGTGTAATCCCCCGGTGTGAAGGAATTGCTCTGCTGCGCTTCCACCGTGTAGCGCACCACAAGCTTCTTCGTGCCCCGCCCGGAGACAATCTCCGCCTTGCTTATGAGAAGGGACGCCCCGGCGCTGTCCTTTACGGTCACGTCGTCCGTGCCCACCGTCGCCTCGTTGATCTCACCGTTCGGTGACCTGTCGGAACCGGTATAGGTGACGGTAAAGGTGTAATCACCCAGCTCCGCCACATGTTCTTTCGCATCTATGCTGAAAATCAGGCTGCCGGCAAATCCCAGATTCGGGTCCTTCCCTTCCAACACCGTCCTCTGATTTTCTCTGGCGTCCAGCAGCCACCTTAAAATCCACGCCTTCGTGTCCTTCTTCTCCTGCTCGGTTCCTTTCCAACCGTGGCTGCCATTTAGAGAATCAAAACAGTTGCAATCGCCGATCGCCGTAATTCTTCCCCTGCCTGCCGCCTGATCCACCATCCACGGCTGTCCATTCAGCAAAAGCACCGATTCCGCGCTTCCCGTATAGGTAATCGGCGCTAAATAATCGCAGGTAAGACTCTCCTTTACATCCTGCGTCAGAGCGGTTGCCGGCATATCGGCAGATCCCTTGGCAATACTTGTACGTGTCCCTATGAATTTGTCTTCAATTCTGAAATCAGCGCCCAGCTTTTCCGCCGCCTCCGACAGGATACGATTTTCTTTATAAAACACCGCTGAATTTTCCCCTATCATAACAATCCTGCCGCCGCTTGCCAGGAAGTCCCGCATCAGAGAGATATCCCCGTCAATCAGTGGCCACCCTGGCAAAAACAAAATCATAAGCCCGATACCGTCCATATCGTCCTCTGACAAATGTCGTACTTTGTCATCAGCTTTTAACCGTACACCATACCCTGCGTCCGAAAAGACCTGCGCCACACTCTCCACAAATTGTCGTAGTTCTGTATCATAGTACAGCGGCTTAAGCTCGGTAGAGAAAATCAGCACATCCTTCCCGTCTGCCGTCGTCATCAGCCTGTCTTCCCCGGAAAAAAGGGCAAGCAAGGCAAACAGCTTTTCGGCGTCCACCATCTCCTGCCACTCCCTGGGGAAACCCTCATAGGTGTCAGAAAGCGCAAGGAGCCGCTCATACAGAGCTTCGATCTCCTCCTCGCTCATCCGGGACGTCCCTGTAAACATTCCCTGCAACGCCTCTTCCACTTCTTCTGCGTCCGGCAGGGCGTCGATCTCCTCCTGCAGTCCGCAGACCGGGCAGTCCTCCCCCGCCGCCACGATGCCGTGGATACAGCCCACACTCACTCTGATTTCCGGCAGGCTGACATCCTCCGCCAGCTCGTATTCTTCCGGCAGGATGGGCGTAAAGAGATAGACGCCCTCCGTATCGCCGTCGTAAGAAGGGGCGGGCTCCCATGTGATATCCTCTATGGTCACTTCTTCCGTGTTCGTTTCGCTTTCGGTACGGACATCCTCCGACGCGTCTTTTTCCTCCGCGGGCATGGTGTCCGTGTCCTGCCCGTCTGTCGTCAGTGTCCCCGCAATCAGGTCGTCCTGCGTATGTTCCGAGCCGTATGCGGGCATGACAAAGGAGCCGGTCTTTATAGAAAAACCGACTGTCTCCCGTGTGATCTGTGCCGCGCGCGCCTCATCCTGCGCATCCCCATCCTGCTCCCTGCTGCCGCCTGTGCTGTCGGCATCCGGATTCTCTTCTCCGTTTCCGCCCGCGTTCTCATTGCCGCCACCGGATTCATTTTCGCCGCTGTCACCGCCGTCGTCCGGATTCTGCTCTTCGCCGCCGTCTCCGTCGCCCGGATTCTGCTCTTCGCCGCCGTCTCCGTCGCCCGGATTCTGCTCTTCGCTGTCGTTCCCATCGCCCGGATTCTGCTCTTCGCTGTCGTTCCCATAGCCCGGATTCTGCTCTTCGCCGTCGTCTTCCTCCTCCGGGTCTTTAGGGGATTCAGATTCTACCCCCCCCCACTCGTTTTCGGCGTCCTCCGTAAGGACATACGCCTCCAGCGTATCCGGCAGACTTAAATCCGCGATATCCGTACCCACAGGAACCCTCTGCTCCCGCACATCCGCAGACAGCGGAACAAAGCCCGTGATCCTGCACGCCTCCTCTTTCTGCTCGGCGTGCACCGAGAGAATGCCCGCAAACTCCGACTGCTGTGTCAACACCATGGCAAGCGCCAAAACACCTGTCAAAATACGCCGCCCGGTTTTTCTCCCCCTTTTATTCATGCCGCTGTTATGATCGTCTTTCCTGTTCATAGCCTGCTTCACTCCTTCTGTCAATCTCATTCCTTTTATCCTGCCTGTGAGTCGTCTCATCCCTTACATGTTCTCACGGCCAAACTGCTGCCTGCGATTTGACATTTCACATGCCGTATGGGACACCCGTGCGGGTGCACTAACTCTTTAACAGGATTATATATAGAAAAAAAATTGAAAAAAGGGATTTGGCATAGATTGCACTTTTTGAGGTATAGTTGGCAAGATCGATTTACATAATACTATAGCATCTCTTTCCCCGCTTTCCTTACTTTTTCACAATCCGGTAATAAGTCCTCGCCGTCGCCGCATAGCTTCCCGCATACAAAACCGCCACAGCCGCCGCCACAGCCACACAGCACCGAATCAACAGCCCCGTGTCAAAAAAACGCAATGCCGCCAGAAGGCCGTTCACCATCACCAACCCTGCGGCGGTGTGCAGAAACGCCCCTGCAAGAGGCAGGAAAAACACCAGCAGAATCTGTCTGCGTATGGTCGCCTTGATCTCGCCGTCGCTCATGCCTACCTTCCGCATGATCCCAAAGCTGTCCTGATCCTCATACCCCTCCGACACCTGCTTAAAATACATGATGAGCAGAAAGCACAGGAAGAACAGAAGGCCAAAAACGATTCCGATAAAGAGCAGGCCGCCGTTCATGGAGCGGTCCTCATCTCTTCCCTCCAGACCAATATCAATCCGCTGGAAATCCTGCCGCCCCTGACACCACTCTGACCATTCCTCTAAAAAAGCCGTTTTCTCACTATCCTCCCCGTCAAGCAGCAAATTCAAATGCCGCACGCCGTTTCTCCCAAAGCCCTCCAGATCGGTCACGCCGTTTGTAGTCGCCCACGCCGCCACAAATCTGTCAAACGCTTCCCAATCCTTTACCACGATCACATACTGGGAGGTAAAATTGAACATCCTGTTTTTTGCCTGCGGGAAGGGGTAAATCCGTTCCGGCTCCGCCTTGACGGACGCCTCTACGCCCATAAAATTTACGCTGTCAAAGCCAAAGGGCACTCCCGTAGAATATAAAAGCACCTCGCCCTCCTGCAGCCTCTGGCTCTGTCCTTCCATGCGGTTATAATCGTCCAAGGTAAGCAAGGTGACGGCATACTGATCGGCAAAGTCTAATCCTGCGGCTGTCACAAACGCATTGCTCCCCTCCGGCATGCCGCAGTTAAGCTCCGTGGCATAATAATCATCCAGTCTCTCTATGCGCCGCCCGTATTTTGCCGCAAGTTCCAGCGCTTTCTCCCGCGCCGTTTCTGCCACGCTGCCGTCCTCCAGACAGAGCATTTCCGCATCATAAGGATAATCATAAAAAGCAATCTGATCCATCCCCGCCCACATAGTGACGGTACAAGTTAATGTAATCAGGAGCATGGTGGAAAAGATACAAATATTGGACAGCCCCGCCGCATTCTTTTTCATACGGTACAACATGCCGGAAACCGTCACCTGATTGGCTGGCCTGTAATAAAACCCTTTTCGTTTTTTCAAAAACTGTAGAAACGCCACGCTTCCCGAAGTGAACAGAAAATAGGTTCCAATGACCACCAAAAACACCGCCAGAAAAAAGCTTGTAAAAATCATGCTGTCCAACTTGCTGGTAACGGAAATATAATAGCCCCACGCCGTCAAAATAATCCCGGCCGCAGACCACATCCCGATATGCTTCATTTCCCGTTCCCCTTTTCTGCTCTCCGTCATCAGTTCGGTAGGTTTCATGCGAAAAAGCCCCCAGAGGCTCCTGACATAGAGACAGCCGAACACAAAAGCGAAATACCTAAGCGTTTCTTTAACCGCCTCTGCGGGAAAATAAAATTCCGCCTCCACATCCAGCCGTGTCAGACGGAGCAGTAAAAGAAACATCAGCTTATTTAACACAAAGCCAAGTATCATACCGGCCGCCACGCTGACCAGATACATCCCCGCATGTTCCCAGAAAAGCATGATACCGATATGCTTTCTCTCCAAACCAAGAATGCTGTACAAGCCCAGCTCCCGTCTGCGCCTTTTCTGGATAAAACTGCCCGCATAGAGCAGAAATAATAACAGGATAAAGGCAAGCAGTCCCTTTCCGATGCTGAGCATGATCCACGCATAGGCCGCCTTCGGCAGCCGCTCCATCAGATCGTTATGCAAAAGAGAAGAAAACAGATAGTAACTGAATACCGAAAAAAGGCACGCCATCAGATAGGGCCTGTATAACAGCCCGTTCTGCTTCACTCCCCGATAAGCCATCGCAGGCAGCAATTTCATTTTATTCATCGTATCACACCCGCCTTCCTTTTTCTTTTACGCCCAACCCGCAGCCGCTATCTCGTCATCCCTGTTCTGCTGCGCCTGAATCACAGTCAGCGCATCCGATATCATGCGGTACATTGCGTCCCGATCCCGGTCTCCTCTGTAAATTTGATGAAACACACAGCCGTCCTTGATGAAGAGCACCCGCCCCGCATGGGCCGCCGCCTGAATGCTGTGGGTCACCATCAGGATCGTCTGCCCTTCCCCATTGATTTCTCCAAACAGCTTTAAAAGTTTTCCTGATGCCTTGGAATCCAACGCTCCCGTTGGCTCATCCGCCAGCACGATATCCGGTCTTGTGATTAAAGCCCGGCAGACCGCCGCCCGCTGTTTCTGTCCGCCTGATACCTCATAGGGATATTTGTCCAGAAGGTCTTCTATCAACAGCTTCTGGGAAAGGGGCGCAAGCCGCTCCTCCATCTCCCGGTAAGGCGTCCCCGCCAGCACTAACGGCAGGAAAATATTATCCCGCAAAGACATGGTGTCAAGCAGATTAAAGTCCTGAAACACAAAGCCCAGATGATCGCGTCTGAACGCGCACAGCTCCTTCTGGCTGACATGCGAAAGCTCTAGCCCATTTAACAGGACTTGTCCGCTGGTGGCCGTGTCCAAAGACGCCAGAATATTTAACAGCGTGGTCTTGCCCGAGCCGGACTCCCCCATGATGGCCACATATTCCCCTTTTTCTACGGAGAAATTCACGTCGTTTAAGGCCTGCACCTTGGCGGAGCCAAAGCGGGTGGTATATACTTTTTTTACATTTTTTACGGTTAACAATGACATGCGTTTCCTCCTTGTAAATATTGATTATGCTATTGATACAACCATATTAACCAAAAAGGAAATGCACTGCCATCCCTCCGGCTTACATTTCCTTCCCGTAACTTACATTTTTGTAAGGATCTCCTCCTGCGCGATCCCCAGAAAGACTTTCGTTCCTTCTCCCCGCTTGGATTCCACCTCGATTGCCAGTCCCAGCCTGTCCATGATCTGCCTGCACAAATACAGGCCGATGCCCGTGGATTTATTCCCCAGCCGCCCGTTGTAACCGGTAAATCCCCGCTCAAAAATGCGGGGCAGATCGCTCTCCTCGATCCCAATTCCCGTATCTTCAATGACAAGAAAACGGCATCCCTGCGTAACGCGTCCGCCGCCCTCATCCGTCCCAAATATGGAAATGGCGCCCTCTTTCGTATACTTGAGCGCATTGGACAAAACCTGTTCGATCACAAAGGAAAGCCATTTAGCGTCCGTGACAATCTGCGCGTGACATTCCTCCAAATGCAGGCCCAGCCCCGCCCCGTTAAAAAGAATCCAATATTTCTTCAAGGCCCCCTTCACCAGCTCCTCCACATCGATTCTGGCAAAGGATAAATCTGCGGAAATGCTCTCCATTCTGGCATAGTGAAGGGCCATATCCACATATTGTTCCGTCTTGAAAACTTCCTCCCGAAGCTGTTTTATGATGAGCCTCTTATGAGCAGCTTCCTCTCCCTCTTTTTCTGCATTCTGTAACAGAAGATCCATGGCTGAGAGCGGTACTTTAATTTGATGGGTCCACATCGTATAATAATCCGACATGTTCTGCTGTCTCTCATCAAGCTGAGTGACCAGCGTCTTTTTCTCCGCTTCCAACGCCATAATAATCTGCTGATAAGCCAGCTCCATAGCATGCGTCGTCTGCGGCAGGCCTCCCGCTCTCTCCTGCGCCGAAAGAAGCTTTGACAGCGTCTTGTACTTTTCCCGGTATCTCATATAATCCCATAAAAGAAGGCAGCCGCCGAAAAAGGCCGTCAGTCCCAGCGCATAAGTCATATTGGCCAGCACTCCCTCATAGCCATAGAGCGCCGCCACCATCATAAAAATAAAGACTTCCGCCACACAAAAAACAACCGGGACAATCCGCTCCCGCAGATATGCCCGTATCACTTCGCTTTCTTTCATTTTTCTGTTTCCCCCAGCAAATACCCCACACCCTTTTTCGTTTGAATCAGGTCGGAAAGTCCGATTTCCCCAAGCCGCTTGCGCAGACGGTTCATATTCACCGTGAGGGTATTGTCGTCCACAAAGCACTCGTCGTCCCACAGCCGCTTCATCAACATATCCCGGCTGACCACCCCGCCCGCCGCCTCAAAGAGCGTCTGTAAGATACGGAACTCATTTTTCGTCAATTCAATTCTCATGGACTCCCCCGCCTTATTCCGGCCAGAAAGCGCCATATCCGTCATAGATAACAGGACGCCCTTGTATTCCAGCACCGTCCCCGGCGTTGTAAATGCGTAGGCACGTCTTAACAGCGCTTGGATTTTCGCCTGCAAAATCTCAAGATCAAAAGGCTTCACTACAAAATCGTCGCCGCCCATATTGACTGCCATCACCACGTTCATATTGTCTGAGGCCGAAGAAATAAAAAGAATCGGCACTTGGGAGACTTTGCGAATCTCGCCGCACCAGTAATACCCGTTATAAAAAGGCAAGCCGATGTCCATCAAAACAAGCTGCGACCCGCAAGCCGCAAACTGTCCCGTCACATCCGCAAAGTCTTTGACAGTCTCCACCTCGTAGCCCCATTTTTCCAAATATTTCCCGATCTGCTCCGCAATGACCGCGTCGTCTTCCACGATAAGTATTTTATACATAACAACCGACTCCCCGCCTGAAAAATCTGTCTCAACCCAATATACCGCATTTGGAGGAGCTTTTTCAACGCTTTTCTTTGAACCCCAGTATTTTTGAAAATTACGTTTCCACCAAATGTAACCGCCGCAGGGTCGTGACCACCGGCTTATAGATCAGGAATGTAATTCCCGCATTTAGACCGCCCTTCAAGAGATTAAACGGCAAAAATGCCGTAAGCAGAAGCGCTTCCACCGCCTCTCTCGGATAGCCCATATAAATCGGTGCAGCTAGCCAGTTCCAGAGCATCATCACAGCGATCTGACAGCCCCAGCCGGCGGCAAGCGCCGCCACTGCGCCGGTTCGTGTACGGTGTCTTTTATAAAAAAAAGACGCGGTGCACGCAAAGGAACAGCTTGAAATCATATTCATCATGCACCCCCAAAGTCCCGTACTGCTGATCGTAAGCATTTCCACAACGGAGACGATCACGGACATGGCAAACGCGGTGAGCGGCCCAAAAATCAGACCGCCGATCACGATAACGACGTCTTTCGGGTCATACTTCAAAAAGAGTATGACGGGAATGCGTCCAACCGCTACCGCCACATACGAAAGCGCGCAAAGCATCCCTACTGTTGTGAGTTTCCTTGTCCTGCTGTTTTTCATTTGAATTTCCTCCTAAAATAGATTAACACCTGAAAGTATGACTGCCTTTCAGGTGTTACTATTTTAGGTGTACGGAAAATGCCATCAGAGCAGTTTGACGATAAAGAGTGCACAAATCATTGCCAGAGTTCTTCTGACAATTTCAATACACCTTCTTTAATCCGGACTATACCGTCGGTTTTGGAATTTCACCAAACCCCGCGCTTTCGCGCCCGCGGACTGTCACCGCCGATCGGGAATTTCACCCTGCCCTGAAGACATCAGATATTCAGTTGTTTGAAAGAGTATAGCATGTGGTAAAAGTAATGTCAATCCGTCTACCGATTTATGTCTATGAAAATCTAATTTAATTGCACCGATAAAGTTTTACCAAGAGACTCCGCCACTTTCACAAGAAAATCTAAACTAGGATTATAGTTACCACTTTCGAGCCGCGAGATATTGCTTTTTTGCGTGCCTACCCTTTTAGCCAGTTCTGCCTGCGTCATATTTTGTTCTTTCCTTGCTCTTATAATCTGCGCTATCGCTTCATATCTGGGCTTTAATTTTTCATATTCTATTTTAAACTCCTCATCTTTCAGCATATCCGCTTTCACTTCTTCAAAAGATATACCCGCTTTCGTCATGATTCAGCCCTCCTTTTATAGTCTTCCATGTATTTTCTTGCTTTCTCAATTTCATTTTCAGGCGTTTTCATAGTCTTTTTAATAAATCCATGCAGCAGCACAAACTTATTGTTATAATATGTAAAATAAAATATTCTCGCTATATCACTAGAAAACCTTATCCGTAATTCATACAGTCCTTTATTATCTTTTCCTTTGATCGGCTTTACATACGGTTCTTTCAGGTCAGCGCCCATCTTTTTCAACAACTCGATATCACTAAAAGCCTTTGCTCTTAATTTCGGATTAAGTGAATATAAAAAATCCTGTACAGGAACTTTACCGTTTTCTTTCCTATAGAAATCTAATTCATAAATAGTAATCACATCCCGTTTTGTTTTTATTATGTTATCATATACGATAACTTTTGTCAACTGTTTTTCTACCCATTAAACGCCGTGATATTAGCCTCATTCAACGTAAAGTCATAATAATTCAAATCTTCCCGCTTCGTCCAGCCGATCTGCTTCCAAAAAGCGTTTCCCACGTCATTCTTTGTAAAGGCAATCAGCGACACTTTATTGATCTGTTCCGCTTTCAGCGCCTCCATGCAGAATACCACCATCGCCTTTCCGATACCCCGCATCCGGTACTCCTCCGCCACGCACACATGGTACAGGCATCCCCGCCTGCCGTCGTGTCCGCAGAGAATCGCCCCTACAATCCTGCCGTCTTCCTCAGCCACCACGCTAGTGTCCGGGTTTCTCACAAGAAAGCGGGCCACGCCGTCTCTGGAATCATCCAGACTCCTTATGGCAAATCCCTTAATGGACATCCATAACGCTTTCACACCGTCGTAATCCTCTATTGTCATTTTTCGTATCATATGTATTCTCCGTTTCCTATATTATGTTAACCTATACAGTGAATTGTCAGTCCAGCAGTCCGTATATCTGATACATGGAAAGCATATTTTGAAGCGTAAGTTTTCTGCCTGTCATCTGCCTGTACGTCACCGTCTTTGTTTTCCCTTCCGCTTTCAATGTTTCCAATTTTTCCGAAACGTTCCCGTATTCCTGCTGAACCGCTTGCAGCATTTTTTCAAATTTTTCCTCCCTCTCAGACATCCTACTCCTCCCCCACCAACTCCACAGCCGTATACTCATGTCCCACAAAAGGCAGAAATTTCTCCAAAACATCCTTCATCCGAAGCTTTAAACTCGACGTATTAACACAGGGATGACACCCCACAAATTCCTCCTGCAAAAGCTCCCTGTCGATTAAAAGCCGCACTCTATGGTCTTTATCATTCATCAGTCCCATCACGCTCACTGATCCCGGCGTAATGTCCAGGAATTCTTCCATGTACTCCGCCTCCGCAAAGGAAAGCCGCGCCACGCCAAGCTGCGCCGAAAGCTCCTTTGTCTTAAACTTTTTTAAGCCCGGCATCATCAGAAGATAAAAAGCCGTCTTCTGCCTGTTGCACAGAAACAGGTTTTTGCAGATATGAATCCCCAACGCCTCATCCACGCCATGACAATCGTCTACCGTGGCCGCCGCCTCATGATCAACTCTAAGATACCACATGTTCAATTTTTCCAGCAGATCATATACTGCCATTTCTTTTAAAAGTCTCCCCTCAGGTGAGGGTTTTGTGTCAACTGGCGTTACCGCCATTTCCCGTTCTTCCATCTCCGTGATCCCTTTCTCCTAATACCCGAAGGTTCCCTCCAAGGATTCGTCTTCGTCGATCCAGCTCTGCACCGGAATCACCCGGTATTCATCCTCGGTATCGCGGACATACACAGTTTCGATTCCCGCGTTGATGATCTGCCTCTTACACATGGAACAGCTGCAGGAATTTTTCACATACTCCCCGGTATCCGCCTCCACTCCGGTCAGATACATGGCGCTGCCGATCATCTTATCCCGCGACGCGCTGATGATTGCATTCGTTTCCGCATGGACGCTGCGGCACAGCTCATACCGCTCTCCCCTCGGAATGGCCATTTTCTGGCGAATACACTCTCCCACGTCAGTACAGTTTTTCCTCCCTCGTGGCGCGCCCACGTAACCAGTGGAAATAACCTCGTCATTTTTTACAATCACCGCGCCATAGTGCCTGCGAAGACAGGTGGAACGCTGGGAAACCATCTTCGCCAAATCCAGATAATAATTTACTTTATCTCTTCTCTCCATCATACCGCCTCCTCAAACCAAAATAGCTCCTATTGTAAACTCTTTCTCATAATAATTTCCAACGGCATCCCCGGCATCAGCAAAGAACCGCAGTCCGCATAGCCATTCTTCCGGTAAAAAAACTGCGCCTGCTCGTTTGACAAAGTGGAAGTCAGCACCATTTCATAACCGCTGCCCGCCATATCCTTTTCCCAAAAAGCTGTCAGCCGCGTGCCATATCCCTTTCCCCTGTATGGTTCTAAAAAATACAGCATATTCATAAACGGTATCTCATCCCAAAACAGATTGTAACGCAGCCACCCGACAAAACAGTCGTTCTGATACATGACCAAAACTCTCTTTGCACGGACCGCATTTTCCAGTTCCGCTTTGCTGATATAGTGATCATGCTGCTGTACGGTTTCCATGTCTCTCTCGTCGGCATAGCGAATCATGGCGGCACCTCCTTTACCCAAACGTTCTTCCACCCCGTCTCTTTTGCTATCTCCATGGACGCTTATTTTTCGTCCAGCCCTTTCCCTTCCAATACTTCGCGTCCCTTTCATTAAAACCTTTTCTCTGCATCAAATGCATGGCCCAAAATAGGATTCTGGTTTTGATACCGGGTCTTATTTTTCCATGATATCTCATAATTTTTTTCGCCAAGAACGCCGTCTCTTTCTCAATGGCGGCTTTCTTCTTTTGGCTCACGCCCTTCCACTCAACTGCCGCCACCGCCTTGCCATATTTGTAGATTCTGCCGACGCCCCAAAAAAACAGGCTGTCCGCCATGTCCTTATTCGTTGATTTTAGACCTGCGCCCGCCGCAGTAGAAATACACACGCCCTGCTTGCGAAACATAGATTCCTCAGGACGGTGCACCATCCACCGATAGCCGTAATGATCTAAAAATGCCTTCATAGCCCCTGTCGCATGATACACATAGACAGGGCTTGCCAGAATAATCACATCCGCCTCATCCATAGCCTTTGTGATCGGCAAAAGTGCCTCGTAATGTGGACACTTTTTCTCGCTCTCCATAAAACATTGATTGCAGCCCACACAGAATTTGCCAAAATCCCGCGGTAGGAAAAACTCTCTGCACTCCCCGCCGATTTTTTCACCCAATTTGTGCGCAATATGATAGGTTGAGCCTTTATGGCTTTGTCCGTATATTATGACTGTCCTCATAAATTGCCGCCTTTCCCGTCACGCCTTATGTACATACATCCTCGACAATTCCTCTTCCCCGTCCCCGCGCGCCATACAGAAGAACTCCCAGCCGTAACGCTCATAAAACGAGTCGTGGTCTGTCAAAAGATACAAGGTATCGATTCCCCTCTGCTTCATGTCCGCGCAGACATAAGCAAGCAGCGCGCCCGCAACGCCGTTACCGCGCTTGTCCTCCTCCGTATAGACGGCGCAGACATTGGGCGCAAGATCTTTCCTATCGTGAAAATCATTCTCAATCACGCCAAGGCCGCCGATAATCCTGTCGCCTTCCACCGCTGCATACCACTGTGGAACCGGCTCTTCCCCCTTCAAACACTCCTCTATGCTTTCCAGATAAGCCGTCAGCGGAACGCCCCATTTTTCGTGAAACCACTGTGCCGCCTGTTCTTTGATTTCCGGCCTGTCCGCCAGCCGTATGATTTTGTAATCCATGTATGTCTCTCCTTCGACTCCTTTTCTAAATATACGTAATAGGAAGGGCAACCAGATTCTCCCGTAAGTATGTCTTTTTATCAATCAGGCAAAGAATCACTCCCATTCCACGCTGCTTCTCTTTCACCTTATCCAGAACAGGATTTGCCGCACCCATATTCGCTTTCGGGTTTCCAGTCATTTTAATTTCTACAGGATATAACACTCCATTTTCTTCGATTACAAGATCAATCTCATTCTCCCCGTCTGCCTTTTTATCTTTTCCCCTGTAATAAAAGATACTAAACTTATAGTCCTTTCCTTCATTGGTATAGGACTTCAAGATTTCAGAAACCACAAAGGTTTCAAACATACTGCCCGCAACAGCAGAATTTTTTAACGCATCAGCCGAGAGCCACCTTGTCAGATAACAAGCCAGTCCTGTATCCCTGAAATACAGCTTCGGCGTTTTAATCGCCCTGTTTAATGCAGAAGCGCTATAGGGCTGTAATAAAAATACAATTCCCGTCCGTTCCAAAATAGAAATCCAAGTTTTGACGGTTGGTTCGCTTACCCCTATTTCACTTGCAATATTGGCATAGTTTAACATCTCGCCGGTTCTTGCGGCGACGGCAGTAAGAAATTTTGCAAAGGTAATGCTGTCCGCAGCGACTAGTTCATTAATATCTCTCTCAAGATACGTCGAAACGTAGGAAGCATAATATTCCTGCCAATCTCTTTCCACATCATATAATTCCGGATAGGACCCTCTGTGTATCGTTTCCCACAAATCCGTATAGGACTTTAACTCTTTTTCGCGTTCTCTCAGATATTCCTCTGTGGGCACAAAGTGCCTGTTAAACTTTACCCCATGGATTTCACGAAGAGACAGCCCCGCAAGCTCCGTGATCGAAACCCTGCCTGCAAGAGATTCGCTCATCCCCTTCATCAGTTCCAGATTTTGTGATCCGGACAAAATAAACATACCTCTTTCATCCGTCTCGTCAACAATACGCTTAATCTCTTCAAGAATACCGCTTTCTTTCTGGACTTCATCAATAAATAAAGGTCTGGGATTATTCAAAAAAAAGAGTCGCGGTTCTTCCTTCGCCTGCAGCCTCGTTAATCTATCGTCAAAATTAGCCCTATTATATTCGGAAAATTCATGCTGAACAAGCGTTGACTTGCCAATCTGTCTAGCTCCCGTAATCAGTGTACATTTGCTGGTTGCAACCCGATGTTTTACAATCTCTGCGACCGCCCGCTCTATATATGCCATATCCCGCCTCCTTCGACTAATCTAAATTCTGATTTTATTTTAGTCAATCCAGTCAGCTCTGTCAAACCAATTTCGCCAACATGTACTTTTTTCTACTGTTTTTCAAAGTGTATCGCCTGCGAGCCGTCGTCTTCTATAAACTTTCCGTTCTCCGCCCTGATTAAGTAGCTTCCGACAGGAGATTTTAAATAGGGAATAATGTCCGGATCATAGTTGCAGATCGTGTTTATAGCAAACACATGAAAATTGTCCGTATTGTTGGAATAGGCCTCGTCCTCGTCGCCCTTAAAAAAATGCCAGCCGCTGTCCGGCTGATTCTCCAGCGGTTCGTCGCGAAACATGTAGCCGACCTTCCACCCTTCCTTTGTTATCATATCCGAAGCGATACAACCCTCGCCGTTCGGTTCCTTCCATTCGATCAGCGGTTTTACCTCGATCTCCAAAAATCCGCCTTTGCTTTCGCCTCCATTTTCCTCTTTATCCTTTTTAAATTTATCCAAAAATCCCATACCTTTACTGCCTCCATAACCTCATTCTATGTCTATCCATGCTTACTTCTTAACAAGCTGTGCAACTGCGCCATAATGTAAAATAGTAAATTCTTCCGGCGCGATCTGCGTAAGCAGCTTTTTATGCTCCGCTTCCCACGCTGTAATCTCCTCTTCCGAAAGAGACGCGCCGACCCCGCGGCAGGCTTTCATCCTTCCGTTCCAACTCTCTCTGGTAAACGGTACTTTCAAACGAAATTCTTCGTGGTGCGCAATCTCAAATTTTTCCTTGTAGCAGTCGGGTATCGCCACGGGCCGAACAGTTTCCCCTGCGCCGCTCCAATCTGGATTATATTTCAAAACCAGTTTTTCACTGGCCTCCGCAATCTTATCTTCAAAGGGCAGCCACGACATATATAAAACCAGAAGGCTTCCTCCCGGTTTCAGCATACGGTAAAGATTCGGCATCAGCTTTTCGTGATTAAAATAAAAGAAACACTGGCAGGCCGTAATCACGTCAAAGGAAACATCCGGAAAACTGATCTCCTCCGCCGGCGCCACATAATACGAAATATCCATTCCTTGGGAAAGCGTCTTGGCCTGTGTAATCTGGTTTTCCGAAATATCCGCCGCCGTCCATTTTGCGCCGTACTGGTAGATATTTCGAGGCAGTACGCCCGTCCCTGTTCCGATGTCCAGAACGGACTGCCCGGCTGTGCACAAGCTGCGGTTGACTATTTTATCATAAAACTCCTGCGGATAAATATCGCGAAACTTCGCGTAATCCGCGGAGGTTCTTCCCCAGTCGAAGGGGAGTCCGTTATCTATGTTTTCATTGACTATGTTCATAACCTTGCAGCTCTACCTCCTGTGCGTACTATCAGTATATCCCTATTTTACCACATTTTTTAAGAGAAACGCCCCAAATAATGATCGGCTTCTTCTCTTGCTTTAAAGATAATAATATTCTTATCTTTTCTGTATTTCTCTATCAGCCGATAAATCTCCGGCAGCTGCGTCTTGGGAAACTCTATAATCCACTGTTTAAATTCCTCATCCAGTTCCAGCTCCGTCCATGGCAAATCCTCCCGTTTCTCCCCAATGCGGGATTTCGCCCCCGCAAGGCACATTTCCAACGGGAAATCCATTAAAAACACGGTATCGCATTCTTTCAGGCGCGCTTCCAACGTACGCTGATAATTTCCGTCTATGATCCACCTGTCCTTTTTCAATATCTCCTCTAATCCCCGGTCAAACTCTTCTCTGGAAACATTTGTCCGGTCGGGTTTATGCCATAGCATATCCAAATAATAAAGCGGAATGCCTGTCGCGTCCCTTAGCTTCCGTGAAAACGTGCTTTTCCCCGCGCCGGGACTGCCGATTACCATGATTTTATGCATTCTTTCCTCCGTGCAATCAACTCTTTTGATTTATAAAAAGCTCTCTTCCCATTTATTAAAACGATTCTCGGCCCTCTTAATCTTCAACGTTTCACCACATAAAGGTCATGCGGCATATCCACGCCCCGGTAATGTTTCACCCAATGCTCCGCCACCGTCATGCCATTCCTGCGCGCCACGTTCTGGGACGCCATATTCGTATCTCTGATAATAGAACAGACTTCCCCGGCATCCAATACTGTAAACGCGTACTTTTTGCATGCTTTCGCCGCTTCTATGGCATATCCCCTGTGCCAGTATTTCCGCTGGAACAAATAGCCGATCTCCAACACTTCCCTATCCTTCCACGGCTGCATAGTGAGTCCGCACTGTCCGATCATTTCCCCGGTTTCCTTCAAGATCACCGCCCATAGCCCGAAGCCCCATTTTTGATAACGGGAAAGCTGTCTGTCAAGCCACTCCTGCGTTTCCTCATCACGGAAAGCCCCCTCATAGGCATACATGGTCTCCTCATCCTGCAATATTTGACACAGCGCGTCGTAATCGCTCTGCTCCATTTCCCTGAAATATAATCTGTCTGTCTCAAGTATCATCTGGCTTGCTCTCCCCTTTTGCCATTCTTCCTTTGTCGTCTCTGAAATCAAATATCCTATCTCACTTCTTCGCCTTTATCAATAAAAAATCTGGTTTATGTAGTAAATCTCTATATTCCGGATGTTCTTGAAGCATCTTATCATCCGGTAAAGGCTCAACCATCTTTTCAACCGTAAAGCCCGCCTCAAGCAATGTGTTTACAATCGTTGAAAACATTCTGTGGTACTTTTTCACATGATCGACAAACCAGAAGGACTCCCGTTCCCCCTCCGCCCCATAGTTTGATAGGTTTACATAAATCTTATTTCCCGCTTCGTCCCTCGTCCATCTGTCGCCGCCGGAATGACAGGTGCATAAAGGATTTTCCTGTGAAAAGACAAATGCGCCGCCCTCGCATAATAGATTGTAAATCTCTTTCACAACGCCCGTAAAATCCTCGACATAGTGAAAGGCCAGTGAACTTACCACCACATCGAACCGCCCTTTAAGCTGCGCGATCTCCTCCATCGGCATACGGATATATGATATCTTTGGATCGCTGTTCTCCTTTTTCGCAACAGCAAGCATCTTCTCTGAAATGTCGATTCCCGTTACCTGATCCGCGCCTGCGTCCACAAAATATTTACAGTGCTCTCCGAAACCGCAGCCTAAATCCAATACCTTTTTGCCATGCAGATCCGGCAGCAGGGAAAGCAATGCTGGAATCTCAAACAGCTTGTTGGCGTTCGCCGCGTTATCCCTGATTTTTCGGTATCCCTCAAAAAAAATTTCATGATCATAGATATTCTGCTTTGCCATTTTACTTGTAACCTCCCCTAAATCAATATAGCATGGGCTTCTCTGCTTGACAATCATTCCCCGCATGTCTCTTCTCACAGTTACGCACGAATAACTATACATACAATTTGCATAATATTCAATATATTTTTCATTTTATGCACATTTTCACCTAATATTCATGCGAAATATGCATAAAATGACTCTTGCATTCTATTCACTCTTGTTGTAGAATTAGAAAATATGAAGGCCGCATACCGGCGCGCACCCGGCAAGGCCGGTATTTCACCAAAGAAGATTGCAGCGTGCGCAGAATGGAGAATATTATGAAAGAAAAAGTAGTTCTTGCTTACTCAGGCGGACTTGACACCACCGTGATCATCCCTTGGTTAAAGGAAAATTTTGATTATGAAGTAATCTGCGTCTGCGGTAACTGCGGGCAGGCGGAAGAACTTGACGGTCTCGAGGAGAGAGCGCTCTCAAGCGGCGCATCCAAACTTTATATAGAAGATCTGACCGACGAGTTCTGCGACGACTTTATTATGCCCTGCGTACAGGCCCACGCAGTTTACGAAAACAAATATCTGCTCGGCACTTCCATGGCGAGACCCGTCATTGCGAAAAAGTTAGTGGAGATTGCCCGCAAGGAAGGCGCAACGGCTATCTGCCACGGCGCCACAGGCAAGGGCAACGACCAGATCCGTTTCGAGCTTGGCATAAAGGCGCTGGCTCCCGACTTAAAGATCATCGCAGCTTGGAGAAACGAAAAATGGACGTTAAATTCCCGTGAGGAGGAGATCGAATACTGCAAACAGCACGGTATCAACCTCCCCTTCTCTGCGGATTCCAGCTACAGCCGTGACCGTAACCTGTGGCACATCAGCCACGAAGGTCTTGAATTAGAAGACCCAGCCAACGAGCCTAATTACGAGCATCTGTTAGTGCTTGGCACTACTCCGGAGAAAGCGCCGGAAGAGGGCGAATACGTTACCATGACCTTTGAAAAAGGCGTTCCCACTTCCGTCAACGGCAAAAAGATGAAGGTATCCGAGATCATTGCCACGTTAAACGAGCTTGGCGGCAAGCATGGCATCGGCATTGTAGACATTGTGGAAAACCGCGTAGTGGGCATGAAATCCCGCGGCGTCTACGAGACTCCCGGCGGCACCATTCTTTACGAGGCTCATCAGCAGTTAGAGGAACTGATTCTCGACCGCGACACCTACGCGCTCAAGGCCGATCTTGGCAACAAATTTGCACAGGTGGTATACGAGGGCAAATGGTTTACACCGCTGCGTGAAGCGCTGCAGGCGTTTATCGAATCCACACAGCGCTACGTGACCGGCGAAGTAAAATTCAAACTTTACAAGGGTAACATCATCAAGGCGGGCACCACCTCTCCTTACACCCTGTACAATGAAAGCATTGCTTCTTTCACCACGGGCGACCTCTACGACCACCACGACGCGGAGGGCTTCATCAATTTATTCGGCTTGTCCTGCAAGGTTCGCGCTATGAAAATGCAGGAACAGGGCGAAAAGCTTCTTTAAAATTATGAACTCATTTGATATAATCATCTTATACGTTGTTGCTGTCAATGTGGTCAGCTTCATCATGATGGGTGTGGATAAGCGAAAGGCCATTAAACGGGCCTTTCGCATTCCTGAATCTACCCTTTTTGTTCTGGCTATCATCGGCGGCAGTATCGGCGCTATCATTGGTATGCACTTATTTCACCACAAGACAAGACACTGGTATTTCCTCTACGGAATGCCGGTGATTTTGGCTTTACAAGTCATACTGGTTCTCGTGTTGGTATTTTCACCGATTGAGTGGGGATTTTGGTAGGAGGCTATCTATGCATATAGCGGTTTGTGACGATAACATTGCGGACAGAAAACAGATGGAGCGTCTCTTGGGACGCGCCTCCGACAGGAGACTTCACACCACCGGCGTGCTCTATATTGATTCCTATGGAAATGTGGAAGCAGTCATGCGCTCCCCCATGCTCTACGACGCGTTTTTTATCGACATGACAAGCGGCCCCGTCAACGGCTTTCAGCTTGCGCGCAAACTGATCGACGCGGGCGTTGTGGCTCCCATTGTGCTGTGCATCTCCGCCATAGACTATCCGTCGGTCATCGAGGCGGCTCTCGCCAAAGTGCCGGAGGATGTCACCGAAGCCTCCAACCATGATATCCTGCGCAGGCAGCTCCAAAAGCAGATCCTCTATCTGCACAAACCGATCAAGGTAGACGAGCTTGACGAAATGCTGGATCATGCCCAGAGCCTGAAAGCTGAAACGATCCCCACCATTGAACTGCGCGGGGAAAAGGACACGCTCTACGTCCACGAGGATGAAATTCTTTATGCCGTAAAAGACGGCAACTATCTCCATGTCGTTTTGACCGAAGGACGCTCTCTCGATATCCTGAGCACCCTGCCTAACCTTTATTCGCAAGTGGCCATGTTCACCCATTTTGTGATCATATCGGAACACGCTTTTGTCAACACCACCGCCATAGAAAAATTCTCGCTCCTGAGACTGACCATGAAAGACGGCAAAACATTGTCCGTATCGCCTTTGGAGCTCCCCAAACTGAAAAAAGCATGGAAAAAGAATACGGACTGACTATTACAGTCAATCCGTCGCAATTCCAATCAACTCTATAATGTCACAATCACGCCGCCGTCATTGGCATACATGCTGCTGACCCCAGCGGTGTCCATAATCAGAATGTCCCGGTAGGACGCCCTCTTCTCCATCAGCCCGCGCATAAATTCCGCCCGCTCCGGGCAGTTGCAGTGAGTGATCATCAACGTCCTCTCCTGCGGGTTTTCCACATCCTTCACAATGCAGTCCGCCATTTTCGCAAGCGCCTTGTTAATGCCGATGGCCTGTCCTTTTTGCTCGATCACGCCCAGATTTCCCACCATGACCGGCTTGATATTCAAAGTGGAGGCCACCAATGCTTTTACGCTGGAAAGCCGTCCGTTTTTGCGGAGCGTCTCCAAATTATCCAGCACAAAGTAAGTGCGCATCTTTCGTTTAAAGGTCTCCACCCGCTCCACCGTCTCCTCGAAGGAAAGGCCCTCTTCCTTGCATGCAACAATCGCTTTCACAAGCTGCGTCTCCCCGCAGCTTGCCGACTCGGAATCAAACACATGGATCTTCTTTTCGCCATATTTTTCCGCATACAGATTTTTGGCAAGCGCCGCGCTGTTATAGCTGCCGCTCAAATGGGACGACAGGGTCACTGCATAAATTTCCTCCGCCTCGTCGTGATAAGCTTCGACAAATTTCTCCGGCGAAGGGCAGGACGACTTAGGACAGAGCGGATAGTCCGCTACCTTTTTTAAAAACTCCTTCTGGTTAAAATGTTCGTCGTCCGAAATCACATAATCGCCCACTTCTAATCCCAGCGGGACAATCTGAAATCTGCTGTCATTCTTATCGCTTTCGGGCAGCTCGCAGCAACTGTCCACCACAATTTTATAACTCATAAAGCCTCCGCAACCGTTTCACATAGTTTTCATTACCACTTATACTATCATAGAATACCAACTTTTGCAAACAATAAATCGAAATCCATGCGGATACGGCACATTGCAAATTGTCCGCAGTTCCTTTATAATCAAAATGACATAGGAGGGCGCATATGATCGCATGTAAAATCACAAACGTAAAACAATTTATGAACAAGTTTCTGGCGGGGGACGATTTCGACTCTTTCCTGCTGGAGCAGGCCTCCATCAGCACCTACAATACCTTCACCATAGACGGCCGTGAAAACAAAGCCTTTTATACTTCCGAAGAATGGGAGGACCCAGAGATCCGTCCCTATGAATTTACGGCTTGGAAAAAAATTCGTCCTGTCTGCTTCGACCTGATCAAAGGCAGACGCACGCCCACTGCCTTTCACTTCGTACTGCACCTCATTCCCACATACGCCGCCTCCATTTTAGAAAAGGGCGATACCAGCGTAACGGCGGATCAGGTAAAGGCCTTTGTCCTGAACATAAAATACGACGGCGCCGGACTTACACTAATAACCGGCACCGCCTTTCATACGTTTCTTATGGATAAAACCCCAGACGAGCTCTGGGATAAAGCCGTCTGGCAGTTTCTGGATAAGAAGGAGATTGCTTATGAATTGGCGTAAATTTCTTCGAAATTAACGCCAGTAAATTTTTTCAAAATGACCACCACATACTCTCATACTGTATCGCACAGTCCACAACCGCCATCATCATGGCGAAGAACAGCATGAGAAATAGCATAAGAATCGCCGGAAAGTCATAGATGAACTTATATCCAGCCTCATTGCTCTTGCGATTCTCCGCCAGAATCTCCATGCCCAGAAAAACAAACACAACCGGCCAGCATCTAAAAATCACGTCGTAAGCAAGAGACGGAACCGCCATATGTACCAGAAATAACACGCCGAACACGATTAAGGTAAGTCCAAAGCTTACAGAGCCTACCCGGCGGGTTCTTATGACTCCGCTCTCTTCCAGCCCAGCCGCCGCAACGTTCTTTTCCTGTATTGCCATATTCTTAAGCCTCCTTCTGCCCGTCAGTCTGTTCATTCTTTTCCCCGTCCGCCTGCTCGCTCTTTTGCTCAATCTGCATCACTGGCATTTCTGCGGCCGCATCTTTCTTTCCGCGCATCAACGACACGCCGAACCAAATCACCGCTATGGCAATCACCGCCCTTGGCAGCTCATCCTGCACAAAATAGTAAATGGTTTTGATAACCGGATTATCCCATCCCATATAATCTCTGAGCATATCGAATCCCACATTCCACAACATACATACGCCCAGAATAATAAGCACTACCGCCGCAATATTTCTATTCTTTCTATTCAATTTGAAACGGCTGTAATCCATGTCCGCAAAGCCGAAAAGATAGGTATCCTCCATCGCATCAAACTGTTCGTCGTCCAAACCGCCAATATTATTGGCATGAAAAAATGCGTATACATAAATGATGACCGGAAATACCGTCAATACAGAGATATTGGTAATCCCCACCACCGCGCACGACAGGAGAAACCCCGTCATAAAGCTTAATCCCATCTTCATAAATCCTATGTACATGTGTCCTGCCCCCGGTATCAAAGAAAATACAAACAGCCAAAACTTATTTTTCTTCTTTTTCATCTCATCAATCCTCCCATTGTTCATAATCTGTCAATTTACCCGTTACATCCTCAAAATATTGTCTTCTTACCGCCGCTCTCTTTTGTCCTTCCTGATATTTCTCCCATGTCCTGTCGATATCCAATTGTCTTTCAAGCACATCCTGATCCCACTCGTCCAAAGCCGCCGTCTCTTCCTCCTGCCGGATTCCGAAAAGCTCCGTCCACGTCCCGCCCGCTGTTTCCGCACGGTCTGCCGGCATCAGGAAAAGCACTGCCAGAGCCGCCGCCATTCCTACCAGAACCTTAGCCCGATAAGAAAAAAGCTGCCTCCTTTTTCGTTTCTGACTCTTAGCTTCAAGCTGCAAAAAAATGTCTTCTTTCAAACCAACTGGTGCATGTATGAGGGCCTTCTCTTCCACCTGACCGATCAGCCGCAGGAGTTCCTCGTCGCTAAAAGGTTCGGAGAAGGAAGGTTCCAGTCTATTCCGTTTTTTTCTCTCTTCCGCTATATTATGTATCATGCGCCTTTCTCCTTTTCATACATCCTGCGAAGCATACTCCTCGCCCGGTAAATCTGCGTCTGTATGGTTTTCTTCTTTGCGCCCCTTACCCTCGCGATCTCAGCCGCGTCCATCTCATCATAATAATATGCCTTGGCAATCTCATCGTAAGGCGGTTTCAGCAAGCGGCATCTCTCTAGTAAAGTCTCCCGCACTTCCTTTTCCAGACAAATGCTTTCCGGCGTCTGCCGTACCACCGCGCTGTCCCCGCCATATCCAAGCTTCTCGTCTGCGGGTCCGCCACGACTCGGCGGGCCTGCAGTCTCCATCCCTAAATCCGCCGTGGGAATACTTCGCCTTCCCGCGCTTTGCAGATAATCCAGACATTTGTTTGTGGCGATCCGGCAGATCCACGCCTTCTCATGTCTGCCGTCAAACTCCGCCAAATGCCCGTATGCCGACAGGAACGTTTCCTGCGCCAGATCCTCGGAGGCAAAGTAATCGGCTGTCATTTTATAGCAGATGGAAAAAACAAGATGTTGGTAAGAATCAATCAGCGCTGACAATTGTTCTTCCCTATTGATACGCTTTGCCCCCTTTCTTTTTCGTCGTCTACCTATAGAACGAAACGCTTTCTCAAATGTCTTCAAAAAAGGTAAAAAAATTTTATCCCTTCATTTTCGGGCGGAAAATTAGGCTCGCCAGATACCCAAAAATCAATGCCGCGGCGCATCCCACAGCTCCGGTTTTAAAGCCGCCTTGAAACAGACCGATAAATCCGTTTTGATCTACGGCCTCTTTTACGCCCTTCATTAAAATATTTCCATAGCCGAGAAGCGGCACGCTGGCCCCGGCTCCCGCATACTCCATAAAAGGCTCGTACAAACCGAAAAAACTAATCACAGCGCCAGTACACACCAATAATACCATAACGCGCCCCGGCAGAAGCTTCGTTTTCTCCAACAGAATCTGCACTAACGCGCAGATCAGACCGCCCACCCAAAATGCGTTGATATAATCCATCCTATTTTCCTCCATGTTACTTTCTGACTCTGCTTATGCGCATAAGCAGACTCGAAACGCGCGCATAAAGAGACAGAGACTATCTTTTCCTTGATATTCTCTGTCTTTTTTCATAAAATTATGCAGTTATCTTCGCAATTTTTTCTACGATCTCCCGGATCGAAAGTCCCTCGCATGCCACCGTATCATCCGCGTACTTTTCATAAAGAGGAACCCGTTCTTCGTAAAGCCCGTCCAGATCCTGCCCCTCCCGCAAAGTAACGCCGCGTTCATCCAGATCGCCCAGTCTCTCCCTGATCTGTGGCAGCGGAAGCGAAAGATAAATCACCGTGCCGATCTGCTTATAATGGCTCATGGCTTTTGGCCCGTAGACTGCGCTTCCTCCGGTGGCAATCACAGTTCTGTGCGTCTCGATGGACTCGCCGACAGATTCCTCCAATTTCCAGAAGCCCTCCACGCCCTGTTCAGAAATCAGCTCATGGAGCAGTTTTCCCTCCCTGCTTTGGATAAGCAGATCAGCGTCCACAAACGCATACCCCAGCTTTTTGGCAAGCACCACGCCCACCGTGCTCTTTCCCGCGCCGGGCATACCAATGAGTATGATATTGTTCTTTTTCAATATTTATAGTAACCTTTCTCGTTTTATACAGGTTTTCTAGAAATTTATGTAAACCATATTTCTTCTACTTTAGGTATGCTGTCACTTCCACCTCGCACAACACATCTTTAGGAAGCTGCTTCACCGCAACGCAGCTTCTCGCGGGTTTTTCCGTAAAATATTTTTCATATACCGCATTGAATGCCGCAAAATCCGCCATCTCCGCCAGAAAACAGGTCGTCTTTACTACCTTTGTATAGTCTGCGCCCGCTTCCGCAAGAATCGCTCCTACGTTCTTCATCGCCTGCTCCGCCTGCTCCGTCACATCCTTGCCTTTGATTTCTCCTGTGGCTGGGTCAATCGGAATCTGTCCTGACGCAAAGAGAAAATCTCCCGCAATGATTCCCTGCGAATAAGGCCCGATGGCCGCCGGCGCTTTCTCTGTAGATACTTTAGTTAACATAACATTTTCCTCTCTTTCTATTGTCCAAATCTTGCTACCACATAATATCCTCTGGCCGTCTCTTTCACTTCGGCTACCACCCCCTCGCGCTCCAGCATCCTCTCCCGAAACGGAAAGTTCCCCGACATCGCAAGGGACGGGTCTATCGTATAATAATAGTTACTGGGGAGAACGCCTTCCGTCACCGTAATCCGGTCGCCCTCCTTGAGAAGGCCGGGACGCTCCATCTTAAATTCCATTTCCCGCATAGTTGATTCCTCTTTTAGTAACCTTGTCCGCAGCGCACGCACTGCTCATTGCTTTCGTGAACAGTATAGCATTATTCTTTCTCACAAACAATTCCCATTTGTGATTCTCAAATATTTTTGTATCACGGCATAAATTGCGCTTTTCACGGCATATTTTGCATTCCGTCCCTCATTTTCTCCTGTTATACTTGAATTAAGTGCGCAGTCCGGACTCCGCATTCTAATTTACAGCATTCACAACAAATAAGCTCCGGACTCTCTGCGCACTGCTGCAGCATTCCATCTATTTAGAACAAAAGAGGGTACGGATTTGAAAAAAGACAGACAGAAAAAAGCACGGGAAATCAATGTGGAATCCGAATGGATCGCGATGCGGGAAAACGAGACGGAGGCCAACCAGTACGCTGCGAAATGCCTGATTGTCTGCGCCGCCGTGGGCGCCTTGTCATGGCTGTTTAACCTGCTTGGTATCTTCATCATTCCCCCTATGATTATGAATATCGGTATGCCTTTCACCATCCTATTTTTCCTGATCCCGACCCTGCTGTGCAAAATCACAAACGGTACGCCGGGCTGGTTAAAATATGCCATCGTCATCTGCGGCATCATCAGTATTTTTATTTTGTCCAGCGCCATGCCAAAACACGGCGTTCTGGCGTGGGCTGTGCCAATTTCCTTAAGCTGTCATTATTACTCCAAGAGGC
The DNA here is from genome assembly GCA_947243855.1 of uncultured Lachnospiraceae bacterium. Lineage (GTDB taxonomy): Bacteria > Bacillota > Clostridia > Lachnospirales > Lachnospiraceae > UBA3282. The sequence continues at coordinate 76,664 of CAMXIK010000004.1, read as the reverse complement.
TGACGCAGCTTACCCTTGTGGCCTCATGGATTCTTTTTTCCGCCTCCATCTATGTAGGGATGTACATCGGCGAGGGGGATCTGAATCTGTTAGTCTCGGAACCCGACATCACCAAAAGAGTCATCACTGGCAAGATGCTTTTTGAGGCTTTTCTCTTCTTTGTACTCCCGCGCGCTCTGGTTCTTCTGGGCATTTCTTCTATCTGTACCACTGTAGCCACGCGTACCAGACGGCTTCTGGAAAAACAGATTAAAGACAGCGAAGAACGCCAGCGTATCTCCACGGAGCTGGATGTTGCGACGCGGATTCAGGCCGACATGCTTCCCTGTATTTTTCCCGCTTTTCCGGAGCGGCCCGAATTTGATATCTACGCCACCATGAACCCTGCCAAGGAAGTGGGCGGCGATTTCTATGACTTTTTCATGGTGGACGAGACACACCTTGCCATCGTCATTGCAGACGTATCAGGAAAAGGCGTTCCCGCCGCCCTCTTTATGGTGATCGGCAAGACGTTGATCAAAGATCACACCAAACCGGGCCATGATCTGGGCGATATTTTTTCGGAAGTGAATAATCTGCTTTGCGAATCCAACAGCGAAGGCCTGTTTATCACGGCTTTCGAGGGCGTTCTTGATCTGGTGACAGGGGAATTTTGCTTCGTCAATGCCGGACACGAAATGCCCTTTATCGCAAAAGCAGGCCATGCCTATGAGCCTTATAAGCTGAAACCGGGGTTCGTGCTTGCTGGCATGGAAAACATAAAATATCAAAGCGGCAGCATTCGGCTTTCGCCGGGAGATAAGATTTTCCAGTATACGGACGGCGTGACCGAAGCCACCAACGCGACGTACGAGCTTTACGGTATGGAACGGCTGGCGGATGTCCTCTCCAAAAATAGCGCAAAAAAACCAGCGGAACTTCTCCCTGCCGTCAAAGCGGATCTTGACGCCTTTGTGGGAGAAGCCCCGCAGTTTGATGATATTACGATGCTCAGTGTGGCCTATCTGAAAGCTATGGAAAGGCCGGATTAAAGATCATTCCAGCTCATGATCTCGCTTTCCGGTTCCTCCTTTAACACCGCCCTCACCTTATCCATCAGGATATCCTCGTCGATGGGCTTTACTACATAGTCCTTCGCGCCGCCTGCCACGGCTCTGACCACATGGTTTTTATCATTGTTGGACGTAAGAAAAATAACCGGCACCTGCAAAAGATGCTCCTTCTCCTTAATCATTTTAAGCATCTCGTAACCATTAATCTCCGGCATATCAATGTCGAGAATAATCAGGTCGGGCGTCCTGTCCTTCAAATACTGCAGCGCGCGTTTCCCGCCGTTAAACACGTGCATTTCATATTTATTGCCCAACACCTTCACCAGCATTTTTAACACAATACTGCTGTCATCCACCGCTACAATCTCTTTCTTGTTAATGTCCACTGTCTTCTCCTCCTTTTTCCCTTAAAAGTTCGATCGCTTTATCCTCGTCAAATTCGTCCTCCAAAGCGATCAGCACGTTTTTAATCCGTTCATGCATCACTGGCTCCAAGGGCTTCTGTATCCACTCCTGCAGCCGCTCTATCGCTTTCTGTGTCTCAAAGTCGTCTAGCAGAAGGGCCACAGCCTCCAAGTCGCTTTCAGACAAGGTAACGGTCTCCCCGCCGTCGGCTGCCGCGCCATATTTATCGGCCTCCCCTTTTCCACAGTCATGTAACAGCTCCTCAAATCCGGCAAGCGTATGATCCCAAACGCCCCGCAGCTCCTCAAAATGAGCCTCCGCATAGGCTGCGTTTCCCGCCTTACTCTCCTTTTCATGTTCAAAGGCCATGTCTGCAAGCTTGTCCGCGCCGAGAGTCCTTGCGTTTCCTTTCAAGCCGTGCACCTGAATCGCATAGTCCTTTAGATTTCCTTCGGACAAAAGCCCTTCTACGGCGTCCTGCTTTGCCCGGTCTTTGACAAACAGCCTCGCAAGCTCCAAATACATATCCAGATCGCCCTTCGCATAGGACAGCCCGTTTTCCACAGAGATATCGTAGGTAAGGAGCTTTTCCCGGTCAATCTGTAAGGCTTCCTCCTCCGGCTGTGCACCCTCATCCTCTGTCCTTTCTACCAGCGCTTCCGGCAAAAACTTCTCCACCGTCCGCTCTAGTAAGTCGCCGTCGATGGGCTTGGTCAGAAAATCGGCAAATCCCTCCTTCAAATACCCTTCCCTCGCGCCGGACAGGGCGTTAGCCGTGAGAACAATCACCGGCGTATCCGCGTTTGGATAATCCGAAAGCTTTTGCATTTCGTGCAGCGTCTCGATGCCGTCCATCTCCGGCATCATATGATCCATAAAGATGATATGATACGGTTCTTTTTTCACCAGTTCCAGACATTTTTTCCCAGAATCCGCCGTGGTAATCTGCATCTTCGTCCGCTTTAACAGCGACTGGAATACGGTGAGGTTCATGCTGTTATCATCCACCACCAGCACCCTTGCCTGCGGCGCTTCAAAAAACTGCTGCTTCTTCGACAGGTTCTGCTCCCGTCTCTTTCTGATGGAGTCAAAGTCCCCTGTCGGTTCGTCGCAGACGATTCTCTGCGGAATCGTGACGGTGAAAACGGAACCCTTCCCGTATTCGCTCTCCACCTTCATATCGCCGTCCATCAGCTTCAAAAGCGACATGGTAATGTTCATGCCAAGCCCCGTTCCCTCGATGTTGCGGTTTTTCTCCTCGTCCAGCCGCTGGAAGCTTTCAAACAGCTTTCCCATGTCCTCCTTGCGGATGCCCATACCCGTGTCCTTAACGGATATGATCAGATTGAGCGCTTCATCCCCCGTCCGCTCATACGCCGCTTTCATTTCAATGCCTCCCTGCGGCGTGTATTTGACTGCATTCGTCAGCAGATTGGTTACGATCTGTTTGATTCTCACGTCGTCCCCATACAGTGTTCTCGGCAGCGTTTCATCCAGCGAAAACTGAATCGCAAGCCCCTTTTCCTGCGCCCGCAGAAATATCACGTTCCACAGATCCATCATCAGGTTTTCCGGCTCGTATTCCACCCGGACAATCTCCATTTTTCCCGATTCAATTTTCGACATATCTAAAATATCATTGATCAAAAACAAAAGCGTCTTCCCAGAGCTGCGGATATTCGCGGCATAGGAAAGAATCTGCTTGTCCGCGCATTCTCGAAGGATCATCTCGTTCATGCCCAAGACCGCGTTGATCGGCGTTCTAATCTCGTGGGACATGTTTGAAAGAAACAGGCTTTTCGCCTCGTTCGCCCTGACGGCCTCGTCCTTCGCCTTCTCATATTCCAGATTCAGCTTCCGTATCTTATCAAGAGCGGTCTGCGCATCCCGCAGCTCGTTTAACTCCGTGACGTCCTCCATCACCACAACCACGGATTTTTCCCCTTCACTATGGATGTAGCTTGTGGTCAGCGTCAGATTTCTCGTCTCTCCGTTAAGCATATAGTCTACCGGCATGTTGCTTACCTTCTTTTTCTCGTAGACCGTGTCTAAAATCGCCTCGTTGAAATCGTCCGTTCCCTCTCTGGTCAAAAAAACATTAATAAAAGAATCGCCGATATCCTCCTGCGACAATCCCAAAATTCGTTCCGCCGACGGGTTTAAGAGGGTGATCTTACCGTTCATGCTGATCACCATGACCCCCTCCAGCATATTGGTTACAATTTCCCGATACAGCCCTTTATGGTCTCTCTGCTCCAACATATGCGCTACAGCTCCTTGCGTATTTTCAAGATATTCCGTCCATCCTTATATTCGTATGTAATTTCGTTCATGTTTTTCTTCACGATGTAGATTCCGAGTCCGCCGATCTCCCTCTCCTGTGCGGAGAGCGTTACGTCCGGGTCCTCTTTGGCAAGCGGATCATAGGGAACGCCCTGATCGATAAAGGTAATCACCACAGATAGAGGCTCTTCCACGACTTCCACCCGCACCGTCGCGGGGCCTGTGCCGGGATGATAGGCATAGTGGACGATATTACTGAATAATTCGTCAATGGCAATATCAATCTGCGCCTGCGCCTTCATCGGGCAGTCGTACCTGGCAAGCTGTTCGTCCACAAAATCGGTGATAACTGGAATACTCTCCACCGTCGCTTCCACTGTCAATTCCTTCATAGGCCGCTCCTCACTGTCCTTTTCTCGACATTTCTCTTTTTAAATCATATCATAATATCTGTTATTCTTTTGTGCAGACGGTATATATCGCATGTTTTTCGGTATAATTCGCATTTAGTTTACATAACTCCAAATTAGTCTTTCCGATTTAAAACAAATTTCTCATTTTGTAACCGACCTGCTATTCTTTATAATATTTTCAAAACTAAATATTTACAATTTCGTTATATCTGTGCTATAGTAATGAAAGCATATTTTCTATCATAAGCAGATCGGTAATCTCTTTTTTATTCTAAGTTTCAGAAAATCCATGCTTTAAATCCAATTAACCATTGCAAAAGCGGGAGGATCTGGAACAGTTCTCCTGCATCGGCGGATTTTCCATATCACAAGGACTGCCCGCCAGACAAAGGAGGACATTTGATGAACGGAACAAACTGGTATGAAACCACTGTAACTGGAACGGGCTTAGCTGAATCAAAAGCGGGCAAAACACCCCCGAATGAAACGGGCATACATCGAAACTACAAAGACACCATATTTCGGATGATTTTCCGAGAAAAGGAAAGTCTATTAAGTTTGTATAATGCGTTGAATGATACGGCCTACACGGATGTAGACAGTCTGGAAATCACCACCTTAGAAAATGCAGTCTATATGAATTATAAGAATGACATTTCCTTTGTGTTTGATTTTGAACTGCTCCTCTATGAGCACCAGTCCACCTACAACCCAAACATGCCGTTACCCGACTTACTCTACGTGACAAGAGTGCTGCAGAACCGAATCAAGGGCAAAAATCTGTACAGTCAGTCGCTGATTAAGATTCCAGCGCCACGGTTTGCTGTCTTTTACAACGGGACGGACTTTCAGCCGGAGCAACAGATTTTGTACCTGTCGGACGCCTTTGAGAAGAAGCAGGATGAACCGGCACTAGAATTGTCAGTAACCGTATATAACATTAACCTTGGACATAACCTGGAACTATTAGAAGCCTGCCGCCTGTTAAAAGAATACGCCCAGTATGTGGATCATGTCAGAACCTATGCAAAGGAAATGCCCTTGCCGGAAGCGGTTGAAAAAGCGGTAGATACTTGTATCAGAAACGGAATTCTTTCAGACTTTTTGAGGAAAAATCGTGCGGAGGCAATCACGGTGAGTATATTTGAATATGACGAAGAAAAACATATGAAGAGCGAACGGAAAGAATGGCGGGAGATCGGCTACCGGGAAGGACATGAGGCCGGACTCACAGAAGGACTCGAGGAGGGGCTTGCAGCAGGACGAGAAGAAGGCCGCAATCTGCTCTCCCAAATTCTCAAATCCCTTATGGACGCAGGAAAAACCGAGGAATTACAGCGTGCCCTTTCCGATAGCGAATATAGAGAGCAGTTATACCAAAATTATCTTTCAAAAAACGAATAGTGCAGATATCCTCACCAAGCATTCTAAAAGGCCGGGGTTACCCGGCCTTTTCCCTTCCATATTTATGCTATTTTATCCCTCAAAATGCTCCAACACTACCCCGTGGGCAATCCCCGGAATGGTCTGTCCCTCGTTAAAGCTGGTCTTAGACAAAAGCGCTCCCGTAGGCACAAAGAGCACCCTCTTCCAAATACCCTCCTCTATCTTTTTCAAAATATAGGCCGAGAGCACCGCCGCACTGCACCCGCATCCGGAACCGCCCGCATCCGTGTGTTGTTTCTCACTCTCATAAATTTCTATCCCGCAGTCCATATGCTGTCTGGTAATATCGATCTGCTTCTCCGCAAGCAGATCAAACAAAAGCTGTTGGCCCACCTCGCCAAGATCCCCGGTGATGATCCTGTCATAATCCTTCGGCTCCCTGCCAAAATCCTCCAGATTCTGCCTGATCGTGTCCGCCGCCGCCGGAGCCATACAGGCTCCCATATTCATGGAATCCTTGATCCCGTAGTCCACAATCTTTCCGACCGTAGCGCCCTCGATCACCGCCCGCGTCTGCTTTCCCGGCTGGGACGATAACACAAAAGCGCCGCTTCCCGTCACCGTCCATGTGGCGGATTTTGGCCTCTGGTTTCCGTATGCCAACGGAAAACGAAACTCCTTCTCCGCACTGGCAAAATGGCTGGAAGTAATGCAGGCCGCCTTCTCCGCAAACCCGGCGGAAACCGCCATACCGCCCACCGTCAGGGATAACCCACAGGTAGAGCAAGCGCCGTAAAGACCCACATGAGGCAGTTGATACCCCGCCATGCCGAAGCTGCTGGCAATGGACTGTCCCAGCAGATCTCCCGCAAACACCATCTGCAGATCCTGTTTCCTAAGTTCCGCCTTGGAGAGCGCGATCTCAAGCGCCTCCTTTTGGAGAATGCTCTCCGCCTCCTCCCACGTCTGTCCGCCGAACTTATCGTCGTACCCAACCTTGTCGAACAGTTCCCCCATAGGGCCCTGCGCTTCTTTGCTGCCGACGACGGACGCGCTGCTTATGATGTACGGTTTCTTTTCAAAATGAATGCTCTGTTTTCCTAACATAACGGCATACGATCCTTTCTTACATGATTAAGGATAGTATGCCGCTTTTTCTAATAAAATATACGTTATGAAATACCCGTCCGAATATCTTCCTTCATATCGAGCACCGCCGCGCGGGCCGCATCCGCAAAATTCTCTTCTCCGTACTTTGCGTATTTTTCCTGCTGGTATGCCGCAATGATTCCTCTTGAGGAATTGACGATAGCGCCCAGCCCGTCCTCGTTGAAAAAGGGCTTTAAATCCTTTCCTTTACCGCCCTGCGCGCCGTAACCGGGCACCAGAATATAGGATTTCGGCATAATCTGTCTCAAGATCTTTCCCATTTCCGGATAAGTCGCGCCCACCACCGCGCCGATATAGCTGTACGCCTCGCCCATGCAGCCGGCGGCCCACTCGGCTACCTTCTCGCCGACAATTTCATAGAGCGGTCTCGCCTTTTCCGTATCCGTGCTGTCCTTCGGAAGCACAAGACGATCCTGAAATTCCCCGCTGCTCGGATTCGACGTCTTCACCAAAACGAAGATCCCCTTCTTTTCCTCCTTGCAAACCTTGATAAAAGGCGCTACCCCATCGGAACCGAGATAAGGATTCACCGTCGCAAAGTCCTCTTCAAAGCCTCGGCACATGGCGCTTCCCACCTGCACCTGCCCCAGATGACCTACCGCGTAGGCCTCGGAGGTGGAACCGATATCGCCGCGCTTGATATCGCCGATCACCACCAGTCCCTTTTCCTTACAGTAGGAAACCGTCTTCTGAAAAGCGATCAGCCCCTCCACGCCGAACTGCTCGTACATGGCGATCTGCGGCTTTACCGCCGGCACCAGATCGCAGACCGCATCCACAATTCCTTTATTAAATGCGAAAACTGCTTCCGCCGCCCCTTTCAGGGTCTCGCCATGCTCTGCAAACGCCTGTTTTTTGATAGGTTCCGGTACAAACTTCAGGTTGGGATCAAGTCCCACCACAATGGGCGCTTCCAGCTTCTTAATCTTCTCTGTCAGTACGTTAATCACAGTTTCTTACCCTCCAAATCCTTTAGTACATACTGATTCTCGATATACTTCGGGAAATCTTTCCTCTTCACCCACTCATAGCTGCCGTAATCCTCGGAAAGAATAATATTGGGCTCCTCCTTCTCCGGAATCGAACAGATGTAAGCAATGCCCACGCAATGCGTCTCACCGAGAAGCTGCGACCACGTGTACTCAATTTTCTCAATCTTTCCGTTGATGGAGAGAAGCTCTGAAATCGCAGAAAGCATTGTGTCGTCAGGCGCGTCCCCGTGGGGCACCTCCGCGTCGATAAACTCCCATACAAAAGGGTCTGGAATGCGGTCATCCACCCAACGCTTTAACAGCAGATAAGTATCCCCCTTTTTAATAATTCCCTTTACGCGCACATAAGTATTCTTCATAATATATCCTCCTTTCAAGTTTGAATCCGTTATCTGGTCTGTAAAAAATCATACTCGCGCTTCGCCGTCTCGTCATCCGGATAGCTACGGAGATAACTGTTCATAAGAGCCGCTGCCGTCTTGTAGTCACCCATGTACTCATAAGTAACCGCCTCGTTGAATTTCAGGGTCTGCATCATGTCGTTACCTTCAATGTTCATCCCCGTCTGAAAGGCCAGAAGCGCCGCCTCGTACTCCTTTAGCTGCATCCGGCACAACCCCAATTGGTTGTAAATCTCCGCCTTCGTCTGGTCGTACTCCGTATAACCCGCGTAAATGCTCGCCGCGTAGTTATAATCCCCCAAGGCCTCATAGGTTCTGCCAAGATAAAGCGCCGCGCCGTAATCCGTCGTGGTTTTGAGCTTTTCCAGAAACCCTCTGGCATTCTCATAATCTCCCATATAATAGCAGATGCGCCCCATATCATAGTCAGAGATTGATTTTTCATTCTCCTTCATGGCGTTTTGCAGATAAACCAGTCCTGCTTCCTTGTAGCCGTGCTCTTCCAACACCATGTAGATACGGATCATACGGTCGTAATTTTTCGGTTCTTTGGTAATCGCCGTATCAAAATCCGCCTGCGCCGCGTCAAAATTCCCCTCCGCAAGCTTTACGCAGCCCCGCAGATAATAGGCGTTCGTCTCCTCGGGCCGAAGTCCCAGAATCGCATCGTATACGCGTACCGCTTCCTGCATCTGTCCATTCTTATAATATGCCGTGGCAAGATAATAATTGATATCGAAATCCAGATCTTCCACCCTGCCGTCCCCAAGCTGTAACGCCGCCGCCAAATAGGCGATCGCCGTCTCATAGTCGGTTTTTCCAAGGTAGGCAAGGCCCATTCCCCGATAGAGAAGCCGTTTCTCCTCCCCGTTTTCCTCCGCTGTCTGAAAAAGGGTCAGCGCCTTGTCATAATCAAGGGTTTCGACCGCGTCCATCCCCTGTTTGGTATAGCTTGGCGGCGCGTCCGAGCCGCATCCCGCCAGACAGACGCACAGCATAAGCGCCGCAATCCCTGTTCTTTTTCCGCCTGTTCTCCTCTGTCTCTCCACTTTTTATCTCCAAGTTACTCTCGTCGTACTTTCATCTTTTCTTGTCTTATTCTAACTGTATTTCCGCCTGCCCGTCAAGGGAGATTTACACCCATTTACCAAGAGCAGTAACTCCACGCAAGGTCTTCCTCCTCCATCCACTCTTTTTGGATGCCAAGTTCCGCCGCGCGCCGTCCAATCAGCCCGTTGATTTCCTCCTCCGTGACAAGGTTTGTGTGCTCTTCCAGATCGTCCCTGTATTCCCGGCAAAGCTGCTCCGAAGCTTCCTCTCCGAACTCTAACGTCGAATACTCCGCATCCCCAATCTGGTAAGTGGTCACGGTCGCCCCATACTTGGAATCGTAGTCTTCCTCACGATTGTCATATCCCAGACGCACCTTCATATCCCATACGGTATAGCTGTTTTGCTCCGCTTCATAAACGCTCTGGACGTCGCCGTTTTCGTCGATATAATCCCCGCCAAAGCCCTGACACATCGCGCCGCTGGAACCATAGCTGTAAATAAAACCATGCTCATACAGCTTCGTCACGCTTCTGCACCATGATTCGCCGGCATATACGACTTCGAGCGTCCCGCCATGACAAGCTAACACCATCGTCAAATCGCTGTCGTCCAAGGAGCCGTCTATCCCAATGCCCACAAAACGAACGGCCAGCTCCTGCACCCCGTCGCCCCCGCAGTCCAGATAGGCATACTCCACATAGGGCCAGCGTCCGCTGCCTTCCAAAAAATAGCCGCGCACCAGCTCCATGATATCCCGGAAGGTCCATTCCCTATCCTTGTCCACATTTTTGTCTTTGTCATACTCATACCAAACGCTATCCCTTATGCGCGCAGTTTCTTCCCCATATAAGAACTGCTGATAGGTCAACAGCGGGTTGTCCAAATCGTTCCCATGGTAAACATCGGGACGGTCTGTCTGCTCCTCAATCCACATGTTTAATTGAAGAAGGGGACTGTAGCCGTTCGCTTTCGTAAGATTATGGTAGCCGCCCCGCCCGCCGTTTAAAGCGGCTTCGCTCTCAAGATCGAACCCATATTCGTAAAACAGACCTCTGATACGTCCATAATATCTCGGCAGACGGCTCTCCTTGCTGATTCCGTCATTCTCATCATAAATAATCTCTTCCGAAAGCAGTTCGCCGCCTTTATCATATTGATAAGCCGTCATAACAGGGTGGGAATCGCTGCCCGTCTGTTTGATCTCAAGCGGCGCATAAAGCTTCTCCCCGTCATAGCGGTATAATCCCGTATTGGAAAAGTTAAAATCCCGGGCAATCCCATGATAATTATCGTCAAAAAATAGGTAAGTAACGTCATCCGCGCGCACAACCGCCCAGAAAAGATCAAATTCCCGCGTTTCGCTTGGACGTTCCCAAGAATGGCTGGCCGCACAGTACACGCCGTCCTCCCCCGGCTCGAAAATACGCAGGATAATTTCCTTTTCTTTCAATAGAAAAACAAGCAGTTCCAGTCCGCCGTCGTCGTCGAGGTCGCAGATTTTCTCCCCGGCCAAGCCGCGCGCATCCCCGTCCAAATCGGCAAGGCCGAATTTGGGAACCAGCGCCGTATCCATATACTTCCTAAGACGCTCCGTCTCCCCGAAGTCCCAAAGAATATCCGCGCTTTTCTCTTCATCGGCTGGCTCCGCCTCTTTTGCCCGATTCTCTGAAACGGCGTACCCGATACCGCCCGCTGCCGCCGCGCCAGCTACAAAGGCGGCGAGAGCGACGGCGCAGACCGCTTTTAGAGATATGCTCTTCTTTGTTTCCTTCTCCTCATTCATAGTAAATTCCCGCACACCAAATCCTTTGCAATCCCGAAAAATTCCCGCACCAGATTGTTGGGCTGAAAATAGATATTCGACCGGGCCGAAATGCCGCAGGCATTCTCGAACCCCGCGTGTCTGGCGAGCATCATCCCCCGGAATACGTGAAAATTGTTGGTGACGATGCCCACGTCATGATCGGTTCCGCCGATCACTTCCGCACTGAACGCAATGTTCTCGGACGTGTCCGTGGACTTGTCCTCCATCAAAATTCTTTCGGGCGCAATGCCCTTCTCCACCAAATAATCCCGCATCCCCTGCGCCTCCGTGCAAGGCTCGTTGGGGCCTTGTCCGCCGGACACCACGCAAATGGTATCTTCGTTTTCCACCAGATACTCGTATGCCGCGTCCAGCCGGAATTTCAGCACAATGCTTGGGCCAGCCGGCTTCATCTGCGCGCCCAGCACAATGATATAATCCAAATCCGGTCTGCCCGCATCCCTGTAATGGGCAAAGATACAGCCCTCCGCCACTACAAAGGCCAGTATGCCCAAAAGCAGAACGCCGCAGATCATTCTGCGTAACAGCAGCGGAAGTTGACTCCATAAGTCAAACCGGATCGCCAGCGCCAGCCCGATGAAAAACAATCCTCCCAGTCCCCAGATCAGATAAAAACGGCTCCCCGACCGGATGCGGAACACGATAAAACAATAGAGTAAACACAAAAACGCTGCCACAATACACAGACAGATCATCACTTTTTTCCTCATACAAGCATACCCTCAAACACTTCCTCCGGCACAGGCTTACAATAACGGTAACCCTGCGCGACATAAGCGCCGATCTCCATCATCAGCTCCGTATCCTGCTGCGTCTCCACACCCTCGCAGACCACCTGCGCATCCAGATCCTTTGCCAGATTGACAATATTTTTCATGATCTGCACCTGCCTTGTGCGGTTTTCATTATTTAATAAGAAAGAGCGGTCAAGCTTAATCACGGAAGCTGGAATCTGTTCAAACACGCCCAGCGAAGAATACCCCGATCCGAAATCGTCGATGGAAAGGTGAATGCCGTTTGCCTTTAATATTTCCACATTCTCCTTCACCTTCTGCTGCTGCAGCTCTTCCACCACCAGCGTCTCCGTGATCTCCACCTCAATCAAGTCTTTCGGAATCTGATATTTTTCTATCACAGATTCAATGTGGGCCGGAAACTCTTCCCTCACAAAATGGGATCTGGAAAAATTACAGGATACGGGAACCACTGAAAGTCCCAGATCCAGCCGTTTGCGCAGCATCTTGCAGACGCTCTCCATCACGAAGAAATCGATCTCCATAATCCTGCCCGTCTGCTCATAGTAGGGGACAAAAAAGCCTGGCGCGCGGATCGCGCCGCCTGCCGTGGGGTCCTTAAAGCGCACCAACGCCTCCGCTCCCACCACGCGCTCGCTGCGGATATCCACCTTCGCCTGATAGTATGCCACAAAGTCTTTCTGCACATCCGCAGAATCCAAAAGCGTCTCCCGCTCCTGCTGCTCTTTTAGCTTCTTACGCATCTCCTCGTCGTAAACCCGCACCACATTACTTCGGCTGTGTTTGATCGGGTCTACCGTCTGAATCGCATAGGAAAGAGCCAGTTGAATGTCCGTCTCCCCCTGTCCGATCTCGCAGATACCCAAAGCCTGCGTCATGCGAATTTCCTCTTTGTCGTAAATATAACCGGAAATCCGGTCCGCCATATCCTGCATCCGCCGCTCTAACTGCGCCATATCCTCATAGCAGACAAAGAGCACAAAATGACTGCCGTAGCTTCTGGCGTACAGCTCCTGCTCGCTGTCGATCTCCGAAGACAGCTCCTCGATGGTGAGTTCCAAAAGCCGCTGTCCCGCGCTCCATCCGTACAGCGCGTTATAGCTCTTAAACTGGCAGATATCCGTATACACAATGGCATATTTTTTATCTGCGTCCGTCCCCAGCTTGAGGGACGCCCTGTATTTCAGGTAATTCAGATTCCAGATATTGAAATCCGTATCCTTGTACATCAGCTTCTCAATCCGCCTGCTGTTTTTCAGCATCCGGTAGAGGGTAAAAATGACAAGGGCCGCCGCCAGAAGCAAAATCAGGATAATGACGATACTGTGATCCCTGATAAAGCTGTCTATGCTCATGCGGGAATAAAAGTTATCCTGTAACATATAGTCGTTTACCATTGTGTCAGTAACGTCCAGAAGCTCCTTATTTAAGATCCCCAGAAGCGGAGAATCCGAATCGTTGCGCACCACCATACGAATATTGTGGGCCTCGCTTAAAACCGTGTGAATCTCCATCTGCCCGTAGCCAAACTGGGAACCCATCAGATACTCCGCCATATAGCCGTCGCAAAGAGCCGCCGAGGCCTTGCCCGTACGCACCGCTTCCAGACATTCCCTCTGCCCCTTCTGAAATAAAAGCTCGGCTCCCTCCCCGTAGGAGACTCCTCCCTCCTGCGAGAAAAAGTCGCCCGTCACCGCAAGCGTGCTAATCTCCTCCGTCCTGCTGCCCCGCTTCATCACCACCACTTGGGGCACCTTCGCATAAACCTTCGTCAACGCGCAGCCGCGCTGTCTGATATCGCCCGCCCCTTCGCTGCAATACTCGATGATATCAATCGTTCCATTCGCAAGCTCCTGTTTCGCTTCCTCCATATCTTTTACATGAAAATATTCAAAGGTCAAACCCGTGCTCACGGAGACCTCCTCCAGCATCTGCGGCACAAGCCCTTTATATTCCCCTTCCTCGTCAATGTAGGAAAAAGGATAATGCCCGTCCAGACACCCAACCGTCAGCGTCTTTGCCTCTTTGATATAATCCTTCTCCTCGCTGGTGAGCAGGATCGTATGATCCAAACGGCTGTCATAATACTTTACCATCAGCTCGTTTTCCAGCTCCGGGCGGTTCATCTTCAAATCCGCAATTCCCTGATTCAGTTCCCGCAGCAGTTCTTCATTGCCGGGGTAGGTTATGTAATAGAACGGCATCGGCGCGAAACGGCCGATCACCCGCTGTCCCTCCTCGATCTCCGTAAGGGAATGCACCAGCGCGTCGATCTCGCCCGCCGCAAGAGCGTCCTGCAAGGCCGCCGTATTCTCGTACTCGCGCACCCTTGGGCTCTTGACCCCATGCCCTTCCAGATATTCAAAAAATTCCCGCTTTCTCACATAGGTGCCGACAACGCCGTAGGTAATGTCCTTCATGGCCTCGAAATCCTCGTAAGCAAGGGAGCTGTCCCCCTTCACCGCGATAGCGCCGAAGGTATAGCCGCTTGCCAGATCGGCATAGCGGTAAATTTCCGCCCGCTCTTTGGAATATTGGGCGGAACCAACCAGATCCACTTCCTGATCGACCAGCATCTGCAGGGCCTCGTCCCAGCTTTCGCAGGACACATATTCCACCGACCAGTTTACATAATCACAGAGATTTTGCAGATACTCCACATCCATACCGGAAAGACTTCCGTCCGCCAGCGTTTCGTGATACCCGCCCATCGGGAAGAATCCAATCCGGACCGTGCGCTTTCCGGCCCCGCAGACCGTATCCGCCTCTCCTGTTCCCAAAGGAAACAAAAACAGCAGCACTGCCGCAAATGCTGCGGCGGCCGCCCTTACCGTTCTTTTCCTTATTTTTCCAATTTTACTACCCATAAAAAAGCCTGCCTTTCTCCCCTCACAAATGCCGTTTCAAAAACGTATCGATCCTCCCGTAATATTCCGCCGGGTCTTTATCCTGCGCTTGGGCGTGCCCCGCTCCTTCCACAATAAAAAGCTCCTTCTCACCGGCCGCCGCCTCAAACAGCTCGTAGGACATGCCCACGTCGATCATCCGGTCCTGATCCCCGTGGATAAACAGTGTGGGAACGCTGCTTCCCGCCACAGCCCGAAGCGGCGAGGCGTCCCGCAGATTGTAGCCGCCGCGCAGCCGCAGCATCACACAGGCCGAATCCACAAAGGGGGCCGCTGGCAGATGGAACCACTCCGTTATTTTATCGCCAAACATTTCGTAAGCTTCCGTATACGCGCTGTCAGCGACCACCGCCGCAATATGTTCGGACGCTTCCGGCGAACCGGCCATGAGGAGGGCGGTCGCCGCGCCCATCGACTGTCCGTGGAGCACAATCTTGGCCTCCGGCGTCTGTTCCAGAATATAGGAAACCCAAAGCTCGCAGTCATAGTGATCCGTCCATCCCATCCCGATGAAATCGCCCTCGCTCTCCCCCTGACAACGCAGATCAGGCACAAGCACGTGAAACCCCTGCTCGTAATACCAGTAGGCGAATTGATACATTTCCTCTTTCCACCCGGTATATCCGTGCAGAAGAAGCACCCATTTATCGCTCTCCTGTTTTGCCGGAAACTGAGCCGCAATCAAAGTATACCCGTCCGGCGTCCGAGCCGAAATCCTGCCGCGGTTCGCCGTTTCCAGCCATTTAGCGGTATCGGCAAGGAGTTTGCTTTGATTTTCCTTGATATCCGACGTCTGCACCTGCTCGCTGTAGCACTTCCTCGTGATATCCTCAAAAGCGTTTAAACGATCCATAAAAGAGGGCACCAGACAGGCGCTCACCAGAAAATAGACAAATACGGTATACACCGCAAAGAGCGCCGTAAGACATACCGCCACGGCTCGTATTCTCTTTTTCCTGCGCATCCCGCCGCCCCCTTCTCAAAACAATGGTACTGGTATCATGCTATACGCCATATCCCCGCTCTCCTGCGCGCATACCGCCGTACAGCAGCCGTCGATCTCCCGGTATTCCCTCATGTAATAGTATTTTGCGTCAAATGTATGTCTCACTCTTGCCCTGCCCGACTCCTCGTCCATATGAATCACAAAATCCTTTAAGGATAAAGACATGCCCCGGCCAATTACCTTCAAAAAGCTCTCTTTCATCGTCCAGAGGCGGAACATCCTTTCCGTTCTCTCCTCTTTTGTTCCGGCGCCGTAAAGCCAAGCAAGCTCTTCCTCTGCAAAAAAGCGGTCCGCCACCTTAAGCCGCCCTTCTTTCACATATTCGATATCGTTTCCCACCGGCCTGTCCCCGATGGTACAGATGGCATAATCCCCGGAATGGGACAAGGAAAAGCAGATTTCCGGATGGTATTTCAAGGTAGGTTTTCCCCATTCGCCGATCTCGTACTCCACGCTTCTCTCCTGCAGGCCGTAAACCGCAAGCGCATGGTCTAGGAGAAGACCCGCCCCAAGGCTTCTATTTTTATCTTTTTCGTGCCGCAGAATGGCAATCTTCTGCTGCCTGTAAGGCGAGAGCTGTTTTACCTTTTCCTGAAACAGAGCCTCCCTTTCCAAACACCTGATATCCGCATAATAGGTATAGATCATCGCTACTCCCTTCCCATCTTCCGATAGCAGCGGTCACAAACCGGATACTCGGCATTCCATGCAAGCGGCCTCCCACAGATGCGGCACTTCTTTTCGAACTGCCCCTTGTCGTCCTTTAACAATTCTCCAATTTCATGCTGGGCCCACTCCCTGTTGGCCGCCACCTCGTCTTTGTCAATCACCCAGCCCATTCTAGCTGAAAACTGGGTGTAAAGGTCGAGCTGTTTGTAATAGGATTCCAGCCCTTCCAAGGAGAAATCCCTCGGCAGCATAGGGCAGTTCTGCTGTTTTTCCGGCTTTTCGCAGTAGCGCAGCCACAGCTTCAACACTTCCCTGTCCTTCACGTCAAAAGGGCAGGTAATCAACGTAAGCAAAAGTTTCCGGTCGTCCATGTAGGGAATTTTCCTTCGGTATTCCCGCAGATACCGGTACTTATCCACGCTCTCCTTCATGGAAATCTTGTCGTACATAGGCGGATTTCCCGTCTTTTCCCATGCCTCTATGATCTGGTCTAACTCTATGTCAATGTCAAGCAGAATCTCCGGAAACCCGACCCGCGCTCTTCTGATCGGGTAAAAAGGCTCCGCCAGCTTCTTTCCCACATAATCCATGTCCATCGCGGACTGCACATAGCCGGTGTCGTAAAACCCGTACCTTCCCGCCCGGCCCGCGATCTGCCTGATCTCCTCCGCCAAAAGCCGTCTCTTTCCCACGCCGTCAAACTTGGTCGTATTCATAAAGACCACCCGGCGGATTGGCAGATTGATTCCCATACCAATGGCGTCCGTGGCCACCACTACCTTGCTGACCCCTTCTGTAAACAGCCGCACCTGCTCCTGTCTGGTCTGGGGCGGGAGGTTGCCGTAAATCACGCTGGCCCTGATGCCCCGGCCCTCAAGGGCCGCCGCGATAGCCAGCACATTTTTCTTGGAAAAGGCGATCAGCGCGTCTCCCTGTTCCACATCCACAGCCATGTCGTAGCGCTCCGGAACAAAAACAAGCTTGGTGTTGCGCTCATGACGGACAATCTCGATCTCATCCCCGCACCGTGTCAGCATCTTGACCAGAATCTCCTCCGCCGTGCCCGAACAGCACACATGAACCTCCTGCGCGCGGATACCGAGAACCGCCCTTGTCCAAAAGCTTCCCCGGCTCTCGTCCGCCATCATCTGCGCCTCGTCGATGACGGCGATATCATAAACTTCCCTGATATCCAAAATCTCCACGGTGGACGCCTGCACGAAGCTTCCCTTCGTGCGGATGGTCTCCTCGCCCGTCACCATGTCGCAGGGAATCCCGTCCGTCATCATGCGGTCGTACACTTCTAACGCCAAAAGACGCAGCGGGCCTAGATAAATGCCGTGATAGGCCTGTTTCAACCGTTGCAGGGCCTCGTAGGTCTTACCGCTGTTGGTGGGGCCTACATGCAAAATAAAATGCCGTTTCATGGCTCTGGCTTCCGGATACTGTTTCTCCGGTTCCGCCTCCATCAGCTCCTCGATCCGCTGGCCCACCAGATACTGCATATATTCGTCTTTATAAATTTCGTAAAGCGACTTTGAACGGAGAAGCGAAGCCGTCTTCTCCATTCCGGCAAGATCCTCCGGCACCGCCGTAGACGCCATCCTTTTCAGGAAACTCATATCCAGTCTGGCAAGGCGGCGCACCACATAGCGGTATTTTTTAAGCCACTTGGTATCCCGCAGAACCACCGTATAGCCGACCTGCGCTACTTTTTTATGCAGCTCTTTCATATCCGCCAATACCTGATGGTTATCCTGCTTTTTCTTGCGGGCGATGCGCCGTTCCAACTGTCCTAACTGCTTTTCTGTGCTTCTGGTGAATCTGCGGTTTTCCTCCGGCTGAAACGAGAAAAAAGCCTTCTCGTATGCCTCCCAAAGCTTTTTCGGGATATCGTCCTGCTGCTGCGTTTTTTGCTGCGGGCCTTTTTCGCCCGTTTTCTTCTCATCCTGCATCTTCGTACCTATCTTCAGCATTGCGTTTATACGGTTGCCGAACTTTAGAAGTTCTTTTTATTCTATTATAATATCACATTTTTAGGCCTTTGCGCAAACCTTTCCCCTGTCAATATCTTCCCGTTTTCTTGATTTTATCCCGATCTTGTTTTACAATGAAACCATATAAAATTATCGTAGGAAAAGAGGGTATTTCCGTGAAAAATGTCATTCTAGTGGTGGACGACGACAAGACCAATCTGTCCCTCGCCCAACGCATTCTCGGTCCGCAGTATCGTATCGCTGCCTGCAACAGCGGCGCGGCAGCCTTAACCTATCTAGAGACCCATCGTCCCGACCTGATTCTTCTGGACATCAATATGCCGGAAATGAACGGCTTTGAGGTCATGCAGAAACTTCGTTCTAACATACAAACCGAATTGATTCCCGTCATCTTCCTGACGGCGGACAATCTGGCGGAGACGGAAATCAAATGCTTCCAGTTAGGCGCGATGGATTTCGTAACCAAACCCTTTGTGCCCGATATCTTGTTAAGCCGGGTCAGCAAGACCATCGAGCTTGACCAATACCGCCATCACTTGGAGGAAATGGTAAATACGCAGGCACAGAAAATCACGGAAGACGCTATGCGTCTTGGCCGCATTCAAGACTCCGTCATCATCGGTATGGCTAACCTGATCGAAAGCCGCGACGGCAGTACCGGAAAGCATGTCAAGAACACCCAGACTTATGTGGGAATGATCGCAAACGAGCTGTTGTCCCGCGGATATTTTAAGGACGAGCTGACCTCCTCCTATATCGAGGATCTGTGCAAAGCGGCTCCCCTCCACGATGTGGGTAAAATCAAAATCCCCGACGCCATTTTGCAAAAACCCGGCAAGCTGACGACGGAAGAATTTGAAACCATGAAGTTACATACGACCCACAGCCGGAAAATCATTCAGACCATCATTGGGGATATCGAGGACGAACACTATGTACGGCTGGTGGAGGATATTGCCCTCTACCACCATGAGCGCTGGGACGGCACCGGATATCCGGCGGGACTCACGGAGGACAATATCCCGCTCTCCGCGCGGATTATGGCCGTGGCCGACGTATTCGACGCCCTCTATGAGGAGCGCTGTTACAAACCGCCTGTCCGTCCCATCGAGCGGATCATGCAGATCATGTCGGAAGGCCGCGGCACACAGTTTGACCCGGTGATCATCGACGTATTTGTAGATATGCTTCCGCAGCTTAAAAATATGCTGGAAAAGTAAGAGAAAAGGAAGGGTGATTTGTCTTGGACAACACACAGCTAAAAACCGAACAAAACGAAAAAACGCTGGAACGTATCGTACTAGCAGTGTTAAGCCTCTATACAGCCGCCGCTTTCCTTACGGGAATGCTCTCCGGCTGGAGCATCTATATCAGGGAATTGCTTCTCCTGCCTCCGGTCGTCGGCTGGTTCATCCACGCCCGTGAATACTGGGATCACTCCCACCGGGCAACCTTCATCTGCGCCATGTGCTGGGCGGAATTTCTCGTTTACGCCCTGTTCACGGAAAGCTTTTCCTCCATGCTCGTCACCATGACGGGCGTCATTGTCCTGTTAAGCGTCTTCAATATCAGGCAGCTTCTCTATCCGGGCTTCATTATCCCGATTTTTCTTTTTTTATACCACGGTTTTATCGCCGGAACGATTTCCACCGCCTCTATGCACGACGTCCTGCGGCTTTTTATCCAATTTTTTTCACTTTATACAGTTTCCAGCGTGATCTGGATTATCCAAAAAAACCGGCAGGAAGCCAGCGATCTTTTAGTGGACAACATCCGGGAACTGGAAATTGCCGAACGCAGTAAGGATGATTTTTTAGTTAATATCTCCCACGAGATCCGTACCCCCATCAACGCAGTATGCGGTATGAGCGAAGCTATTTTGCAGGAAGACCTTCCCATAGACGTGCGCCGCGATGTGGTGGATATCCAGACCGCTGGCAGAAATCTTCTCTCCACGGTCAGCAATATTCTGGACTTCTCAGAGCTTGAGACTGGACGGATGGAACTGGCGGAGGAAAGCTACAACATCACCTCCACCATCACCGATATCATCAACATGGCGCTTACCATGGATAACGGAAGACATCTGGAACTGATCGTAGACTGCGATGCCAATCTGCCAAGCAATCTTTTAGGAGACGAGCAGAAGTTTCGGCGCATCGTCATGAACCTGCTCGGCAACGCCATCAAGTTTACCAAGGAAGGCGGCGTCATTTTGCAGATCAAAAGCCGCAGGGAGGCGTACGGCATCAATCTGCAAGTCAGCGTCAAGGATTCCGGCATCGGCATCGAGCGCGCCGACATGGAAAAAATCTTCACCAGTTTCAGTCAGGTAAATTCCAAGAGAAACAGGGAAGAAGGCGGCGTAGGGCTGGGTCTTGCCATCACGCAGGCTCTGGTTCGCAGTATGGGCGGCTTTTTGACAGTGGAGAGTACCCCCGGCGCCGGCAGCGAATTTCGCTTTACCATTCCCCAAAAAGTGCTGGACGAAACGCCCATCGTTTCCATCAAAGAGAAAAACCAGCTTTTTGCCGCCTGCTACATCAATCTTGATAAGTACGGCTATACCGTGGTGCGTGAGGGCTATGAAGCCTGTATGCAGCACATTGTCAGCCAGTTCGGTTTCCCCTTCCGCATCTGCCGGAATCTGCCCGAACTAAAACGGCGCATGGAGCGCGAATCCTACACCCACATCTTCATCGGCTGGGAGGAGTACACCGAGGACCGCAGCTTCTTCGACCGTCTCTCCAAGGAACGGACTGTGGTGCTTTTACTGGATTACGATCAGGAAATGCTCGTGCAGGGCAATATGCTCCGCATCTATAAGCCTTTTACCGTTTTATCCATCGCCGCCGTCTTCAACGGGCAGAAAATTCTCACTGGCGAAGACCGGCAGGCTAGTTTACATAATAAATTTATTGCCCCGCAGGCAAGCGTGCTGGTGGTAGACGACAACGCCATGAATTTGAAGGTGATGGCAAGACTTCTTCTGCCTTACCGCCTCAAAGTGACCATGGCCAGCAGCGGGCCGGAAGCTCTGGAAAAATTAAATGCGCCAGAGTTTGACTGCGTCTTTTTGGATCACATGATGCCAGATATGGACGGTGTGGAAACGCTGCACAAGCTTCGGCAGAAACCGGGCCTGTATTACCAGTCTCTTCCCGTCATCGCCTTTACGGCCAACGCCATCGGCGGCGCAAGGGAAATGTTTATGGCCGAGGGCTTCAATGACTTTATCGCCAAGCCCATCGAACTGAGCGTATTAGAGCGGATTCTCCGGCGTTATATCCCGGCCCAGATGCAGATTCCCGTGGAGGACGGGGAACCCGCCGCAGAGAGCGCCCTTGAAAGCGAATCGGATATAGGCGGTGCGGACGCGCAGGACGCGGCACGTCTGCACTTAACCAGAGCGGGCGTTGACTTGGAGAAAGCGCTTGCCTACTGCGGGGATGAGGATGGTTTTCGGGAAATCATCGCCATTTTTCATGCGGAGGGCAAAAAACGCAGGGAAAATCTGGACCGTTATTACCATGAGCGGGATTGGAAAAACTATGTCATCTGTGTCCACGCCCTGAAAGGAAACGCCAAAGGCGTCGGCGCTGGCGAACTTTCGGAAATGGCCAGAGAGTTGGAAATGGCCGGCAAGGAAAACCGGGTCGATTATATTCTCGATCACCATGAGGCGATGATGGAAAACCATGACCGCCTTCTTGCGGCGCTTGACGGAAACCTCTTTGTCTATCCGGAAGGACAAGAACCCGGAAACGCCGCGCCTGCGGCTGTCCACGACGCTGGAAACGAAACCGAAGATGCCGCTGCCCGCATGGAGGACAATTCTTCCCTGCAAACGCTGCTTGCCCAGATCGGCGAAAAAATATCCGCCTTTGAGAGCGAAGGACTGGACGAGCTGCTTGACAGACTGTCCGCCTTCTCAAGAGGGGACGATTCTCTTATACTGGCAGCGGACGAAATACGGACGTTGACCTCTGATTTTGATTTCCTCGGCGCTGCCGAAGTTCTGGAAAGGATGGGTAACTAACCGATGCGTAAAAATGTGCAGCACTTTTTTCAGACAATGTTTTCCAGACAGCTTGATTTTAAAGAAAGAATCAACCGCTTAATTATGCTTTTGGTCTTTGCCTGTTCCGTGATCGGCGTCGTTCTTGTTCTGTTAGGCGCTGACCACAAGGTTTTGTATGCGTTGCTGCCCATAGGCGTGATTTCCGGCCTTTCCATCCGAATCACCCTTAGACAGCATAACAGCAGACAGGCTTCCTGGCTTCTGGCTATCGGCACCAATGTAATCTTCTTTCCTCTGCTTTTTATCACAAGCGGCGGCACCCAAAGCGGTATGCCGGTGTGGTTCGTGCTGGGACTTGTTTATATTTTCCTTTTGTTTGAGGGCCGCTCCTTTGTCATCGCCATGACCCTCTCCCTCCTCTCCTTTTTTGGGACTTACCTATTGACCTACTACCGTCCTGATCTGGTGCCGGAGTCTACCCGGTTCTATACCTTTTCGGACTCCTTTGTTGCGCTGATCTGCGTAAGCCTTTTTATCGGCATCCTTTTAAAGCTTCAAGCCAAAACCTACGAGCAGGAAAAGCAGATAGCCGAACAGCAGCGAAAAGAGGTGGAGCTGATCGCCCGCTCCAAAGATACGTTCTTCGCCAATATGAGCCACGAGATCCGCACGCCCATCAATACCATCATCGGTTTAAATGAAATGATTCTCCGGGAAGATATCTCCGATGAAATTGCGGAGAATGCGATCAATATCCAAAATGCCAGCAAAATGCTGCTTACCACAATCAACGACATTCTTGACCTTTCCAAACTGGAATCTGGAAAAATGGATATCGTTCCGACCCAGTATGAAATCAGTTCCATGTTCAGCGATCTGGTCAATTTGATCTGGATTCGGGCGCATCAGAAAAATCTGGAATTTAAAGTGGATATCGACCCTGAGATTCCTTCCATGCTCTACGGAGACGAAGTGCGGATCAAACAGATTGTCACCAATATGCTGACCAATGCAGTCAAGTATACGACATCCGGCTCCGTCACCCTGAGCGCCAAGGGGGAGCGCGTAGCGGCGGATCAAATTCTCCTGCGCATCTCCGTGGAAGATACGGGTATGGGCATCCGCAAAGAAAGTCTGGACGATCTCTTCCGCTCCTTCAAGCGGGTGGACGAGTCGGATAACCGAAACATCGAGGGCACCGGACTTGGTCTTACCATATCCAAACAGCTCATCGAGATGATGGGCGGCAAAATTACCGTAGACAGCGTCTACCACAAAGGCTCCGTCTTTACCATAGAACTACAGCAGCGCATCATCAACGTGCGTCCCATCGGCGTCATCAATTTTGCCGCCCAGAAACAGTTGAACCAGCGCACCCGTTATCAACAGAGCTTTATCGCTCCCGACGCCCGCATTCTGGTGGTAGACGACAACTCCATGAACCTGATGGTGGCCGTAAAACTGCTGCGGGACACCAAGGTGAAAGTAGATACGGCGGAAAGCGGCAAGGAAGCTTTAAAGAAGACAGCCCAGACCGCTTACCATGCGATCCTGATGGATCATATGATGCCGGATATGGACGGCGCCGCCACCCTGAGCGCCATCCGCAGCCAGTCAAAGGGCTTCTGCCAGAAAACTCCCGTGATAGCCCTGACCGCTAACGTCATGTCGGACGCAGAGCAGGTCTACCAGAACATGGGCTTCGACGGCTATCTGGCAAAACCCATCAGCGCGCCTCTTTTGGAGGCAAGCCTTTTAAAATATCTGCCGGGCGATCTGATCGAGTATATGGCCCAGCCGGAGGAGGCGGACGAGGACAATCTGGAAGCTCTCAACCAAGTAAGCAGTTTGCGCAAGCGCAAAATTGCTATCACGGCGGACTGTATCTGCGATCTGTCGGCGGACCTTCTGGAGCGATTCCACATCCGCCTGATGTACTGCTATGTCCACACAGGCGAGGGGCGCTTTTGCGATCTCTTTGAGATTTCTTCCGACAGTCTGCTCTCCTATCTACAGACAGAAGGAAGTCATTCCCACTCTTCCACGGCCGATCCTTCCGAGTACGAATATTTCTTCGCGGAGACGCTTGCGGAAGCGGAACATGTGATTCATATTACTGCCACCGTGGATTTGAGCGGCGCTTATCCCAACGCAACGCAGGCCGCAAAAACCTTCGACAACGTCACCGTCGTGGACTCCTCCCATATCAGCAGCGGCCACGGCCTGATGGTTCTCTATGCCGCGATGCTGGCGGAAGAGGGAAAGAGCGTAGAAGAGATTTGTCTGGCGATGGAAGCATATAAAGAGCGCGTTTTCTCCAACTTCCTAGTTCCCAGCACCGCCACGCTCTACCGCAACGGCAAAGTAAGCGGCGGCGTTCACAGGCTCTGCACCCTGTTAAATCTCCATCCGGTTCTATCCATGTCAAAAAACAGGCTGAAACTGTGGCGGATCGAATCGGGCGGCATGCACCGGGTTGTCAGACAATATGTAAAGAAGCTGTTTCATCACAGCAGTCAGATCGATACCCGCATTCTCTTCGTCACCTACGCGGGCTGCAGCGTAAAGCAGATCGACGAGATTGTAGAGATCGTAGAAAAATACGTCCACTTTGACAAAATCATCTTACAGAAGGCTTCCGCTACCGTTTCCAGCAACTGCGGCATCGGCACCTTCGGGTTAATGTTTGTGAGAAAGGAAAAGCAGGAGGCGTAAAACCTCCTGCTTTTTTTATAAATCCGCTGCCTGTCCCTGTCCATCCATCGGAAACCGCACCGTCACCGTAAACAGATCCGCGTCCGTCTCCACCGTAAGTTTCCCGCCGCAGGCCTCCGTAAAGCTCTTCGCAATGGAAAGCCCCAGCCCGCTTCCGCCGTCCGTCCGGCTCTCGTCTCCCCGCACAAACCGCTCGGTAAAGTCCTTGCCGTCCGCAAGCTCTACACCGGAAGTATTCTTGATGCGCGCCACCGCCTGTCCGTCCTCCTCCGTGAGCGCAAGGTAGATTCTCGATCCCGCTAACGAATAGCGTAACGCATTCTGCAAAAGATTCTGGAACACCCGGTAAAGTCTTTGACCGTCCGCCAGTACCGGCACAGGAGTATCGGGAATCGCCGTCCGCATGATCAGCCCGCTCTCCTCGATCTTGTCGTTCATATCCGCCATGGTCTGGCGAAGAAGTTTGCCCATATCCAACGTTTCCATTTGTATCGGGAGCTGTCCCGAGGTAGCCTTGCTCACTTCAAACACATCCTGCACGATGCTCCGCAGCCGTTCCGCCTTTTCGCCCAAAATCTGAATATACTCCTTCACATGCTGGGGGAGGTTTTCTTCCTGCCGCAGCAGTTCCACATAGCTGACAATGGAGGTGAGCGGCGTCTTAATATCGTGGGATACGTTTGTCACCAGATCGACCTTCATGCGCTCGCTCTTTATGCGCTCTGTCACCGCCGTCTCCATGCCTTTCTGTATCTGGTTTAAATTATCCGCCGCCTCCTGTAAGTCCGTGTCTTCGGACAAAACCAGTTCTCCCGTCAGATTGCCCTCCCGCACCGCCAGAATCTGGTCTGTCAACGCGCCGATATCCTTGGCCAGACGGTGATTTTTCTTTAAACTTATGACCGTAATCAGCGTAAAGACAAACAATGCGGTAAAGATCACATAGGCTATCAGCATATACGCCCATCTCATCGAAAAGGGATAGCCCAAATCTGCCGCCACGGCCTCATATGCCCCATCATACGCATAATTATAGGCGTATCCGCCCGTGAGCCAGTTGATCAGCTCCCCCTGCAACAGCCAGAGCGCGCAGATCGCCGCCGCAAACAGCAAGAGCAGACCAATCTCCGCAAATAACGTACGCCGCTGTCTTTTCACCAACCGTTTCTGAATCGGGTATTTGAAATCCTTCCCCTTAAGCAGCTCAAAAACGGGTGTTTTCTGTCTGCCCCGATTCATCCGCCAATCCAATACAACCAAATAAATGAGCCAGAACCAGCAGGCCAGATATCCGCCAGCCTCCGTCAGCCTTGCGATCTCATAGATATAATCGCCGCTCCAATTGTAATAGGACATTCCGTTTCTCATCCACCAGCCAAGCTGTCCCAGCGCGCCCCCGCCCATACCTGTCAAAAGAACTATCAGGACGAGCAGCAGAAGAAGCTTGATTTCCAGACAAACTTTCTGTAAAAAATCTGCGATCCGTTCCGCCGCCTGCCTCCTGCTCTTGTACATCAGGAAAGCAATCGCCAGAAGCAGTATAGAGGTTGACATAACAACTCCTATCCGTTCCGCCGCGCTGTTCAGATAATCCAGATTCTGCTGCATATGGTACAGCCTGCCGCCGTACTGGGTAACTTGGTTACTCCCGTCGCGTTTTACCAGATACAGGTTCGGTTCTTTGGCAGCCGCAAGGAAAATGACCGCGTCCTTCGCCGACTCTCCTATGGTATAGTTGGCGTAACCGGGCACTCGCCAACGGCTGTTTTCACTGTAAACGCCGTTGCCAAAGGTCTCATTATACACATCCTCCTGCCAGCCGTCCTTGGTGATCTCTACCTTGCCGTCGCCACTTCTGTTAAACCAAAGGGTAAAATTATACGCATTCTTATCAAGCGACTCATAGAAATCCGCGGCCGCCCATTCCTCCCCCGCTTTTTCCTCAAAACCGTCGATATTGGAATAAAGCAGCTTATTCTGATAGATGACGGCGTAACGCAGGTTTTTGTTCTGGGCCATATCCGCCATATAGCGGTCAAGGCTTTCTTGATCGCTGTAATCATACCCGTAATAGTACGCGCTGTAAGTGTCGTAGGCATCTGTATACCCATATCCCGTTTCGGCCAGTATTTCTTCATAATACCGCTGCTGTTCCTCTAGATAGGCCTCATAGTCGTCCCAATTACCGCCAAAATCCTCTATGGTTACCGAGGTTACCGGGCCGCCGACAGCATCCGCAGCTTCCTCTACCACGCCCGTGACGCCGGAATCATAGCTTGAGTAACTCTTTCCGCCGGTAGCCACCCCCAGCAGATCGGAAAGCCTTTCGCTGATCAGATAGCGGAACTCCTCGCTCTCCTGATAGTCCACCGGCCCTTGAAAGATCTCCGTCCCAAAGGCCGCCGCCATACTCACGGCGGGAACCATATTGGTGACCATCATGGTCAACCCTATCACAAACGCCAAATAACTCAACAGTACCTTACTTTTTTTCCATTTTGTATCCAATGCCCCACACCACCTTTATATATTCTGGCTCTTTCGGATTCAGTTCGATTTTCTCGCGGATATGACGGATGTGCACCATCACCGTATTTTCCGGGGAAAAGGAGGGTTCCTCCCAGACCCGCTCATAGATCTCCTCCGCTGGGAAAATGCGGCCTCTGTTCTTCATGAGCAGTTCCATAATCTTGGTCTCCGTGGCGGTCAGCTTCACCGGCTCCCCGTCCGCATAAAGCGTGCGCTCTTTCAGTCGATAGCAGAGTCTGCCGTTTACGATCTCTTCCTCCTCGTTCTGGGCGTGGATGCCGCCGAGCATTGTGTACCTGCGAAGCTGGCTTTTCACCCGGGCCGCCAGCTCCTGCGGATTGAAGGGCTTCGCCACATAGTCGTCCGCTCCCATGGAGAGTCCCAGAATCTTGTCCGTATCCTCTGTCTTTGCGCTCAAAACGATAATGGGCAGATTTTTCCGTTCCCTGATCTTCATCATGGCAGACAGCCCGTCCAGCTTCGGCATCATCACATCCATGATGATCAACTGCACCTCGTTCTCCGAAAGAACCCTAAGCGCCTCCATGCCGTCGTAAGCCTTAAGCGTCCGGTATCCCTCCTTCTCTAGAAGAAGCGCAATCGCCCGCACAATCTCCCTGTCGTCGTCCACCACCAGCACACATTCGTTCATCCGTACATCGTCCTCCTCTTTAAGCCTGAACCCATCATATCGGGAAGTCCTTATAAAAAAGTCGTGGGATTTCTTATAAAAATCTTAACATCTCCTCCTCGGCCGCCCGCACTTCCTCAAAAAGCTCCATGGCGGAAACCCGGATCGCCCCCGCTCCCATAATAATAATCTGCTCTGTGCCGTCGGAGGTGGCCACCCGCACCAAATTGTTTTTCCGGCTCATTTCATGGGTCACTTTTTCGATATACTGGTCGGCCGTCTCGGCCTCTTTCGTATAGACCACGTCGATATTGTGGTAACGCTCCACGCTTCCCGGATTGCCCTTCACCCGATAAGCGTCAAAGACGAGAATCAAATGCATTTTCCGATACCCCTGATAATTGCAGAGGATCTCCGTCAATCTTGCGCGGGCCGCATTCAGGTCAAGCCTCGCCAGCTCGCTTAATTCTTTCCACGCAAAAA
This sequence comes from uncultured Lachnospiraceae bacterium, assembly GCA_947243855.1. Lineage (GTDB taxonomy): Bacteria > Bacillota > Clostridia > Lachnospirales > Lachnospiraceae > UBA3282. Next base: position 47,972 of record CAMXIK010000004.1, on the reverse strand, counting down.
TGATATTGTAGCCGTCCACCAGAAGATACTCTTCCCGCTTTGCGGCCGTTCCCCGGTATTCCACCTCCGCATCCTTTTTTTCCTCCCTGCGGATGGTTCTGGCCCAGCCCTGCTTTTTTGACTCCCGCGCCCCGAAAGTACGCTGGAAGATCTCTTCGATTTCGTCTTGACCGATAGAGTCAATACTCGATCCGCCCCTGCTGGCGCGTGCCGCGTGACGCTTTGAAAATGCTTCTGCTGCTGCGCCGTTATCGTCTGGCTTTAAGACGGCCTCTAAGTGCATATACTTTTCCACCTGATCCCACTCCGCCACAAATCCCGCCCCATGGGCACAAAACACCGACCCGCAGGGGTTCTCCGTATCCCGCTCCGCCTCGTAACCGATTCGGTCAATCACCTCCTCCGCATTGTGGCAGGGTTCATATCCTTTCAATTCCGTAAACAGCCTTCCCTTTCCGCCAGAATAAGAAAGCAGCTTCGTCTGATATCCCCCGAACTCGGAGACCGGAACCGTTCCTCTCAAAACCGCATACTCGCCCAAGGTTTCCGGCGCGTCAAAATGCCCCGACATGGCCTGTAAATCCGTCATAGCCCGTCCCACCAAAGCCGCCGGCAGTTCCATACGGAACGCATAGACCGGCTCCAAAAGCACATTCTTTGCCCGACACAGCCCCTGCCTCACGGCCCGGTACGTGGCCTGCCTGAAATCACCGCCCTCCGTGTGCTTCACATGGGACTTACCCGCCGCCAGCGTAATCTGGATATCCGTAATCGGCGATCCCGTCAGCACACCGAGATGGGTTTTCTCTTCCAGATGCGTCATAATCAGCCGCTGCCAATTCCGATCCAGCTTGTCCTCGCTGCAACTGCTGCGGAAGGTTAAGCCGCTGCCACGCCCGCCCGGTTCCAGAATCAAATGCACCTCCGCATAATGCCTGAGAGGCTCAAAATGCCCTACGCCCTCTACCACCTCTGCAATGGTCTCTTTATAGAGGACGCTTCCCTCGTCAAAGCCCACTTCCACGCCAAACCGCTCCAAGATCAGGCTCTTTATCATCTCGATCTGCACTTCACCCATGAGTCTGATATGAATTTCCCCACTCTGCTCCTGCCGGACGATATGAAGCTGTGGTTCCTCTTCTTCAAGTTTACATAACTTTCTATACAGATCGTGTTTGTCGCACCCGTCTGGAAGATTGACCTGATAAGTCATAATTGGTTCCAACACCGGAAGAACCGTCTCCCTCTCCATGCCCAGCCCCATTCCGCTGAGGGTGCGTTCCGGCCCCAGAAGCGTACAGATACTGCCAGCTCCGGCCTCCTGCACGATTTCATACTTTTCCCCTGAATATTGACGGATCTGGTCAATCTTTTCCATGCACTCCGACGTCTTCGGCTCCGTCCCGTCTGTTTTCCGGCCGCCTGTTTCCCTCTGCTTTTCCTCTTCTCGTCCGCCGCCCACGGCTATCGTCTGCTTCACCTTAAGGCTCCCGCCCGTCACCTTGATGTGGGTCAGCCGGTTTCCTTGGGCGTCTCTGGTAATCTGAAAAACCCTTGCGCCAAAGGCTTCTCCATAAACTGGAATGGGCGCATAGACGCAGAGACCATCCAGCAGCGCCTCCACCCCCTCTCCCTTAAGGGCCGATCCGAAAAAGCAGGGGAAAATCCGCCGTTTTTTCACAAGCGCTGCAATCTCTTGGGGGACAAACGGCACTCCAGAAAAAACGTCCGCTCCTTTGGAAGCACCCCCTTCCTCCCACTTTACATATTTGTCCAAAAACCCCTCGTCGCATACCGCCACATCCTCATAAAATGCTTGCTCCTCCCAGCCCCGCGAAAACGACACACAACGCTCGTCCAGCTCCCTCTGCACGCCGGACAGCAGCTTTTCCGCATCCGTTCCCTGCTGATCCATCTTATTCACAAAGAGGAAGACCGGCACCTGATAGCACTCCAACAGCCGCCAGAGCGTCAACGTATGGCTCTGCACACCATCCGCACCGTTTATGATGAGCACGGCGCAGTCCAGAACTTGCAGCGTCCTCTCCATTTCCGCCGAAAAATCCACATGTCCCGGCGTATCCAGCAGAGTTATCTCCATCTCTTTCCACGAAAAGCGCGCCTGTTTGGAAAAGATAGTGATTCCCCGCTCCCGTTCCATGCTGGCCGTATCCAGAAAGGTATCCCTGTGATCCACCCTGCCTAAGCTCCTGATCGCTCCCGCTGTATAGAGCATCTGCTCCGCCAATGTGGTTTTCCCTGCATCTACATGGGCTAACAGACCCACAACCATTTTTTTGGCACTCATCATAACCTCACCGCTTTTTCTACAATTTTCGTCATTTTCCCTGCAACGTGAAAGTGTCCCGCCAAATGACGGGACACCTGATTCATTCAAATATGAGCCGTTATTATGCTTGACTTAACACTTCCGCCAGACGGTCGATCCCTGCCTGTACCTTACCCATGGAAGCGAGAATCGTCTCGACGCCGGTCACCTGCTCTTCCGTGGAGGCGCTGATCTCCGTTGCTCCCTGCTCGGAAACCTTGGACACTGCCTCTACCTGCTGCATGGCCGCCTGCAGTCTCTCCTTGCTCTCCACAATACTGCCAAGCCCATCCTTTAAGAGATCGGTCTCCGCAATGACCTGTTCGGAAGACTTCAACATAGCGTCAAAAATCTTCACCGTGTCGTCCAGCTTCTCGTTGGACTCGTTCACAATCACAGTATTGCGGTCGATCACCTTGTTGGTTTCCCCGATGGTAGCGATAATGTCTTTCAAAATCGCATCAATCTTCTGGGTCGCCTCCGCCGATTCCGACGACAATGCATTGATCTCATCCGCCACCACTGCAAAGCCCTTGCCGGCTTCTCCGGCTCTGGCCGCCTCGATCGCCGCATTCAGCGCCAGCAGGTTCGTCTGCTTTGCGATCTGGCTGATGCTGTCTATAATTTCCCCGATGGAGCTGGATTTCTGCGCAAGCGCCGTCATGCCTTCTGACGCAACCCGCGTAGCTTCAATATTCTCGCTGAACTTTTTGGAAAGCTCGCCGATGGACGCAATGCCTTCGTTGTTCTTCTCTTCCAAAAGCTTTACATTATCAACCGTTTGCAGCACTCTCGTCTCAGAGTCTCCGATCTTTCCGTCCAGATCGTTAAAAATCTGAATGCTTCCCTCAACCTGCTCAATCTGCTGTTCCACACTGGAAGAAATCTCCTCCGTTGACGCCGCGATCTCCGAAGAGCTCTGCTCAAAATTATGTAAGGAATCATAGATTGCCTGAGAAGATTCCTGCAGGCCGTCAAATGCGCCCCGGACGTCGTTTAACAACGTCTCCACTTCCCCTTCTTTCTGCTCTACCATTGCAAAGAGGGATCTTGTCCGCAGAACGATAAAGATTGACACCGCCACCGCCAAAGCGTACACCATGAGGATAAACACCCATATCGCCGGCGAGTACATGCACAAAAACGCGTCCTTAAACAAAATCAGTGCCAACGCATTTGCAATGACTGTCACCGCCGCGCACACCTTGACCACTGACAGATCATAGTATGCAACGGAAAGAAACAGCACAAGGAAATACGCTTCCACCATGGCTCCGAAGACACCGGGCGTTCCCAATACTAAAATGAACGCGCCAATCAGTGGCAGTAAAGATGCATACAGATATTTCGCCTTGTCGCCAAGCATTTTCTCAAGCGCCTTGACAATCAGACTTCCGAGCGAAATAACCACCGCCACACTGTCTCTTAACCCTCCCCCGTTAAAAAGCAACACGTAGAGGAAAGCTACAACGGGAATTGCCAAAAGAAACAGAAAAAAGACTAAATTCATTCTTCTCTCCTCATCTTTCAGAACTTGTAATTCCATTTCCCTACCCCTCCTTTTCTCGTGTAACATTTTATAGTACCAATGATACAGTATCAGGGTTGAAAAGTCAATCTATGTCAGCCTCACAAACTTCTCATAATGCTCCGGCTTAAACATCTTCCTGTAAAGCGCGTCAAGCGCCTCTTTTGACGCCCCGCTGCCCTGTTTTTCCTTCCCCAAGGGCTGATACAGCACGCTGTAATCCACGCCGAACAAGACAGAGCGCAGAGGCGTCATTTCACAGCCGCAGGAACGGTAAAAGGAAATCCGCCTTTCCCTTGTCAGCCGCTGTTCTTCGTCCTTGGCCGCAGAAACCCGCTCCGACTCGATATAAAGCCCTTCGATTCCCGGCAGATGCTCCTGAAAGTAGGTTCCAAAAAGTGAAAACGCCTGATGGCCGAGCCCGCCGCCCCTTCTACCTTTCAAAATCGCAAAATAATCGAGGAGCGCGCACTTTGTCTCCTCACATAAAATAAAGACCGCATAGCCCGCCAGTTCCTCTTCCTCATAGACGCCCAGTGAAAAGCCGTAGCCATCCTCCATACTCTTGATAATATGGCTCAAAGGTTTTAACTCGTCCGAGGGAAAATCCTGTTTCATATGCGTTTGATAGATTTCCGTCAGTTTGTCTTCCGCCAGTTTTTTTACATGATATGACATCTCTCACTCCGCCCTCCACTTCTCAAACCGCTCCTCCCATCTGCTTTTTCTCACAAACGGCAGACGCAGCATCCGGCCCGACATCCGAAGCTCCCACTTCAGCTTTTGCAGGCAAGACATGCCGGCTGTCCGTGTTTTTTTATAAGGACGATATTTCACCGTCCACGAAATAAACCACAGCAACATCCCCACGATCCCCGCTCCGATACAAAAATCGGGGAAATCAAACGTGCCATACCCCTGAATATAGAGATAATCCAACGGATAAGTCCTATAACCCATATTCAACAGGCGGTATATGAGAACCGCAATCTCTAGATCAACCGCATACAGCCAGCCTTCGGAAAGCCCGAAAAAAGCGTTGTTAGACTCGATCATTCGAAAAAGATATCCCATATAAACCAGCACCGCCATATTCTCTATACAGAGCAATCCTCCGTTGTAGCCAATCCCCCAGCGGCCGTGCAGCCAGCTTCCGTCCGTATTATAGACGGGCGCGACCGCCATACGGCTGTTAAGGATAATCGGGTTAGCCCTCAGACTATCATAATGCAGATAGACAGCGCACTCCAAACCCACTGCAATTAGGATCAATACCGCCCATACAATAACGTGCTTCCTCATTTTCTTCCTTTGTCTCCTTACCGGTCATACCCTTGCACATACACAAAGCTCTCCCCGTCGTTCTCCCGCTCCATGTGATAATCCGAATTAAGCACGGCGGACACAAAATCCTCTCCCCCCGATTCCACAGCCTTTACGCTCAGACCGAGGGCACGCTCCACATCCTGCACGGTAACATCGTCCAGAAAGACCTGTTCCCCGCTCCGTAACATATTGGACGGAATCAACAGGGTTTCGCCCAGCTCTTCCCCGGCCTGCTGCCGCTCCTTCAACTGCGCGATCAAGTCCCGTCCTGTGACGAGACCTGCCACGGTAATCGTCTCCCCAAAGAAATCGTTGCGAATGGCATAGACATGAATCGTCAGTCCGGGACACAGCCTGCCCATTTCGTCCGCCGCTTCCTGAATCACCGAAAAAGCAAGCTTTCCCGTGGCTATCGTAAGCGAGCGTTTCACCGCCCGCAGTCTATGTTGACTATTTTGGTCATTTCTCATCACCCGCAGCGTTTCCGAAAATTCCTCCCGAAACAGCCGCATCATACCCACGCCGTTTTCCAACTGGATATAGCCGTCGTAGCGTTCCTCCTCCGGAAAATCCCGTTCGGCTAACAGATAAAACTCGTCGCTGGCATGGACAAAATGCAGACCGTACCGGTCAAAACAAATCTTCTGATAAGACTCGATCATATCAACGATCTGCTCCGCCTCCTCCTTCGTAAACAATTCCAGCGGATAAAGCCCTTCCCGGAATTTGCTCAGTCCTGCCGGCACCACCGACACGCTGCGCATGAAAGGCAGATACTTCATCAGATCCTCAATGCTGCGCCGCAGCTCCTCCCCGTCGTTGACCCCCTTACAGCAGACGATCTGGCCGTTCATCTCCACATGCCCCTCGTAAAACCGGTCCAGATACCGCAGTTTTTCCCCCGCGAAGCGGTTGTGCAGCATCTCGCAGCGCAGGGCAGGGTTAGTCGTCTGCACGGAAATATTGATGGGCGCAAGCTGCATCTTGACGATACGCTCCACGTCATGGTCGCTCATATTGGTCAGGGTAATGTAATTGCCCTGCAAAAAAGAAAGCCGGGAATCGTCGTCCTTGAAATACAAGGTTTCCCGCATCCCCGGCGGCATCTGATCAATAAAGCAGAAAATGCACTTGTTGGTACAGGAACGATAACCGCTCATCAGATCGTTGTCAAATTCCACGCCCAGCTCCTCGTCATAGTCCTTATCGATCTCCAAAAGCCATTCCTCGCCGCCTGCCTTGCGCACAAGCACTTCCACATACTCGTCCTTCATCAGATAGCGATAGTCAAATACATCCTCTATTTGATTGTCATTGACGGCAAGGATTTCATCCCCCTCCTCAATGCCCATTTCCTCCGCAATGGAGCCGGGAAGCACCTTCCTTACCACATGTTCCGTCCCACTCAAAACCGCTGTCCCCATTTCCTATTTTCGTCGCGCCCTTCTCACCAGTCGGAATCCCAATCGTCATAACCGCTGTCCCAACTGTCGCTGCTATCCCAGTCATAATCCCAGTCGTCGTCTTCCCATTCTTGCTCGCTGTACCAAGAAGACTCCTCAAAATCTCCCGCATCCCACCCGGCGGTCCATGTTCTGGATTCCCAGTAATCCTCATAGTTTTCTTCCAGCTCGGCGTCCGCCTGCGTGGGACTCCATTCCTCATATGTAGTATCCCATTCATACCAGTCGGAACGATCATAATAATAAGTCTGATCCTCATAAACATAGTAGCCGCGGGACGGCCCGGACATCTGCCAAAAAGGCAGTAAAATCGCAAAGGCCGTGGTCAAAGCCATGACCAGATAGATAAAGCTCTGTATCGGCAGCCGGGTCAATTTTGCAGAAGCTTTCGCATGCTTCGACCCCATATGGCTCTTCTGCACATCCACCCGCTCTTTGATCTTCAAATATAACTCGTTAACCGCGTAAGCTTCGTCGTTGCCCTCATAGCGGACAGCGCGGGTGCCGTCCGCCTTATTTTTGTATACGACAAAATTGCCGGTGGCCTCGTCCTTGTAAATACCGAAGGCTTTCGCGCCCCGGTAATCCTCGCCGATAAACACCCGCATATCCTGTAACGGAAGATTATGCGCCTTGCACCATGCCCGCAGTTCCTCTATGGTCGTGGGCACGCCGTAAGCCGCTCTCTTTACGTTTTTATTGGCCGCCCCGCAGTAGGGACAGGTCTGTTCTGTCTCCGGAATCATTTGTCCGCAGTATTCGCATGGTATTTTCATATGTTCTCTTTCCCCGTCGTTCGTTTGCTCTTATTATACAAGGAAGCGGCGTGAAAAAGCAATGCCGTGAAGAAAGATTATCATTCTTCCAAATACTGCCCCAGTTTCCAGATCAGATACAGCGGAATACTATAGGTGAGCGTTTCCTCTATTCGATGATCTCCCACATTCTTCATAGAAAATTTGAAGCCCAAAGGCGGCCTATATTTTATGCAGAACTGCTGATAGCTTTTGGCCCTCGTATTGATATTTGCCTTTGCTTCTATCGGAATCACCCTGTCTTCATTTTCTAACAAAAAATCCAGCTCCGCCGTGTTGCCTGAACGCCAAAAATAAGGGTGTCTTCCCTGTGCCAACAGCTCGTTCAGCACATAATTTTCTGTCAGCGCCCCCTTAAAGCTTTGATATAGTTCCGGCTCTTCCAAAATCGTCTTATGGGATAAACCGGATTTTCTTCTGAGAAGCCCTACATCCGCCATATATACCTTAAAAAAAGTGGAATTTGCATAGAACGACAACGGCAACTGCGGATTCGATACCATTTCCAAACGATGCACAAGCCCTGCATCCGTCAGCCACTCCAGCGCGTCTTCCAATTCGTTGGAACGCTTTCCTTCTTTTACGTGGGAGAAAACAAATTTATTATTATCCTTTGCAAGCTGCTTCGGAATAGAATCCCAAATCCATCCCAATTTGGGAATATCTGTCTTCGGAGCATGTTTTGCAAAATCGCTGCCATAATCCGCTAAAATAGTATCCTGCAATTCCGATACTTTTTCAAAATCATGGGTATCCGCCCACGCCTTTACCACTTCCGGCATACCGCCCACAATATAATAATATTTCAGGCTTTTCTCAAGCGGAGCCCTGTAAAGCTCCGGAAGTTCACTTTTGATCTCCAACCGCCCCGCCCCGTCAAGCAGCGCTTTTCCTCCGTCGGCGCATAAAAATTCCGCAAAAGTCATCGGATACATCTGCAGCCGGTCCACCTTCCCCACCGGAAAAGAAATCCCATCCCGCTTCACGGAAACACCAAGCAGAGAGCCCGCACATACAATATGCAGATTCCTCATGCCCTCGCAAAAATATTTCAGGGAAGTCACAGCATTCGGACACGCTTGAATTTCATCAAAAATAAGAAGCGTCCTGCCCGGTATGATCTCTTTTCCCCGGACAGTGCTTCCTAACTCCTTCAAAATCCGCTGCGGATCAAGATCATAATCAAAGACCGAAGAAAGTCCCTTGTTTCCCTCAAAAGAGAAATACGCCGTGTCTTCAAAATATCTGTCTCCGAACTCTTTCAACAAATAGGTTTTTCCACACTGACGCACACCGGTGAGCAAAAGGGGCTTCCGCTCCGGCGAATCCTTCCACGCTGCCAGCTTCTTCATCAAATCACGTTCCATAAAGTTCCTCTTTTCCCATGATGACCGATCTACTGCTCTTATATACACTATCTATCCATATATTACCATATTTTCAATCGCAGCCACAAGGAAAATGTATTTTTTCATAGGAACTTTTGCAAAAAAATGTAATTCTTCATAGGAACTTTTACATTTACTCTTCTATCACCGTATACTGCATCATTTCATACAAAAGCTTTGTCCCCTCGTTGATTTCGGGAGGAAGCAGGGCGCGGGCCACAAGCTTCACGTCCTCGTCCTCCCCGTCGATGCGTTTTAAATTCGCGTAATCGCCGTCAATGCTTACTACCTGATACCGAAACGTATACATAGCTTTTACCCTCCCTCTGGCAACAGTATACGCCAAGCAGGCCAAAAAAGCTACAAGATCCCCATCATCTTTCCGATCCAGTACAACAGTCCCAGCACCCAGCTTGTGAAAATGCCGTACAGAATCACCGGCCCCGCAATGGTAAAAATCTTACACCCGATGCCGTAGACCTGTCCTTCTTTCTGATACTCGATGGCCGCGGAAGCTACGGAATTGGCAAATCCTGTAATTGGCACGAGCGCGCCCGCGCCTCCCCACTCCACGCACTTGGTATAAAAACCGAATCCCGTGAAGGCCACGCTGAGAAGCACCAAAAGCATAGAGCACCATGCGCCCGCCGTCTCCTTATCAAGCCCCATCCTATTTGCGGCATAATTTAAAATTCCCTGTCCGATCACGCAGATGATACCGCCCGTGACAAAGGCCTTCGCCATGCGGACGGACATACTATACTTAGGCGTCGTCTGCTCCACATGCTGCCTGTACGCCTGCTCTTTTTCCTGCTGCGACTGCGCCGTATTTTCCGCCGTCTGTGTATTGCTCATTTGTCTTCCTCCTTGCTATCCATTCTTTCCAACCTTTTCAAAATAAATGCTGCGTAAAATAGATCAGGCTCCCCGCCAGCTTTCCGAGGGCCACTGCCAAAATAGCCACGCCCAATCCGTGCCGAAAGCCGATCCTTCTGGCGAAAACGGGGATGGTATTGAGCATTTCCGCAATGGCCAAAGCCAGACATCCCACAAAAATTCCCGCAAACAGGCCAAACACGATCTGCAAAAGCGTCCCGATCAGATTCCACACGCCCTCCGTCGCGCCCGCCCCGAACACTTCATGAAGCCTCACATAATCCCCGATTTTTCCCCATTCGCTGTAAATGCTTAAAAAACTGCCTGCAAGGGTTCCCCCTATCACCGCTTCTTCCAGCACAAACACCTTGTTTGCCACATGCATTTTTCCCGCAAACCGGGGAATCAGTCCCACGGAAATCAAAACCGTAAACACGCCCGCCGACACGATCAGCCCGGCGCTCACGCCGACCACCGCCAAAAGAAGCTGTCTAAGAAACATCAATGGTCTTTCCCTCCCTGTCCGCCGTCGCAATCAGCGACTGGTTCACATCCTTCTCGTAAATCCTCATTTCCACCTCGATCGGCGTCGGGTCTTTGGTGATCCTTCTGCCGCCGATATGGTTAAAAAAGACGATGATACCGACCGCAAGCCCTACGGAATAGGCCAGCTCCAAAACGCCGTACCCGTCGCTTGGCGCGCCCATGATCATCTCGTAGATTTTAGAAAATACATTGTTGATCCCGATATCGTTGTGAAACGCCATAATGGTAAAACCCGTGCCGAAAAAGCTGATCAGCGCCACAAAGGCCAGCTTGCACCACTGGACAACCCCCTTGTGCCTGTCCACGTCAATCCACTCCACCACCACGTCCGTCTCTCCCAGATTCTCCACGCTCGCGCCCGGACATGCCTTTTCGATCTCCTCGATGACCTTGAGTATGCTGATCACCTGCCTTTTGCGCTCCCCGGTCTGAAATTTCCACAGCCTGAGTGATTTTGCCTTTGCAAGAATATGGGAATCCGAGCAGGTCAGCGTGGCGATATCCTTGACGCACACCTCCGGCTCCTGCACTTCCACATTTTGTTCCGCTTTCAAATAAATTGTCGCGCTATTAGTTGACATAACTTCTCCTATTCCCCGCATCGCCATCGTCGGACGGCAAATTTTATAGAGGATATTATAAGGAAAATTTTTTATTTTATGCATTTATGACATATGGTATAATGAGCGCGAAAGCACATGTTTACGAGTTTTCTTTTTTTGGGAGGTAACCATGAGACCAGACAAACTTCTCTTCGGCGCGGCTTATTACGACGAATATCTTCCCGTAGACCGCATCGAAACCGATATGGAAATGATGAAAAAAGCGGGCATGAACGTAATCCGCATTGCGGAATCCACTTGGAGCACTTGGGAACCGCAGGATAACGTTTTCGATTTCACCCATCTGCACCGGATGCTTGACTGCTCAAAAAAACATGGCATTCAGGTGATTATCGGCACGCCTACCTATGCTGTCCCCACCTGGCTTGCCCGCAAATACCCGGATATCATCACGGAAACCCACGAGGGGCTGGGCCGCTATGGCCACAGACAGAACATGGATATCGCCCATCCCATGTATCTAAAGCACGCGGAGCGGATCATCCGCCGGCTGATGGAGGAAGTGCGTCCCTACGACCATGTGATCGGTTTCCAGCTCGACAATGAAACCAAATCCTACGACACCTGCTCCGCCTACGCCCAGAAACAGTTTGTGGACTATGTGCGGACGCTTTTTCACGACGACCTTTCCCTCTTAAATCAAGCGTGGGGACTGGATTACTGGAGCAACCGCATCGATGCTTGGGAGGATTTTCCAGACGTGCGCGGCACCATCAACGCCAGCCTTGGCGCGCAGTACCATAAATTCCAGCGAAAACTCGTGTCGGATTTTCTCGCATGGCAGAGCGCCATTGTACAAGAATATGCCCGGCCGGATCAGTTCATCACCCAGAATTTCGACTACGACTGGCGCGGGTACTCTTTCGGGCTGCAGCCGGAGGTCGACCAATGGGAGGCCGCCAAGTCCCTCACCGTTGCGGGCTGTGATATCTACCACCCCTCAGCGCAGGATCTGACAGGCAAAGAGATCGCCTTTGGAGGGGCCATCGCCCGCTCCTTGAAAAAAGACAATTATCTGGTTCTGGAAACCGAGGCGCAGGGCAACCACGGATGGCTCTCCTATCCCGGCCAGCTCTATATGCAGGCGTTCAGCCACCTTGCAAACGGCGCCAACTGCGTGGAATACTGGCACTGGCACTCCATCCACAACGCCATCGAATCCTACTGGAAAGGCGTCTTAAGCCATAACCTGAAAGAAAACGCCACTTACCGGGAGGCTTGCCGCATCGGCGCGGACTTTGCCAAATACGGTACTCACTTGGTCAATTTAAAAAAGAAGTGTTCCGTAGGGATTCTGCTAGACAATGTCTCTCTGGACGCTCTGCAGTGGTTCCCCATTCCGGGCGGCGGTCCGTCCTATAATGACATTTTCCGCTGGATTTTCGACGCCCTCTATGAAATGAACATAGAATGCGATATCCTTTCCTCTGAGAATGATATTGAGCTATTCAGTCAATACAAACTTCTGATCACGCCCGCGCTCTACAGCGTTTCCGATAGACTTACGGATGCGCTGAAAGGCTACGTGGAAGCGGGAGGCGTCCTGCTCTCCACCTTTAAAACCGCAGTGGCGGATAGAATGTTAAAAATCTATCACGACGATCTTCCTCACCGTTTGACCGGGGTTTTCGGCATGACCTACGACCAGTTCACAGACGCCGTACAGGTGGGGTTAATGACTAATTCAGTCAATCCACCTGCCGGCTCCCGCGACCCCTACGCCATCGAAGCCCTATCCGGCTGCGTCCGGCACTGGATGGAGCTTCTTCTCCCCGATACTGCGGACACACTGGCCTTTTACGACCATCCCCACTGGGGCGGCTGCGCCGCTCTCACGGGAAACCCCTTCGGTCAAGGCTATGCCGCCTACCTCGGCTGTTACACGGACGCCGAAACGCTCAAAAAAATGCTGAATTTTCTTTGCGAAAAGGCTGGTATTGCCAGAGAAGAAGCCGTCTATCCCCTTGTGATCAGACGGGGCATAAACGGCCTGCAAAAAGAAATCGCTTACTACTTTAATTATTCCGAAACCCCGCTGGAAACGATCTACCATGGTCCGGACGCCCGCGTGCTTCTGACCGGAATCAAGACCGACGGGGCTGGGCGCGCTTTCTACACGGAATCCGGTTCCCCTGATGAAGAAGCATCCGGCGCTTTTGTCAAAAACGGCGATCCCATCCGGCTCGCGCGCTGGGATTTCCTGATTTTGGAAGAGATATAAGCTCTTCTCCCCGACGTGCCTAAAAGATGCCCAAAAACTTATCCTTAAAGTTCCCGTAAATCTCTTCATAAGTGGCGTAATTGATCTGGGCGCTGTCACGGAAGCGCCCGCGCCACTCGTCCCTGATGGCATCCGCCAGCATTTCCGCACACTCGCTCTTTGTCAAAAGAATGGCCGGAAAGATAAAATAAATCATATACAGATTGATATCCATCTGGGCTCTGCCGCTGATCTTTCCCTTTTTGGCAAAGCGGGCCTCCACCCGATCCGCAAAAACCGCTGCCACCTCCGCCGAAGCCGCCTGTTGATCCTCTGCGTTCTCCACATAATCGGTCATTTCCTTAAGCGTATCTGCATTTTCTTTCTGAAAGACTTCCATCCTCTCTTTGTAAACCTTCTTTTTGATACGATCCATCATCGCTTCCATATTGTCGAACAATCCTTCAGCCCGTTCTAACATAGTTTCCCTTTCCTTTCCCTAAACTTTTTCTTTCCTTAAACTTTTCCTTGCACCGCTCTCCCACCTATGCTATAATGATTTTCGGCGGTTTTCATATCCTCGCCAAACTGTGAAGGGGCATAGTTCAAAGGTAGAACAGTGGTCTCCAAAACCATCGATGTGGGTTCGATTCCTACTGCCCCTGTTGTCATGACCCGTGAGTCTTTGCTCACGGATTTTTCATGTGAGAGGAGCTTTCCATGTCAAAAAAATGTATTTCCACGCTTGTTCTTATCTTCCTTCTTACAGGCTTACTCTGTGCCTGCGGCGAGGAAAAACCTCTTTTGGCTTCCACCGACTATGAACTGGACGCCGAGACGGCGCAGACCGTCCGGGGTGTAAAAATCGGCGACAGCGCGGATGTTTTTTTGGCCGCTTATCAGAACTTTGATATCCTGTCCAGCATAAACGGCGGCGATTACAAATTTATTCCCGCAGAGGAAATCCCTTTCGACGTCAGCCTGACCACCATCCTGCCTTCCTTCTTTATCGACGGCGCGGCCATAAACGTTGACAGCTTCTGCGAGGACAGCGGAATCGAAAAAGACGATCTCCTTGCTTTTCTAACCGAGGAGGAATACTTAAACCATCACACCGTAGTTTACCAATACCTTGTCTTCGAATGGAAAGACGGCGTTATTCAGGACATCCGCTCCGAATCCATGGACTACAATAAGGACGCCTCTTATTACGAAGCAAACTGACTCTCATAAAGTTTCGCATAGAAACCGTTCTTTGCAAGGAGCGTCTCATGATTTCCCTGTTCGATGATATTGCCGTCCTTCATGACTAAAATCACATCCGCTTCCCGTATGGTGGAAAGTCTGTGCGCCACTATAAAACTGGTTCTTCCCTGCATCATCGTGGCAAACGCCTTCTGAATCCGAATTTCCGTTCTCGTATCGATGGATGAGGTCGCTTCGTCTAAAATCAACATAGGAGGAAGACAAAGCATCACTCTGGTAATACATAAGAGCTGTTTCTGTCCCTGCGACAGGCTGCCTCCATCCTCCCCGATCACAGTATCGTAGCCCTTAGAAAGTCTCTTGATAAAACTGTGGGCGTGAGACGCCTTGGCCGCCGCAATCACTTCTTCCTCCGTCGCGTCCGGTCTGCCCATCACAATATTTTCACGGATCGTCCCGGATCGCAGCCATGTTTCCTGCAATACCATACCGTAGTTTTCCCGCAGACTCTTTCTCGTCACTTCGCGGATGTCCGCACCGTCCACACAAATGTTTCCCCGATCCACGTCATAGAAACGCATGAGCAGATTGATCACCGTGGTTTTCCCGCAGCCCGTAGGCCCTACAATGGCCACCCGTTGTCCCGGCTGTACCGCCAAATTAAAATCCGTAATCAATTTTCTGTCCGGCACATAGGAGAAATCCACATGGGAAAGCTCCACCCGTCCCTCCACGTCCGTCAGCACAGCCGCATTCTCCTTCTCTGGAACTTGAGGCTCCTCCTCGATCAAAGCAAAGATCCGGGCCGCACAGGCCAGCGCATTCTGTAATTCCGTAACTACGCCGGAAATCTCATTGAAAGGCTTTGTGTACTGATTCGCATAAGAGAGAAAACAGGAAAGCTGCCCGACGCTGATCCCCCTGCGGATGGCAAACAGCGCGCCCGCCACCGCCACGCCCGCATATACCAGATTGTTGACAAATCTGGTGGAGGGATTGGTGATGGAGGAAAAAAAGATAGCCCGCAGGGAACAATCGCCCAGCCTCCCGTTGATCTCGTCAAACTGCGCAAGCGCCTCGTCCTCGTGGGAGAATGCCTGCACCACCTTCTGGTTTCCTACCATTTCCTCAATTAAGGCCGTCTGCTCGCCTCTGGTCTCCGACTGTAAATGAAACATGGTAAAGGTTTTCTTCGCGATAAAGCCGGCGACAAAAAACGACAATGGCGTCACAAGCACAACGACACCCGTGACAGCTACATTGATACTGAGCATAAAGCCCAGCGTGCCGAGAATCGTCACCACGCCGGTAAAAAACTGTGTAAATCCCATCAGCAGGCCGTCCGCAAACTGATCCACATCCGCAATCACACGGCTCACGACCTCCCCGTAGGAGTGGCCGTCTATATATTTTAAAGGCAGAATTTCGATCCTGCAAAACGCCTCGTTTCGGATATCCTGCACGATCCGATAGGTCATTTTATTGTTGCACACGTTCATGATCCACTGCGCCGCCCCGGTGAAAAGAGCCACAATCACCATCTGTTTGAGAATCCTAAGCACACCGGAAAAGTCCACCTGCCGCGGTTTCACCACCAAATCAATGACTCTACCAGTCAATATCGGGAAATACAAGGTAAGCGCCACGGTCACACTCGCCATGATAACGGACGCCGCCAGATACAGCCAATATTTCCTGATATAACGCAGAACTTTGATAAAAGTTTCCTTCTGCCCCATCTGTTATCCTCCTGTTATTGTATGCCAGACGTCCTCGGGTACTGCGAATAGTAAATCTCCTGATAAACCTCGCAGTCCGCCAGCAGCTCTTCGTGGGTTCCGTATCCGGCCGCTTCCCCGTCTTCCAGCACGATGATCTGATCGGCGTGCATAATGGAAGAAGTCCTCTGGGATACGATAAACACCGTCGCTTCCCACGGCAGCGCCCTAAGCGCTTTGCGAAGCGCCGCGTCCGTGGCGTAGTCCAGAGCCGACGCGCTGTCGTCCAGAATCAAAATTTCTGGCTTCGCCACCAGCGCCCTCGCTATGGTAAGCCGCTGTCTCTGCCCACCGGAAAGATTTCGTCCCTCCTGCGCTACCGGCGCGTCCAGCCCCCCTTCCTTGGACTCCACAAACTCCTTAGCCTGCGCGGCTTCCAAAGCCTCCCACAGCTCCTCGTCCGTAGCGGCTCCATTGCCCCACAGGAGATTTTCCCTGATGGTTCCCCGAAAAAGCACTGCCTTTTGCAGCACCATACCAATCTTTAGTCTCAGCTCCTCCATGCCATAATTTCTCACGTCCCGCCCATCTACGCGCACCGTTCCTTTTGTGGCGTCATAAAAGCGGGGAATCATATGAACGAGAGAAGACTTTCCCGAACCAGTGCCGCCTATGACGCCGACCGTCTCTCCCCTCTTTATCTTCATATTGATATCGCAGAGAGATTCCGCAGCGGCCCCCTTGTATGTCAAATGCACATGGTCGAACTCCACAGCAGGCTCCCGTTCAGCCGCCGCGTCGTTGCGCCCCGCCTTCACGGCGCTTTTGCCTGCCGGATTCTGCTCCTCCCACTCCATGGAGCTTTCCACCTCAAATACGGACTCGATCCGATTAGCGCAGGCCAGCGCTTTGGTGATAAGGATAATCAGGTTTGCCAGCTTAATCAGCTCCACCAGAATCTGCGACATATAATTGACCAAAGCCACTACCTGTCCTTGGGAAATAACGGCTTCGTTTACCCGGACCGCGCCGGTGTAAAGCAAAACCACGGTGGCGACATTGATAACAATATATGTGACCGGATTGGTCAATGCGGATATCCTGCCCACAAGAAGCTGTAAGTTCGCGAGGGTTTCCGTTTTTCCCACAAAGCTTTCGATCTCCTCCTCCTCTTTATGGAAGGCGCGGATCACTCTTGCTCCCGTGAGGTTTTCCCTTGTGGCTCCCAACACCGCATCCAGACCGGACTGTACCTTTTTGTACATGGGCATGGTCACCAGCATAATCCCAAATACCACAACGGCCAGAATCGGTATCGTCACCACAAAGATCAGAGCCTCCCTTGCGTCAATGAAAAACGCCATAATCATCGCGCCGAACACAATAAAAGGCGAGCGCAGAAATAACCGCAGCACCATGTTGACGCCGTTCTGCACCTGATTCACATCGGAGGTCATGCGGGTCATCAGGGTGGAGGTTCCCAGCGTGTCGATCTCCGTAAAAGAAAGGCTCTGGATATGGTCAAAAAGCGCATGTTTCAGCTTCGTGGAAAATCCCACCGCCGCCTTGGCTGCAAAATATTGGGCCGTGATGGAACAAACCAGCCCCACAAGCCCCAGCACGATCAGAAGAAGCCCCTGTCTTAGCACAAACCCAGCATTTGACTCCCCGATCCCGTAGTCAATGATGTCAGCCACCACAAAGGGCACAAACAGCTCAAACATGGCTTCCAACATCTTAAAGAGCGGCGCGCAGACCGTCTCCTTTTTATAATCCTTTAAATAAACCAACAGCTTTTTCATGTTACCTATCTATCCTTCCATTCAGCCCACGCCCATTACTGTAGGTACTCCCCCGTCTGCTTTCTGATTTCTTCACATATCTCATGCACCTGCTTTGAAGGCGTATACGTTTCCTCCGGGTAAAGCACATGATGAAGCTGTCTCACATTTTCCTCCAGATCAACCGGAATCACACAGCTTCCCTTACTTCCCACATTGGCGCCGGCCCGGCCGCCCTCAAAAGGAAACCCGTCGCTTTCCGCCACTTGGTAACCGCCCGCATTGCCGAGAACGCTCAGAATTTCATCCACATTCAAAGAAGTCTGCACCTGAGGAAGCACAGCATTAACCATATCAGTCAATGTCCCAAGGGAAGCGCCATGCGCTTTTTCCATCATGGCCGCCAATACTTCTCTCTGCCTCTGGGCGCGCCTGAAATCATCCCCCTTTGTATAGCGTATCCGGCAGTAAGCCGTAGCCTGCATACCATTTAGAAGCTGCCTGCCGCTCTTTTCCACCGGCGTATAGTCCACGCCAAGCTCCTGTGCCATACAAAGCTGATAATTATTGAGATGGGGAATCTCCGCTTCCGTTATCTCCATTTCTATGCCGCCCAGCGCGTCAACCGCGTCCATCAGTCCCGAAAAACCGATGGTAACATAGTCCGTAATATCCAGATCCAAATTCATATTGAGCATGTTAATCGCCTGCTCCGGCCCGCCCTGCGCGTAAGCCGTATTACACTTATTGTAGGTGTCGTTACTCAGATTTAAATACGTATCACGAAACACGGAAATCAGCTTAATCTCCTGCGTATTCGGATTGATACTGGCAATCATGATCGTGTCGCTTCTGGTTCCCCTCCCCAGTTCCCCGTCTCTCGCGTCCACGCCAAAAAGCGCGATATTGCGGTAGCTCTCTACTTCCTCTTCCGCCTCTTTTTCCTCCGGTTTCTGTTCCTCTTCGGTTTTTTTCTTTACAATCTCATCGTTAATCCGAATCTTTTCCTCGTCGATATCCCTATGATCCACCTCTCCCGTCATCGTGACGACCACTGCCATCACGCCCACGGCAACCAGTAAGACGCACATTTCCACGATCAGAAGAGGGATATTCCCTAAAAAACCGTGCTTCTTCTTATCCATACGGACTCCTTTGTCAGAGCTTACTTCCCATTTGTACTGTCGCAATATTTGAAAGCAAAAAACAATCTAGGTTATCGTAACATATCGGAAAGCCTAAATCAAGTCGATGGCGTCCCTTACGGTTTTGACGCCGATCACGGTAATTTCTTGTTTTTCCTTAATCTGTCCGGCATTGACCGCCGGAAGAATACAGGTGGTAAATCCCAGCTTCACCGCCTCCGCCACGCGCTGGGATGCCTGTGAAACGCCACGCACCTCGCCGCTCAATCCAATCTCCCCAAAAGCAATGGTCTTATCGTCTATCACCCGGTTCTTAAAACTGGACGCCACCGCCATGGCAACTCCCAGATCAATGGCCGGTTCCACAATCCGCATACCGCCCGCCAAATTCACATAGGCGTCGCAGTCCGACATCTGCAGATTCAGCCGTTTCTCCAAAACAGCCATCAGGAGATTTAATCTGTTAAAATCCATGCCAGTCGCCTGTCTTCTGGGAATCCCGAAATTGCTGCGACACACCAATGCCTGAATCTCCAAAAGAACCGGCCTTGTTCCCTCCATGGAACAGGACACCACGGAGCCGCTTGCCCCCTCCGGTTTTCCGCTCAACATAAATTCGGAGGCATTTTTCACCTCCAAAAGCCCTTCCTCTTTCATCTCAAAAACGCCGATCTCATTGGTTGAGCCGAAACGGTTCTTCACGCCGCGCAGAATCCGGTAGGAAGCATGTCTGTCGCCCTCAAAATACAACACCGTGTCAACCATATGTTCCAGCACCCTCGGCCCGGCAACCGTCCCCTCCTTCGTCACATGCCCTACAATCAGGATAGACACGTCAAGGCCCTTTGCAAGCTGCATCAGCACATTTGTGGATTCCCGTACTTGGGAAACGCTTCCCGGCGCGGAAGAAATCTCTTCGCGGTACATCGTTTGAATGGAATCGATGACGGCTACCGCCGGCATTTCTTTTCGAATCGTCTGCTCTACCGTTTCCAGATTAGTTTCGCACAAAAGCCGCAGATTATCCGAAAATTCTCCGATCCGTTTTGCGCGGATCTTGATCTGCTGTAACGATTCCTCTCCCGATATGTAAAGAACCTTACGCCCGTCCGCCGCCATATGCCTGCACACCTGCAAAAGCAGCGTGGACTTGCCGATTCCCGGATCGCCGCCCACAAGGGCAAGAGAACCCGGCACAATGCCGCCGCCAAGCACTCTGTCTAACTCGGCGATATGCGTGGTCATACGCGCCTCTTCCCGCAAATCCACCTCGCGCAGGCTTATCGGCACAGCAGCCCCGCGACCGCCCACGCTGACACCAGAACCGCCGCTTCCCTTCTTCACAGCCGGCTCCTCCACCATCGTGTTCCACTCTTTACATCCAGGACACTGACCCAGCCACTTGGAAGATTCGTACCCGCAATTCTGACAAAAAAATACCGTTGACTTTCCCTTCGCCATCTGCTCTCCTTCTATGTATTGTGTTATGTAAACCTTCTTTCTTTTTATGGGCGGCAAAGGAAAGGCTCCCCAACCGGATATAAGACAACTATCAGTTGAAGAGCCAGTAATCCTTTGACTGTCTATTTTACGATCTTTACTTCCACTTCACCCACATTCGCAAGCTCCACGCTGATACTCAGCTTTCCGCTCAGGTTCGTCTTCATCTCGCCCACGTTCGCGCCGTTCACATACACCGTATAGGCCGTGTCCTCCTCCAGTCCTACCGTGATCTGTGCGTCCTCGTCTCCTTCCACCTTGAAGGTCAGGCCATTCTCCGTCTCCTCAAAATGGTTCACGCTCGTACCCGGCTCCGACTCGTAGGCAAACATCCCATTTTTCTCCAGCTTCGTCAGCTCCTTGAAGGTTTTCACCTTATACAGGTTGCCGCCATGCTCGTAATCCTCCAGCTTCGCCTTAGCCGCCAGACTGTGATTGCCAAAACTGATTGTCTTGTCACTCTCCGCGCGCAGTAACTCCTCTACTACAGCCATCGTCTTTTCCTCCTAAGTCATTTTAAATTTTATGTTATGGCGTCTGTACCATTACCGGTTTTACCGTAAAGGTTATTTTTTTACTCTTAAGTCCCACCGTCACCTTGTCTCCGCTCTTGACCTTTCCGGCCAATATCTCCTCTGCAAGCGCATCCTCAATTTCCGACTGAATGGCCCGTTTCATCGGTCTGGCCCCCATCTTGCTATCCATATGCTTCTCGATTAGATGCTCTTTCACCGCAGAGCCTACAGACAGTTCAATATCCATCTGTTCCTTACACCGCTTTGACAGATTTTTGGTAAGCAAAGTGACAATCGCCTTCATATCGTCCTTGTTCAGGGGATGGAATACCATGATTTCGTCAATTCTGTTGATAAATTCCGGCTTAAACAGCCGCTTGACCTCCTCCATGACATTGCCCTTCATCTTATCATAACTCTGCTTTTCCGTCTCCGCCGCGCCAAATCCCAGATTCTTCGGGTCTATGATACGCTGTGCCCCGGCATTGGAAGTCATAATCAAAATGGTATTCTTAAAGCTCACCTTCCGCCCTTTCGAGTCGGTGATATGTCCGTCGTCAAGCACCTGCAAGAGCACGTTAAACACATCCGGGTGCGCCTTTTCAATCTCGTCAAAAAGCACCACAGAGTAGGGGTTTCTGCGAACCTTCTCGGAAAGCTGTCCGCCCTCTTCAAAGCCTACATACCCCGGAGGGGAACCGATCATCTTAGACACCGAATGCCCTTCCATATACTCCGACATATCCACACGGATCAAGGCGTTTTCCGAACCGAACATGGCCTCTGCAAGAGCCTTTGACAGCTCCGTCTTGCCCACGCCCGTAGGCCCCAGAAACAGGAAAGAGCCGATCGGACGGTTGGGGTCCTGTAATCCTACCCTGCCGCGGCGCATGGCTTTGGCTACCGCCACCACAGCCTCCTCCTGACCAATCACACGCTTATGCAGAATAGATTCCAGCTTCAAAAGACGTTCGCTCTCCTTCTCCGCAAGCTTCTTCACCGGAATCTTCGTCCACAGAGACACCACCTCCGCGATCTCATTCTCGCCCACCACATAGGCCCGGTTCTGTTCCTCCTGCTCAAGGCGCTTCATCAGACGGTCGTATTTTTTGATACAATTCTCCTGCTTTTTCTTAAGCTCCGCCGCCTGTGTGAAAGCCTCCATGCGGATCGACCGCTCGATCTGCAAATCAATTTTATCAATTTCCTCGGATAATTCCTGTAATTTATCCGGCTGTTTCGTTACATGCAGCCGCACAGCCGCCGACGCTTCATCGATCAGGTCGATGGCCTTATCCGGAAGGTTTCTGTCGTTGATATAGCGCGCTGACAGCGCAACCGCCGCGCTGATTGCCTCCGGGGTAATCGTAACCCGGTGATGCTCCTCGTACTTGTGGGCAATTCCCTTTAAAATATCCTCCGTCTGCTCAAGGGTAGGCTCCTCCACCGTCACCGGATGGAACCGTCTCTCCAAAGCGGCGTCCTTCTCCACGTATTTGCGGTACTCTGCAATGGTAGTGGCTCCAATCAACTGAATTTCCCCTCTTGCAAGGGAAGGTTTTAAGATATTGGAGGCGTCGATCGCCCCTTCCGCTCCGCCTGCGCCGATAATGGTGTGCATTTCGTCCAGAAAGAGGATGATATTGCCGTCCTCAATTACCTCTTTTATTACCTTTTTGATCCGTTCCTCAAACTCGCCGCGGTATTTGCTTCCCGCTACCATGCCCGAGAGATCCAGCGTCAAAAGTCTCTTGTTCTGTACCGTAAAGGGCACGTCCCCGGTCACGATTCTGGCTGCAAGACCCTCTACCACAGCCGTTTTACCCACGCCCGGTTCTCCCACCAGACAGGGGTTATTTTTGGTCCGCCTGGAAAGAATCTGCACCACCCTTGTGATTTCCTCTTCCCTGCCGATCACGGGGTCCAGCTTCCCTTCACGGGCAAGGGCCGTCAAGTCCCTGCTGTAATGGTCAAGCGTAGAGGTAGTCCCCTTCTTTTTATTCTGTTTCCTGCCCAGATCTTCCTTGTAAAGCGCGCCGTCCTCGCCCATAGCCACCAGCACATCCACATACAGCTTCTGCACGGAAATTCCCATGGTATTTAACAGTCTGACCGCCACATTCTCGCCCTCTTTTAGAAGCGCCAGAAGAATATGCTCCGTCCCGGTCTTTTCACTCCGAAACCGTTCCGCCTGCCTGTGGGCCTCCTCCAAAATGGCCTGCGCACGCGGGGAATAACCATCCCGCTCCGCAATCAGCACAGAGGTCTCCGGCACGATCAGATCCTTGATCATTTCCTTTAACTGTAGAACATCCACGCCGTTATTCAAAAGCACCGTGGCCGCAACGCCTGTATTCTCCCGCAATAGTCCAAGCAGGATATGCTCGCTTCCCACATAACTCTGCCGCAGGCTTTTGGCCGCCCGTTCCGCAAGCGCGAGGGCCGCCTTTGCCTTATCCGTAAATTGTGGCTGCATCTAATCTCTCATTCCTTTCCCATATTCCTCATAAATCTCGTCTATAAGAGCATGCACTTCTTCACCAGAAATATTCTTACAGCTTGCCTTGGCCAGCGTGACAAGCAGGTCCTCTCTAATCTCTTCCAAAGCCTGCATCTTGTCAATGTCCACGGCTACCATGACGCCCCTTCTGCGGTCTACCTTGACATATCCCTCCTGTTTTAAGACCGTATATGCCTTATTCACCGTATGCATATTGACGCCGATGGTCTCCGCCAGCTGTCTAACGGAGGGAAGCATATCCCCCTCCTGAAACCGGGACGATGCGATTCCCATAATAATCTGATCGCGCAGCTGCATATAAATTGCCTGATCGCTGTTAAAATCTATCTCGATAAGCATGTAACACTTCCCCGTTCCCTATTTCAAGTCCTTATCTTCCATATTTAAAAATTCAAATTCAAACTCATCGTCGTCCAGAAGAAAGTTTTTTGCCTTGCGCCCTTTTGCAGGTCTGGCAGTTTCCTTTGCCTCAGACTCCTCCTCATAAGACACCTCGCGCCGCCTGCGTTCCGGCCTGTCGGCCTTTCCTTTTGCGGCAGACTCTGCCTCCTCGCGTCTGCGGGGCCTGCGCTCTTCCTCGTCTCCACGCCTGCGGGGGCTGCGCTCCTCCCCTTCCTCACGCCTGCGGGGTTTGCGCTCTTCCTCATCCGGTGTCCTGCGCCTTGACTGCCGCTCCTGCGCTTCCTCTTCTCTCCTTGCGGATCTACGGCTGCCGGACTCTTCCTCATCCTCGTCGTCCTCATCATCCTCGTCGTAGTCCTCATAATAAGCGTCCCGCAGTTTAAATGCCATGACGATAATCACAATCACGGCCGTTGCTAACAGCACTGCCAGCACAACGATCACAATACGCTGTTTGACAATCGCGTCCGTATCATCCGTATTTCCAAGCGCCTGTGCATAAGACGCCTCCAAAAGCGGCACAAGCTTTTGCTTCTGCCCTGTTACGTTATCGCAGATATACCACGCCTCCTGCCCTTCGGAATCCGTCTCGATCCTAAGCTCATAATCATTGTTTGGCGCCGGCTCCTCCACGGACGGTTCTTCCACGGGCGGCTCCTCCACGGGCGGTTCCTCCACCGGAAGCATCTCACCCAGCTCTAACAGATCGGAACGGATATATCCTGTTTTCTCCGAGCCGTTTGCGCCCGTAAAAGTAACGTAGTACCATGTCTTACTGTCGCTTCCCTCGGACTTTCCGCTCACTACCACCTGCGTGCCGGACGGGATAGACTCCACCGGATTGTTAGAGGTAGATGGATCGGGACGCACTTTCGCCGACTGCACCTTAATGCTCGCGTACTGCCCCGGCATCTCTTCCTGCGCCTGCACCTGCGCGCCTGCGCTGGAACCGGAAGCTTCCCCCCCTGCCGCCTGCGCCGCATCCTGTTCTCCCCCTCCATCAGAGGAGGCGTCCGATCCGCCGCCCGATGAAGGCGCAGAAACCGTAGGGATATCCTCGTCCCCTTTCTTTTCCACCATATCAGCGCGCACATAACCCAGCGTGTCGCCCTGCACATATACCTGATACCAGGTAACGCCGGAAACGTCGACCTTTCCCCGGATCGAAATTTCCTTTCCGCCGGTAGTGCTGCCGATTACCTCGCTGTCCTGACTGGGTTCTTTTCTGATGTTGACGGAACTGGGCTTCACTGTGCCCGTAGGCTCCGCCCGCCCCACCATCGGATGACTCCATAGGAGGAAAAACGCCGCGCCTAAAACGACGGCCATTCTCGCCGCGTGTCTGCCTCTCCCTCTTACTCTCTCAATCTTTTGCATTTTCATTCTTTTCTCCTCTGCTGCTGAGCTTTAGAAGTTCTTCTCACGCTATTCTCTTGTAAAACGCTTCGAGCCATCCTCGCCCTGACGCCGCTCTGTACTGTAACCGAACATATCGTCACGATGCCTTGATTTTCTCGCCATATCCTCCAATTCCCTGTGATGGGCTGTCTCGCATTTGGGGCAAAACCGTCCCCAGCGGATCGCCGCGCCGCAAATCTCACAGCGCAAAAAGAATGTAGAATTGGGCGCGATCTCAAGTCTCGCTTCTTTTAACATTTCCCGAATGGCTTTCTGGCTCACGCCGGTAGCCTGGGACGCCTGTGCAACATTAGCTCCCATGTGCTTTTCAATGTAATTTCGCACCTTTCCATAATCATCATACTCTAAACGGCCGCATTTTTCGCATTCATACTCGCCTACGCCCTTAAAGACCATAACGCCGCCGCACTCTTCGCAATAAGTCGGCCTATTATAAGTATTAACCGCATTCAATTCCTTCTTGAGCATCTCGATTCTTTCTTCCCTGCTCATAGAATCACTCCCCTTCCCCGGATGGGCCTTCCACGCCCGCTTTGAAGAATGCCCCGCATTCCTCGTATGATCTACACTGTTTCTTCTACGCCTCGTCTATGGCCTTGCCGATGTCATGCCTCATATACTGATGGTCAAAATGCACCCATTCGGCCGCCGCGTAGGCATTTGTCCTCGCTTCCTGCAAAGTCGCGCCCTTCGCCGTGACGCCGAGCACCCGGCCGCCGTTTGTGACAATCCGGCCGCCCTCCGCTTTCGTCCCAGCGTGGAAGCAGTAATATCCTTCTTTGTCTGCAAAATTTTCCAGACCAGTAATCTCGAAGCCTTTCTCGTAGGAGACCGGATATCCCTCAGAAGCCAGCACCACGCAGACCGCCGCGTTGTCCTCAAAAACAAGCTCCATCTGGTCAAGACGTCCGTCGATGCACGCTTCTACCACGTCGAGCATATCGTTTTTCATACGGGGCAGCACCACCTGCGCCTCGGGATCTCCAAACCGCGCGTTGTACTCCAACACTTTCGGCCCGTCCTCCGTCAGCATCAGCCCAAAGAAAATCACCCCTTTGAAGGGCCTGCCCTCGGCCGCCATAGCATCCACGGTGGCCTGATAAATATGCTTGCGGCAAAATGCGTCCACCTCGTCCGTATAGAAAGGGCTTGGCGAAAACGTGCCCATGCCGCCGGTATTCAATCCCTGATCCCCGTCCAGCGCGCGTTTGTGATCCTGCGCGGAAGACATAATCTTAATCGTCCTGCCATCCACAAAGGAGAGAACGGAAACCTCCCGTCCCGTCATAAATTCTTCGATCACCATGCGGTTGCCCGCCGCCCCGAACTTTTTATCTTCCATGATCGTGCGCACGCCCTCTTTCGCTTCCTCAAGAGTCTGGCAGATCAAAACGCCCTTCCCTAAAGCAAGGCCGTCCGCCTTTAATACCACCGGCATCTTAGCGGTTTCCAGATAGGCCAGCGCTTCCTGTGGATCGTCGAAGTTCTCATAGGCCGCCGTAGGGATATGGTACTTTTTCATCAGATCCTTGGAGAAGGCTTTGCTGCCTTCCAGAATCGCCGCATTTTTCCGGGGCCCGAATACCCGAAGTCCCGCCGCCTCCATCTCGTCCACAAGACCGCCTACCAGCGGATCGTCCATACCGACGATCGTCAGGTCGATGGCTTTCTCCTTAGCAAAGGCCGTCAGTTTATCAAACTCCATCGCGCCGATGGGCACGCATTCCGCAATCTGCCCGATCCCCGCATTGCCGGGCGCGCAGTATATTTGATCCGCTCGCGGGCTCCTCGCCACAGCCGCTGCAATCGCGTGTTCCCTGCCGCCGCTTCCTACAATTAAAACTTTCATCGTCTTCTGATCCTTTCTTAACTATTCCGCGATGGTCACCCGTCCGTTTTCCACCTTTACCTGTCCAGCGGCGATCAGGTTAATGCACCATGGCAGAAGCACCCACTCGGCCTCCTCCATCACCCTCTTTTGCAGAACCTCCGGCGTATCGTCGTCATATACCTTCACGGCCTTCTGCATAATGATCGGGCCTGCATCCATGTCTTGGTTCACGAAATGCACCGTAGCGCCGGTGATCTTCACGCCCCTCGCAAGAGCCGCCTCATGTACCTTCAATCCATAATAACCCGTACCGCTGAACGCCGGAATCAAAGCGGGATGTATATTGACAATCCGGTTCTCGTACTGCTTCACCATCTTCTCCGGCACCTTCACCATGAACCCTGCCAGTACGATCAAATCAGGCGCTGCCTCCTCCACGCACGCAAGAAGCGCCTCCTCGAACAGTTCCCTGTTTTCATAGTCTTTCGGCGACACGCATACCGCTTCGATTCCAGCCTTCTTCGCCCGCTCCATCGCGTACGCGCCTGGATTGTTGCTCACCACTCTCACAATCTCCGTATTGTAAACGGCGCCCTGCGCTATGCCGTCGATAATCGCCTGTAGATTGGTGCCTCCTCCGGAAACACATACCACTACTCTAAGCATTGCTTCTTCCCCCATTTTACGAATTATGCAAAAATAACCTCATGGCCACCGTCCACGGTCTCGCCGACAATCCACGCTTTCTCTCCGGCCTTTTGCAGCGCTTCCACCGTCTTGTCCGCCTCGCCGGCATCCACAGCCAGTACCATGCCAAGCCCCATGTTATATGTATTAAACATCATTTTTTCTTCCAAACCGCCTGTTTTTTGCAGAAGCGCAAAGATCGGAGGCGTTTCAAAGCTGCCCTTTTTCACCTTTGCCGATATGCCCTCCGGCAGCATTCTGGGAATATTCTCGTAAAAACCGCCTCCCGTGATATGGCTGCATCCCTTGACAGTAACGCCTGCCGCCTTTACCCCCTGCAGCGCCTTCACATAAATTCTGGTAGGCGTAAGCAGCGTCTCTCCCAGCGTCGCGCCCAGTTCTTCATAATAGACGGAAAGCGTTTCCTTCGTCACATCAAACACCTTCCTGATCAGGGAAAAACCGTTGCTGTGCACGCCCGAAGAAGCGATACCCACAAGCACGTCGCCAGACTTAACGTCCGCCCCTGTAATGAGGTCTTTTTCTTCCGCCACGCCTACCGCGAACCCGGCGAGATCATACTCGTCCTCCGGCATCAGACCCGGATGTTCCGCCGTCTCTCCGCCGACCAGCGCGGCTCCCGCCTGTTTGCAGCCCTCAGCCACGCCTTTCACAATGGCCGCAATCTTTTCCGGATAATTTTTACCGCAGGCGATATAATCCAAGAAAAACA
Source organism: uncultured Lachnospiraceae bacterium (assembly GCA_947243855.1). Lineage (GTDB taxonomy): Bacteria > Bacillota > Clostridia > Lachnospirales > Lachnospiraceae > UBA3282. The sequence goes on along the minus strand of CAMXIK010000004.1, from coordinate 19,420 downwards.
GAGGTTCCGCACCCGCGCATACCACGTCGTTAACGCACATGGCCACACAGTCGATCCCCACGGTGTCATGCTGATCCATCAAATAAGCCAGTTGAATCTTCGTGCCCACGCCGTCCGTCCCGGACAGGAGCACCGGCTTTTCCATATGCTTGATTTTCTCCAAAGAAAAAGCGCCCGAAAAACCGCCAAGCCCGCCAAGCACTTCCGGCCTCATCGTCCCCTTTACATACTGCTTCATCAGTTCCACCGAGCGGTATCCCGCCTCGATGTCAACGCCCGCTGTCTTGTAATCCATCTCAAATCTCCTTTTTATTGATCAGTCTTTCAGGCCTTTAAATAGGTTTTATAGCCAACCTCCTGCAATCTCGCATCCTTCTCCTGCACGCTCTCTTTCAGACTCTGCGCATACTTCTTCACCCGCTCCAAAAGCGCCGGATCGGAAACGGCCAGTATCTTTGCCGCAAGAATTCCCGCATTCTGCCCGCCGCCGATCGCCACCGTGGCCACCGGAATCCCGGAAGGCATCTGTACAATAGAATAGAGGGAATCCACCCCGCCCAAATCCGAAGTCTTCATGGGTACGCCGATCACCGGCATGGGAAAGATTGCCGCGCACATCCCAGGCAGATGAGCCGCCTTCCCGGCTCCCGCGATAATCACCTTAAATCCTTTTGCCTCCGCACCCTTCGCATATTCAAAGAATACGTCTGGCTCTCTGTGAGCGGAAATAATCGTCATTTCATAAGTAATTCCAAGCTCTTCCAGAATATCCGCCGCTTTCGCCATAACAGGCATATCCGAATCGCTGCCCATCACAATGCCTACCTGTGCCATTCGCAAAACCCTCCTAACCACAACATCTTGTATGAAAACAAACTTTCTTAATCTACAGTGTACTAGATTTTCTTTCTTTTTTCAACTATCTTTTACTCGGCCAGCGCCCGATTCAGTTCCTCACAGCCCGGCAGCACAAATTGACCATTTTGGATAATCACACGTCGTTCACCTGAGGCAGTCAACACGGAAAGCTCTCCCAATTCGTCATAGGGGATTGTAATATCCGTGTGACACTGAAAATATGCCTTACTGACATCCGTGTCACGCAAAATTGACACTTCATTTTCCTTGGCCACAATCTCTTTTCCGTCCGGATTAAAGCTTTTCACCTCTTCCTCGTGGGAATAACAGGTATCTCCCAGCGCAAAATGCGGGCCAGTCTTCTCCGCGATCAGAATGGGCAGTTTGGCCTCGATTCCATATTTTCTCGCAATCCGGTAGGCCGTCGTGTTCGTACCGATGGCAAACTCGCCAAGGGGCAGACCGTCGTGATGAAAGAGCAGATTGTCCTTGATATACTTACGGTTTTCCTCCTCGGAAGAGAAATTGTTACAGCTATAATCCCTCACAAATCCATCTTCAAACGTCAGGCACAGATCCCGGTATTCCAGCCCCGACAAAAATACCCTCGTCACATGGAGAACTCCCTCGGTTCCCGTCAGTCTCGGCGAAGTAAACACCTCTCCCACTGGAATATTGACGTCCGCCACACAGTTTTCAAAATTCGTCTGTTTCGCAGGGTCTTCCAGTCTGTGAAGCTGTACTTTCAGATCCGTACGGTTTTCGCCTTGTCCTTTGACTTCTACGGTCAATCCTTTGTCCAGCTCGTCTATGATGATCTGCTGGATATCCCGATACAACAGATAATCCAAGGTGTTGATGCGCACCACATCGTCAAAAATTTCCTTGTAGCGCGGCCCGATCTGGGGTACGGGAAAGGCGATAATCGTAAAGCTGTGCTCTTCCCCTTTGATGTATTCATTTTGCAGGGCCGATATCTGCCCCGCGTTCTCCACCGCAAGTTTCTGCTGCTTTTCACTGAAACGGCAGACGGCGCTCTTTGTCGCTGGCGCAAAAGGCTCCTCGCCAAAACTCTCCACCACCGCCGGGCCGCCGTAGAGCGCCGCCAGCTCTTTATGTCTCTCAAAGACATTCCGTACCGCTTCAAGCCTGCGTCCCGCAAGAGCGCCGTCCAAAAAGAGCGCCCAGTCCTCCTTGTGGTCATAATCATACTGTTTGTTAGGATTTGCGCCGCAGTAGCCGTTCTTATTCACATTCCTGCCTTGGAAAATATTGGCGCCCGCCCGGTAAAAGGCCGATTGCAGACCAATTCGGTCAAAATTTTGAACCGCCTGTCGGATCACCCGCTCAAACCCCAGAAAATAGCGGATTGCCACCGTCTCCTTGATGGAGATATCCTTCCCCGTAACCTCAAAGCCGATACGATACCCTTCTGTGTAGGTGTCCGCTATCTTTTGAATGTTCTCCATGGAAAGACTGTTTAAATGGGCGGCCGTTCCCAGCTCATTCTCCGTGATATACTCCCCGAAATAATACAGATAACGCAGATCGGTCAAATCGCTCTCCATAATGAGGCGTCTTGCAAAATCCCTGTCGGCATCCAGAAGCGTCTCCGACTTTTCCTCAAACTCCGCCTCGTAATAATCGCTCACATACCAATAGAGAATCTGCCGCAAAGCCTCTGCATCCGGCTCTTTTCCTTCCTCGGCCGCACAGACAAAGGATTGATAGACCTCCAGCAAAAGCTCCATGCGTATCGTCATGAAGGTACGGTTTTTTTCATAGGCGGAAGGAATCATACTGCGAAGCTCCCCATAAAGAAAAGACAGCATCCTTCCAATTGACTCATTAAGTCGATTGACCGCATACTCCGGATTGGCATAGCTTTCCCCATAATGCTCCGGCAGAATATCCGCATAGAGCAGACGATTGTGTTCCCGCAGCTCTTCCATCGTCATTTGAAAAAGCGTTCCGCTCTCTACTAACGACAACGCCTGATCCATCATCGTCACAAACTCCGCCATCTGGCTGAAATATTCCCGGTATGCTTCCCCGCAGATTGACTCACCCGGTATTTCCTTGATCCGCGTAAGCGCAAGCTCATACCGCTCCACAATCAGCTCTTCCTGTTTCATCTCATCCCACTCCTCCCCTGCCGCCAAAACGGCGTGGATTTTCCGCGGACAAAGTCACGCGTAGGCGCCCGCATATAAAATCACGCTGAGCGCCGCCAGAACCAGCACATTTAATACAATACCCAAATAGCTGAAAAAATAAAACTTATCCCGCTCCGATTTTGAAAGTACGCCAAGCACAATTCCTACAAAAGCAAAAATCATCGTGAGAAAAGCCACCGCCCCGTACTGAAGCGGAACCTCTCCCGCACTTTGGTAACTGTCTATTGTGATATAAGCCAACGATGCCAGAGAAATCACGCCGAGAATCGTTGCCATAATACCTTTCAGGGTATGTTCTTTATTGGTAAACATGAAATTGTTTTTCATCTTTGTTCTCCTTACCTCTGCTCACCGCACCGCGCGCATAAGCAGAAAGGGTATTCCCGCGCAAGGCGAAAATACCCTTTCTGCTTAAAATAAGATTTTATTTCTTCCAGCCAGAAGTTTCGCGCCGCTGATGATCAGCAGTACGCCTGCGGCTACGCCTACCACCAAAGCTACCACGCCGATCGTAATGTTGAGCGCACCCGATCCGCCCATTGTCTTGTAGGTTTTCTCTTCCATATCCCTATCCGCTCCTTCCTGCTTTTACTTTGCCCCGTAGGTCTCATAATAGGCGTCTATCCTGCCCTTCAATTCATCGTCGATATAGATTGTCCCCTGATAAGGTTTCTTGTAAAGGTACTCTACGACTTCCTCCATCTTCACGATAGCCCCCGTCTCAAAACCGTACTTCTCTTTGATTTCTTCCAGTGCGCTCTTATCGCTCGTAAGTCCTTTTTCCATACGGTTTAAGGAAACCATAAGCCCGCGGACCGTAACGTCCGCCTGCGCCTTGATAATGGGAAACGTCTCCTCGATGGACTTACCGGAAGTGGTCACATCCTCGATGATCACTACCCTGTCCCCATCTTTCAATTTGCTGCCCAGCAGAATCCCCGTATCTCCGTGATCTTTCACTTCTTTTCTGTTCGAGCAGTAACGGATCTCCTTTCCGTATAGCTCGCTGATCGCCATCGTCGTCGCCACCGAAAGCGGAATTCCCTTATATGCGGGTCCGAACAACACGTCAAAGTCCAGCCCATAGCGGTCATGGATTGCTTTCGCATAGTATTCGCCCAGTTTCTTTAACTGCGCGCCTGTCACATAAGCCCCTGCATTCATAAAAAACGGGGATTTCCTACCGCTCTTTAATGTAAAATCCCCAAACTTCAACACTTGACTCTCCACCATGAAGCCAATAAATTCCTGCTTGTACTGTTCCATCGCCGCCACCCTCTTTTTATCCGTTTCTGTTATTTGCAACCGAGGGCTGAAAACGCCCGTCTTCACTGTATCACATCCGGGCGCGCTTTTCAATGCACAATTCCCTTTGATTCCCCGCCTGTTACAGATATTTTTCCATCAAATAAAACCTTCCCTTCCGCCAATCGGCATGACCCGTTTTTTGATATCCATTCTTTTGATATAAGGATAGGGCTGACGGATTGCAGCTAAATACGTCAAGACGGATTGTCTCAATCCCCGCTTCCCTCAATTCCTTTTCGATGTGCAGAAGCGTACTTTTCGCAATCCCCCTGTTTTGATATGCGGGATTGACACACAATCTGTGGATCACGCGGTATTCGCTGTCGGGATAGTTCCAGTCGCCATTTTGATATTGCTCGTCGCTCTCTTTGTTCACCACATAAACGACCGCAATCTCATGGTCCGCCAAACCCACGAAAAGCTGTCGTTTCTGAATGTCCGCAAGGAAATCCTCCCGTGTCGGATATACGTCGTCCCACTGGAATATGTGATGAGCCTCCATTGTTTTTATTGCATTTTTAACCAAGGCACATATTTGATCTATATCTGTTTCTTCTGCTAGTCTGTAAATCATGATCTGTTTTTCTCCTAAAAAGCACACCTTTTATCGTATCAAGATACTCCTACTATGTTATACTCTATTTGAAAGAAAAAAGCCAGTTCCACACCGGCTTTTTATCCCTTTTTCTATTTTGCTTCCTTCAAAAGCTTAATGCGGTATCTCCACCCGCCCGATGAGGTGATCTCCCTGGCTCCGGCAGCGGCATACCCTTCACAGATAAAACCGATGACCTCTTTTCCCTCTATCGTGTGGATTTTACCCAGACCCAGAGGCGACGGAATCATAGAAAGAAACTTACCCAGATTTTCTTCCGGCATACGCCATATTTCTATTTCCTGACTCTGTCCCCCTTTCTCGCTTTTCACCAGTCCCGGCTTCGCAGGCTTTGTCGCCAGCTCATACATCCGGTAGTTCCTCTCCGTCATACTCGTCCTCTCATAGAACGCGCCCAGCGACAGCAGTTGCTGCTCTAAAGGAAATCCACGCATATGCAGTCCGCATACCGCTATTTCCAGATAGGATTTTTGCATTCCAACGGCAATCTCTTTTCCAGCTTTTGCAAGCATCCCTTCTTTTCCCGATTTGGAAAATAAGGTGACTCCCATCGGCAGATTCTGATCCGCAAATCCTACCGGCACGTTGACGGCGCATAAATCAAGCAGATTGCAATGATTGGTATAAAGCCCCATCTGACTGTTTGTCCCAATCGGGTCGGCATCCACTTGGGCTCTGGTAAAAGTCCCTCCATTTGTCGGCAATACCAGCACTCCCTTTTCCAGCAAGGCATGAATCTTTTGTTTGATTTCCGCCAATCTATGAAGCGCTTGAAATAAATCAACCGCCGTCAGTGTTTTTTTTGCAGACCCGCATATAATTTGAGCTGTCACAGGAAGTAAGGTATCTCCATGCCGTTCCAGATATTCCCGCAGACCCGCGTACCGCTCCGCCACCCATGGGCCGTCATAGAGAATCGCCGCCGCTTCGGAAAGCTCCGACGTATCAAGATATTTTATGTTCGGATAATGTTTCTGCAAATAGTCGACCGTCTCATCCCATTTCCTCCGGTAATGTTTCTGCTCATCCCCGTAAAAAACAGGTTCCAGTGACGGCAGATAAATGGTTTCCGCTTCTTCTTCCCGCACAGGCAAAGACCTTTTAGAATAACGATACGTTTCATCATAACCGCGGACAATCCCGTCAACCAGTACCGCATCGTCTACCGTATTGGTGAAAACGCTCACGCAGTCAATACTCTCACAGGCTGGAACTACGCCTCTGTTGCTCCACGCCCCAAGAGAGGGCTTCCAGCCTACCAAATGATTCAAAGAGGCCGGAACCCGTCCGCTGCCAGCCGTATCCGTCCCCAAAGCAAAGGCTGAAAGCCCCTTTGCTACCGCTGCCGCCGAACCGGAACTGGAGCCTCCGCTGATATACTCCTCCCGATACGCGTTATGTACTTCTCCATAGGGGGATCGGGTTCCCACAAGGCCCGTTGCGAACTGATCCATATTTGTCTTTCCTATGGGGAGCGCGCCTGCCTGAAGCAGGCGCTCCACCACATAAGCGCTTTTTTCCGGAAGATAGGAAAATTCTTTACATCCCGCAGTCGTCGGGATTCCAGCCAAATCGATATTATCCTTTATGGCAAAAGGGATTCCCCATAACGGCAGTTCTTCCCTCTTATGGCTTTCAATATAAGAAAGATGCGGCTCAATTTCCTCCGCCGAAAGAAGATGTATCCAAATATTCATACTTTGCATTTCCATAGCTTTTTTATGGATTCTGCTCCACAATTCCCTCACGGAATAGTTTCCAAGACGGTAGTCTTCGCGAATCCTGTCTATTGTTATGATCTGTCTCATCTCATCCATACCGATACCTTCCTGTCATTCCGACATCACCGTTTACGCTGCCGAAGAGGGAACCTCTTTCTTAAACGATTCCTGTTTTTTGATTCCCAAATCCTTTGGCAGTACAATATTTAGAACTGCGGCAATCATAAAGGCTGCTACAATACCGCTCTGCGAAAAGATCAATTGTACAAGATACGGACACTGCTCTAATGCGCCCGAACCCGAAAGGCCTGTTCCCAGACCTAACGCAAGCGCAACGATTACGCCGTTCCTGCCATTCATATCCTGTTTAAAAATCATCTGCATACCACTGATGGCAATCATGGAAAACGCCAGTATCGTAGCGCCGCCCAGAACACAATTGGGAATAGCGGATAACACAGCGCCTAACTTCGGGCAAAAACCGCATAATATCAAAAATACCGCTCCGCATGCACAGCAAAATCTATTCACTACCTTCGTCATACACACAAGTCCCACGTTCTGGCTAAAGGATGTGTTTGGCAATACGCCAAACAATGCTGCAACCGCACTTCCAAGGCCATCCGCCAAAACCGCACCGGACAGCTCCTCGTCTGTAGCCTCCCTTGCAAGCCCGCCCATACAAATCGCAGAAGTATCGCCAATCGTCTCCACCGCCGTCACCACAAACATCACCATAAGCGGTACAATGGCCCCTCCGGTAAACTCAAAATGAAAGGGCATAAACTGCGGAAAGCCGATCCACGCGGCGGAAGCCACACCGCTGAAATCCAACATTCCCAGGCATCCTGCCATCACAAGACCAACGGCAATTCCAATCAAAATAGAGATGATACTCGTAAAACCCTTTGTAAACTGTTTTACAACAACGATCACAAGCAGGGTCGTAAACCCTACAAGCAGATTCTGCCAAGAGCCGTATCCTTCCGTCCCCGCGCCTCCCGCAAGCCATTTAATACCCGTTGGCATCAGGGACAGGCCGATTGCGATAATAACCGTGCCGGTGACAATCGGCGGGAAAAATTTTTTCAGCGGTTTGACAAAAAAACCTTCTACAATTTCAAACAAACCGCCAATCAGACAGGCCCCGAGCACAGCGTTATACCCAAATGCGCTCGCCGCCGTCAGAGTCGCGATAAAACCCGCGCTCGTTCCCATCACAATCGGGAGGGATGCGCCAAATTTCCACACCTTATAACATTGCAGCAGCGTAAAAATACCTGCTATAAACATAGCGTTTTGTAACACCATGCTTTTCTCTCCCATTGTTAAATTACAAAGTGCCCCGATTACCAAAATAGGAGTGATATTATTTACAAACATTGTCAGCACATGCTGCATCCCGATCGGCACCGCCTTTTTTAAAGGCACATAACCATCCAGTTCATAAATACTTCCTTCCGCTCTTTTCTTCATAACGCCTCTCCTCCATTCTTTTTCCGGTAAAAAAAAGGCGCCCGCTTCCGGACGTCTCTGTCTTATCTCTGTTTTTACCATATAGCAACTTTGTCTCTTTTGCAATGTGAATAGTTCACAATATATATTGACTTTTTTGTGATCTGTTCACATAATACAAAGGGAGGCGATTTTTATGAAGCATCAATTTTGTGTTTATGACATCTGTAATTTGCATGCTTTGCAGGGAACTATTGTCCTTGCGGGGAAAGCGTATCTGGACAATATTATCAATCACGTGAACGTTATGGAAGTGCCCGATATCGAAAACTGGGTACAGGCAAATGAATTTTTAATGACCACTGGTTATATGTACAAAGATTCACCCCTGCAGTTTGCAGAACTGATTCCCAAACTGAAAGAACGCGGCGTCGCCGCACTCGGTATCAAACCAAAACGTTTTCTGGATTCGATTCCCGACGGCATTATCGCATGCGCGGAAGAATACGGTCTGCCGCTCCTGCTCCTTCCAGAGCAGACTGCCTTTTCCCTTGTCATCAGAGAATGCATGGAGAAAATCCTGCTAAATGAAAAAGGAAGACAGAGCACTTTTCTTAAAAATCTGCTGCTCGGTCATTTCCCTTCCGAACAGGAAATTTATACCCACGCTGAACAAATCAGTTTTGATTTTCCTGTGAATCGTCTTTATACTTTACTATTGATCGTAGAACATGAAGACCACGTCATGTATGAAAAGGAAGCCATTTACCAGACGCTAAAATACTTTTTTTACCAAAATGGCTATACCTGCCATCATATCATTCATGAAAACCATATCGTTATCATCCTCTCCTATCTTCCCACAAGACGGTTCCAATCGTCGCCATCCCTTGAAAAGCTTGCAAGGGAAACCAGAATCACGCTATGCTGCTACACTCCTGATTTACCAGTTACCGCATTATCCTCAGAGTATGAATGCGTTGTCAAAATGGCAAAAGCCGCTGAATATAATAACATCCAAATCCCAATGCTTCGTTTTGAATCGCTGGGCCTCTATTCTATTCTTCCCGACATATCCGGCTCCCTGTTTCACTACTATTGCCGCGAAAAATATCTGCTGCCGTTGGAACAGTATGACGCCGAACATGGGAGCCAGCTCAAAAAGACATTAGAAACTTATCTGCAATGCGCCTGTAATATGAAAGAAAGCGCAGCCGCCCTTTATATCCACTATAACACCATTTGTTACCGTATTGCCCATATACAGGAGCTTCTACAGATAAATTTTCGTGATATGAACCAAATTTGCACGTTATATCTTGCCTTTTTGTTTCAGGAAAAAAACAGGTAATGACAGCGTAACTTCTTGACCCGGCGCCGGCATCCGTTTACCGTTTCACCCCACTTCCCTGCGCAGCCGCAGCAAAATCCGCTTTTCCATCCGGCTCACCTGCACCTGACTGATACCGAGGCTTTTCGCCACCTCCACTTGGGTCTTGTCCTGAAAATAACGCATCTGGATCAGTTGTCTCTCGGTCTCCGAGAGTGTTTCCAAAAGCTGTTCCAGAAGCATATGGTTTAATATCTTTTCTTTCTCCACATCCTCCCCCGCGCGGCCTGGCCCGGCGGTGCATCCCACGCCGTCCCCCACAATCTGATCTACCAGATAAATCTCGTTGCCGTCGGACTGGTAAACCGACTTATAAATGGACTCCACCTCCACGTTGGCATCCAGCGCCATTACAATGTCTTCTATTTCCAGTTCCGTCTCCGCCGAAAGCTCCTGCAAGGTAGCCTCCCTGCCATAGATCTGCGAAAGCCTTTCGGCGGCCTGCTTGATCTTCCATCCGTTTTCCTTTAGCGTACGGCTCACCTTCACCATGCCGTCGTCCCGCAAAAACCGTTTGATTTCCCCCTGAATCATAGGCACCGCATAGGTAGAAAAACGCACGCCAAACTGCAGATCAAACTTGTCGATCGCCTTAATCAGCCCGATGCATCCGATCTGGAACAAGTCCTCCGCATCATATCCCCTTCCCATAAAACGCTTGACAATATGTCTCACCAATCCCAAATTTTCTTCTATCAGTACCTCTCTCGCCTCTTTATCTCCCGCCTGTGATCGTTCAATTAATACGGCAGTTTCCTCCATGGGCTATTCCTCGCTGACGATCCAGCCGCCCAGACCGATTTTTTTATACATCCGCACAAGGGTTCCCTGTTCTGGCTCGGAGACCACTTCCAGATCGTCCATAAACGCTTCCATGAAAGCAAACCCCATACCGGAACGCTCCCACTCCGGCCTTGTCGTAAAGAGCGGTTCCATAGCGCGGTCCACATCTTCGATTCCCACACCCCGGTCTATGATCTCCACCTCCAGAATGTCGCCCTTTAATTCGCAGTTCATCTGCACCCGGTCTGTGATACATCCCCTGTTTCCGTAGCCGTGTATAATCGCGTTTGTCACCGCCTCAGATACTGCCGTTTTCACGTCGGAGAGTTCCTCCAACGTAGGATTTAGGGGCGCAATAAATGCCGATACCGCCATTCTCGCAAAAGATTCGTTGTCCGACACCGCCGCAAATTCCAGCCGCATTTCATTCGTAACCAGCCTGTAATCCTTTTTTTCTGTAACTTCTATCATATTTCCCCTCCTCTTATTTCGAGTTTGCGTCAAGCAGCGCGCAGACGCAAATCTCGCGATTGAACAATTTATTGTTCAATCAGTTCCACAATATTCTCAAGCCCCGACAGCAAAAGCAGTCTCCTGATCCTGCTGCCCGCATTGACCGCATAAACCTTCCCTCCAAAGCAGGAAATTTTCCGATACCGTCCCAGAATAATCCCCACGCCCGAACTGTCCATAAAGGTTGTCCGTTCAAAATCAAACACCACATTGCCCACTTTTTTTGATACGATATAGCGGTCCGCTCTTTGACTTATGTCAACTGATTTGTGGTGATCTACCTCTTCCGGCATTCTTATCATCAGGTAATTGTCAATCACTTTAAAATCTTCTTCCATATTATGTAAACCCTCCTTCCCATAGAAAAAGACATGACCCTTTTGAGCCATGTCTTCTTTTGTGTTTTATGCATTTTTCTTCTGTGTACGGTCTACTCCGCCCCTGCTATCTGCGCCAAAGTCGCCGCGGACTTATCCGCCTTCTCCGTATTAGGGAACAGATCGACCACTTCCTGATAGAGCTCCTTCGCCTTCGTCTCATCACCTGAACGGTAATAAGAATTCGCCAGATCGAAGAGCGCCTGTCCGTTAGTCGGGTCATACTGATATGCCTTTGCCAGTTTCGGAATAGCCTCCTCATAATTTCCCGCCCAGAACGCCGCATGGCCTTCCTCGTCATAGGATTCCGCAACCTGCGGCCCCACCAAGGCTAAGAGGGTATGGTAAAGGTTATCGAACGCCTCCGAATTTTCCTGTTCTCCCTCCTCGGCCATCTCCGTTTCAATCTGATCCAGATAGTCCTCCACTGTGGTAACGTCTTCGGCATCCGTCAAATACGCATCAGCCGCCCGAAGCAGGCTTTCTACCGACTGTAATGTGCCGTCGTCCGAACCCATATACGCCGCTACATCCTGCTGTAAGGTCTCATTCTCCGCCTGTAATACTCCAAGCTGCTGCTGTAATTCGTCAATCGTCGCTGTCTTCGAGTCCGACTGTTCGCTGACCTTACGGAGTTCCTCATCGATCCCCGCCTTTGCCGACTGGATTCTGGCTGGCAGGATCAGAAAAAAAGCGATGGCAATACCGATAGCCAGACCAATTCCCAGATTGAGCAGCGAGGTCACTCCCCTGCTCTCCTTCATATTCGCCGGCTGAATGATCGTCTCGTTACCACTCTGGTATTTGATCACCTCATTCGATTTCTTCTGCTTCTTCGAAGACCCTTTTCCATTCTCCTCCGGAAGCAGCATTTCATCCACTTCTTTCAGATAACGGAGGGTCGCGGTGTTGTTCGTATCAATCTCCAGACATTTGGAAAGTTCCCGCTTTGCGCGCTCCCACTCCTCACTGTTGATATACAAAAGCGCAAGAAGCTGGTGCGCCCTGATAAATTTCGGATTCAGGGAAAGCACCTTTTTTAACTGAATCACCGCCAGATCAAGGCTGTCCTGATTACAGTAAGTAAGCGCCTGATTATATTTTTTGATGGTTTGATTAATGGTGTCCAGACGGTTCTGGTTCGTCTGGATCATATTGATATAATCGTCCGCAATATTTTTCTTCGGACGCAGATTTTTACTGATTACCCACTCGCTTAAGGCCGCCACAACCTCGCCCGTCTCAAAATAAACCAAGCCCAAAAGGTTTCTGGCTTCCACATTATTTTTATCGAATTTAAGACTCTGCCGCAAACTCGTGATTGCACCCGTCAAATCCCTGACGCCGGCCCGCTCCAATCCATCATTATAAAAACGGTTAGAGATATATATGATCCTTTTATAAAGGGCTACATCGGCACCGCAGTTCGTGCAAAAATCATGTTCAGACAGTGTACAGCCGCACTGATAACAATTCATCTATGCCAATCCCCTATTCTCCTGCTTTCTTCGATTCCTTGACAATCTTCACCATCAGGTCCGCCATATCCGTCAGATCCTGATTGTAGATCGCCTCCTCCGCGTCCTCCACTTCCAGACTGGGATGGAACTTTTTCAATTCCTCTTCAAAATTAATCATCTTTAAGGCTCCTTAAAAGGGCTTTCACTTCACCCACCAAATATAATGAACCGACAATATACACCTTATCCCCGTCATTCTTCTGTGATAGCAGCGCCCGAAGCGCCGCCTCCGTCGTATCATATGCCTTTTTGTCAAATCCGGTATATTGCCTGAAAGAATCTGTCAACTGCGAAAGCGAAAGCGCCCGCTCCCCCTGTAAAGGCGCAAGAACAATCTTATCAAAAAGTCCTGCCTGCGAAAGCAATCGCGCCGCTTCCTTGTACTGCTTATCCCGCACCGTAGAGTAGAGAAGAATCCGTCTTCCCGTGCAGGAATGCCGCTTCACTGTCTCCAAAAAGGCGCGGATGCCATCCACGTTATGGGCGCCGTCCACATACACCGACGGCAACACTTCCTCCATCCTGCCCTCCCAGAACGCCTCGCGAATTCCTTCCTGCATCACGGGCACCGTAATACGTTCCTCTTGCAAAAGTTCCAAAGCCCTCACCGCAAGCGACGCATTCTCCACCTGATAAAGCGCAGAAGTGGACACAGTAAAACCAATATAATCATAATAGAGTAAATGGAGAGAAAAATCAATCGTTTTATTTTGAATCTTTATTTCTTTTACCGCTGTTTTCTCAAGAGGAACGGTCTTTGCTCCTATTTTTTTTGCACACTCCTCGATCGCTCTTGTCACTTCCTCACACCGATCCGGATAGACTACCGGAACGCCGCGGCGCATAATCCCCGCCTTCTCCCCGGCAATCTGAGGCAATGTCTCGCCAAGGTACTCCATATGATCATACCCGATTGAAGTTAAAATACACACTTTTTTTTCATCCACCACATTGGTAGCGTCCAGCCGTCCGCCAAGTCCCGTCTCCAAAACCGCATACTCCACGCGGTATTTTTCAAACACGACCATCGCCATAAAAAACAAAAATTCAAAAAAAGTCGGATGATATGCGCCGGGCGAGAAGCTTTTTACCCCCTCCATCACCACATGAAACGCCTCCAAAAACTCCTCCTCGGAAATCATTTCCCCATCAAGCAAAAACCGCTCCCGCATCGTAACAAGGTGGGGAGACGTAAACATGCCGCAGGAAATGCCAGCCTTATGCAAAACAGAACACAAATAAGCACAAACGGAACCTTTTCCGTTTGTGCCTGCTACATGTAAGACCTTGCACTGTCTGGCCGGATATCCCAGAAATTCCCAGAACCGCGCAGTGTCTTCCCTGCTGTTTTTTTTCGTAAATTTAGGGGTGGCGTTGATATAATTCTCCGCCGCCCCGTATGTGTCAAACGCCTCTTCCATCTTTCCGTCCATATCCGTCAGCCGTGCACAATCACAGTGCCTTCTATCACGCCCTTGTCTGCGGAATACCTCATAAAACAGGTATTGCGGTCAAGCGTCATCTGTTCGGCATTGATACTGATCACCACATTACGGTAAATATTCCCATCCACCTTAATGTAGGATTCTTTCCCTTCCTCCATCGTGGTTTCCAGCTCCTCGCGCTCTTTTCCAACCTTATCAAGCTCCGCAAAGTATTCGTCCTTCAAACGGTTCCACTCCAAAAGGCTGGCCTCCGTATTCCTAGACGTACTCGCACCCCGCATTCGCTTCTCACGCAGCGCCTCCGTCATGGTGTCCACCAGCTTCGAAAGCCGCTCTTTGAGTTCTGTCTCCTTACGTCTCGCCTCCAAAAGCTTGTCAAAAGCCTCCGGCTCATAACCGCAGTGCAACACGGTTTTCAGCTCCACATCATTGCCGGCCGTCATCACTTCGATACTCTTAAGGGCATGGGTGTAACCGCCGATAATCGCACCCCTCTTACCCGTCGTAATCACCTTATCCTTCGCGTTCACCTTCGCGTTCAGGATAACATTGGACTGTACCAGACCGCCTGCTTCCACCGTGGTATTCTCAATAAACTCCGCATAAACATTGCCCCTTGCGGAAATCTTTCCGCCGCCCTGAATACCGCGCGACAGCATCACGTCGCCGCCCGCAAACAGCGTCGCCGCTCCCGTCGTTCCGTGAATTTCAATATTACGTCCGGCGCGGATCACAATACCGCCTTCCACATTGCCGTTGATGATAATATCCCCGAAAAACTCTATCTTACCGATGATCGCATCCACATCTCCCATGATCTCATGGACATTCTGAATGTCGATCTTACCGTCCTTTACTTCGATCTTGCCGTCGCTCTGCGCATAGTATATGCCGTTTTCTCTGGTAATACCCTTACCCCTCATGGGAGGCAGATCCCTCACGGGAGCTGCTTTCATCTCGCCGCCCGTAACGGTATAGCCGTTCTCACCCTGCTCCGCATAGTGATAGATGGCAACTTTATCGCCCTTATGCACGTTCTGCAGCGCGCTCATACTAGAATAATCTACCGAACCGTCATCGTTTACTTTCGGCCCGCAATGTTCCTCCGGGGAGAAAAGATACTCAAACCATCCGTCTGTGCCGGGTTTGATCTCAGCCCCTCTGGCCACCAGAATTTCCCTGTCATAAACCTTTTTCTTAATCATGGCGGAAAGATTGGAACTGTGATATCCCTTAACCACACCATTCTGTTCCAAGTAGCTTTCCAGCTCACGTTTTGTGTAAGTCTGCCCCTCTTTCGGCGGCGCAAGGTAGAGCCACGCTGCCATCTCGTCTTCTTCCACCCGCAGATAAGTACCTTCCGCCAAATTCGTTTCAACGGGAGGCAACTGCGTCTCTACCGCAACAGCCGTATCAGCCGCTGTTGCTGCCGCCAACGCTTCTTTCAGATCTGCCGCCTGCTTAGGCGCTGCCGGTTGTGCCGGCGTCTGTTGTGACGCTGCCGGTTGTGCTGTCTGCGCACTCTGACTCTTCACTCTGGCCATCGCCGCTTTCAGTTTATCCAGCTGTTCTGACGATAGATTGACTTCTGCCACGTGACTCACCTCCCTTCCTTTATCTTATGACGCGAAAGTCATATATTCCCAAAATACAATTCCTACTAACACTTTACACCATATCGGCTTACTTTTCCAGTAGTTATTCAATAAATTTTGTAAAACAGCGGAAAGCGCCGTAGGTGCAATTTTGCGAATGGCGTGAGCTGAACGATTAACACAACTGCGCAAGCCGCTCCTCCACCTGCGCCTTCATCTGGGTATACTTTTCCAGCTTCGCACGTTCCTCGGCCACTTTCTGCTCCGGCGCCTTGGCCATGAACCTCTCATTGCCAAGCATTCCCTGCACGCGGGCGAGTTCTCCTTCCAGCCGCTTCTGTTCTTTCTTCAAACGCTCGATCTCCTGCCCGATATCAACCAATTCCTCAAAAGGAATATAAACGGTAGCGCCCTGAATCACCACAGACACGGCGCTATCGTCGATACCGCTCTTGTCCGCCTGAACTTTAAGCTCCGAAGCCGCCGCCAGAGCTGTGAAGAACTGCCTGCCCTCCTCGAATATCCGGCGCACGCCCTCGTTTTCGCTGACCACAAAGACAGCCGCCTTTTTGCCGGGCGCCACATTCATCTGCGTGCGCACGTTACGGATGCCCCGCACCGCTTCCTTCATCAGTTCAATGGCCGTTTCTTCCGCCTCAAAGGCCCTTTCCCGCATAAACACAGGCCAATCGGAGATCATAATGGACTCTTCCTTTGTCTGCAGCGTGCAGAAAATCTCCTCGGTAATAAAAGGCATATAGGGATGCAGCAGCTTTAACGCGTCTATCAATACATTCTGCAGCGTCCACAAAGCCGCCCGTTTCCCGTCTTCCTCCCCTGCTGCCGTACTGTAGAGGCGGGGTTTCACCATCTCAATATACCAATCGCAAAACTCGTCCCAGATAAAGTCATAGACCTTCTGCACGGCGATCCCCAGCTCAAAACTGTCCATATTGTCCGTCACTTCTTTTACCAGCGTATTTAGTTTAGAAAGTATCCACTTATCCACCGGATAAAGGCTGTTCTTCACCTCATCATAGGACACCTCCCAGCCGCGCTTCCCGGTTTTTTCCTCCTCCTGATCCATATTCATCATGATGAAACGGGAGGCGTTCCAGACTTTATTTGCAAAATTACGGCTGGCTTCCACTCTCTCATGGTAGAAACGCATATCGTTTCCGGGCGCATTGCCCGTCATCAGCATGAGACGCAGAGCGTCCGCGCCGTACTGGTCAATGATCTCCAGCGGATCGATGCCGTTACCGAGGGACTTGCTCATCTTACGCCCCTGCGAATCCCGCACGAGACCATGAAACAGCACCGTCTTAAAAGGCTTCTCCCCCATCTGCTCATAGCCGGAAAATACCATGCGGATCACCCAGAAGAAAATAATATCGTAGCCCGTCACCAACACGTCCGTAGGATAAAAATAGTCTAATTCCTCTGTCTTTTCCGGCCAGCCCAACGTGGAAAAAGGCCATAATGCTGAGGAAAACCAAGTATCTAACACATCGGGGTCCTGCGTAAAATGCGCCTCGCCGCATTTCGGGCAGACCTGGGGCATATCCTTGTCCACTACGATCTCTCCGCACTTATCGCAGTAATAAGCCGGAATCCGGTGTCCCCACCAGAGCTGGCGGCTGATGCACCAGTCGCGGATATTGTCCGTCCAGTTAAAGTAAATCTTTTCCATGCGCTCAGGGATCAGCTTAATCTCGCCTTTTTTCACCGCCTCCACTGCGGGCCTGATCAGTTCGTCCATTTTCACAAACCACTGCTGTTTGATCATAGGCTCGATGGTTGTCCCACAGCGGTCATGGGTTCCCACATTATGGGAGTAGTCTTCAATGCGTACCAGAAGCCCTTCCTGTTCCAACTCCTCCACAATCCGCTTCCTCGCTTCGTAGCGGTCAAGTCCCTCATATTTGCCGCCATTTTTGTTGATGGTAGCGTCGTCGTTTAAAATATTGACTTCCGGCAGGTTATGGCGTTTTCCCACCTCGAAATCATTGGGGTCGTGGGCGGGCGTGATCTTCACGACGCCAGTCCCAAACTCCATATCTACATAATCATCTTCCACTACGGGAATCGCTTTCCCTACAATCGGAAGCCACACCTGTCTCCCCTTTAAATAGGTATATCTCTCATCATTCGGATTCACCGCCACCGCCGTATCGCCAAGCATCGTTTCCGGACGGGTGGTTGCAAACTCCAAAAACTCCGTCTTGCTAGGCTGCCCGTTCTCATCCACAAGCGGATATTTGATATGCCAAAAATGCCCCGCCTGCTCCTCGTACTCCACCTCCGCATCCGAGATCGAGGTATTACATACTGGACACCAGTTGATGATGCGGCTGCCCCTATAGATCCAGCCTTTCTCATGCATCCTGCAAAACACTTCCGTAACCGCCTTGTTACAGCCCTCGTCCATAGTAAACCGCTCCCTGTCCCAATCGCAGGAAGAACCCAGTTTTTTAAGCTGTGACACAATTCTGCCACCGTACTCCTTCTTCCAGTCCCATGCACGCTTAAGAAATCCTTCCCGGCCCAGCTCTTCCTTGGAAGTTCCCTCGTCCTTGAGCTTTTCGATGATTTTTACTTCCGTGGATATGGAGGCGTGATCCGTCCCCGGCTGCCAAAGGGCATTGTACCCCTGCATCCTCTTATAGCGGATCAGAATATCCTGCATGGTCTCGTCAAGGGCATGCCCCATGTGAAGCTGCCCCGTGATGTTTGGCGGGGGAATAACGATGGTAAAAGGCTTCTTTGTCCTGTCCACCTCGGCGTGGAAATACTTTTGATCCAGCCACTTCTGATACAATCTGTCCTCGATCCCTTTCGGATCGTAAGTTTTTGCAAGTTCTCTGCTCATGGTTTCCTCCTTTAATATAATACGAAACGCCCTCTGCCGATTTCTCGACAAAGGGCGCATATGCGCGGTGCCACCTTCATTTATCACTCTATGAATCCATGACGGTTGCCATCTGGATTCTATCCGCTAACGGGGATCACTCGGGGACGCTTACTTCCTCCTTTTGCAAAACTGCCGCAAAAACGTTTCTGCATCCCGGCTCCAAAGCCACCTTCCACATTCCCTCTCCGAAGAAATCTCCCAGCTTATGATTTCTCTCTCTGGCGGCGGTTCCTGTGTACTCCTCTCTGTCACAGCCTTTTACAATTACTTATTACTATAGTCAATTTCCGGTCGTTTGTCAAACCATTTTGTATGCGCTTTTCCCCACTGTTGTCTCCGGCAGAAAATATACCATATGGCCAAACTGCACAAACCATATCTTGTGTCTCCTTTTTTCTTTTTTCCTGTTTTATTCTATATCTTGTTGTTTTTTGCTGGTTGTCGCTATACCGTCTACTATTTTTCTACATTCTAATTTCGCCTCTGCCATTGTGTTTCTTTTTTGTTTATGTTATATCTGGTTTAGGCAATTGCAAAACTCTTTTTAACGCTGTAATAATTGTGCAAGCAGCATAATTATTAGCAGGCCCTTGGAAAACGTTGGTACTTGGTGAGGTACTTTCGAACCTAGTACCGCTACGTTTGGAACGGAGCGAAAGCGTGCCTGCGTTGATTATGCTGTTTGTGCAATTCCATTAACTTTATTTGAGTTTCGCAATCGCCTGTTTTATCGAGCATTACAGTTTAC